>JANOAJ010000149.1:0-14721 GCA_031411035.1 Sphingomonadales bacterium
CCGGGGCTTCGCGCTTTTTGTGACGAATGGACAAGCCAATGACCACGCGCCGCCGCATGATTTACGAAGGCAAGGCCAAGATCCTGTATGAAGGACCGGAGCCCGGCACGATCATCCAGTATTTCAAGGATGATGCGACCGCGTTCAACGCCCAGAAAAAGGGCACGATCAACGGCAAGGGCGTGATCAACAACCGCATTTCGGAGCATGTGTTTACCCTGCTTGGCAATATCGGCATTCCCACCCATTTCATCCGCCGCCTCAACATGCGCGAACAGCTTGTGCGACAGGTGGAAATCGTGCCGATTGAAGTGGTCGTGCGCAATGTTGTGGCAGGGTCGCTCGCCAAGCGGTTGGGGCTGGAAGAAGGCGAGCCACTGGCCCGCACCATCATCGAATATTATTACAAGGATGATGCGCTGGGCGATCCGATGATCACGGACGAACATATCGCCTGTTTCGGCTGGGCCAGCCAGGAAGAAATGCACGACATTGCCGATATGGCGATCCGCGTGAATGACTTCATGTCCGGCATGTTTGCCGCGATTGGCATCCGCCTGGTGGATTTCAAACTGGAATTCGGCCGCATCTGGGAAAATGAATATAGCCGGATCATCCTGGCAGACGAGATCAGCCCCGATGGTTGCCGCCTGTGGGACATGGTGTCGAACGAAAAGCTCGACAAGGATCGCTTCCGTCGTGATCTGGGTGGGGAAGTGGAGGCCTATCAGGAAGTCGCCCGCCGTATGGGGCTGCTGCCCGAAGGCGCTGACAATGCGGTGCTTGATCTGGAAAGCCACCGGAAGAAGCGCGGAAAGTAACTTTCGCCGGGTAATGGGCAGGGTCGGCCCGTTAGCTTAGCCGGTCCAGCGCTTCCCGGCTCAACGATCCCGGCACGATCATCAGCGGGCAGGGCAGGCTGCCCGAATCCGCGCCGGCGAAATGCGAAACCAGCGGGCCGGGTGAACCGGTCTTGGCCGCACCCAGCACAAGGGCGGCGATGCCCGGGTTATCGGCCAGCGCGGCCTGGATGCAGGCAATGGCATCGCCCTGGCGGACTTTCACTTCCGGCTGTTCGCCCAGATCGGCCCCCAGCATGGTTGTGGCGCGCATGACAAGCGCTTCGGCATTTTCCATCGCCTCGCTTTCGATGGTGGCCTGAACCCCGCCCCAGGCCACAAAATCCTGCTTGGGAACGAGCACCAGTATTTCCACCGCACCCCCGGTTTTCGCGGCGCGGCGGGCGGCGAAGCGCAAGGCGACTTCGGATTCCTCGGTCTCGTCAATCACGACCAGATACGTCCGCATGGCTGCTTCCATCCCCCATTTGCCCCTCAATCAGGAAAGCTGCGCCAAGTTTTGTGCATGCGCAAGGGGTTGCCCCTTTTCGCCGCGACCGCTTGCCGTTACGTAGGGTAAACGACAGCGAACGACAGGGTGACAAGCTCCATGGCCATCGAACTCAAAATGCCCGCCCTTTCTCCCACAATGGAGGAAGGGACCCTTGCCAAATGGCTGGTGAAAGTGGGCGATAGCGTCGCGTCCGGTGATCTTCTGGCAGAGATCGAAACCGACAAGGCCACGATGGAGTTCGAATCGATTGATGAAGGCGTGGTCACCGAAATCCTTGTCGCGGAAGGCACGGAGGGCGTGAAGGTTGGCACCGTCATCGCCCGGATACAGGGTGAAGGGGAAGAGGCTGCGCCCGCCAAGGCTGCTCCGGCGGCAAAGGCGGAAGCGGCTGCGCCGCCGCCCAAAGGGGAGGCCGCCGTTCCGCCGCCCCCTCCGGCACCCGCAGCCAAAGCGGCGTCGGGTGACCGTATCATCGCCTCGCCCCTCGCCAAGCGTCTGGCCGCAGCCCAGGGCATCGATCTTTCGGGCGTGGCGGGATCGGGCCCGGGCGGCCGCATCGTCAAGGCCGATCTGGCGGGTGCACCCAAGGGCGCCGCTGCGCCGACCGCCGCCGCGCCAGCCGCACCCGCCGCCACGTCGGCTCCGGCGGCAGCGCCTGCAGCATCTGCCGCGCTTCCGGATTTCGGCATTCCGCATGAAGACGTCAAACTCTCCGGCATGCGCAAGACGATTGCGCGCCGCCTGACCGAATCGAAGCAGCAAGTGCCGCACATCTATCTGACGGTGGACATCCGTCTGGATGCGCTGCTCAAGCTGCGCGGCGAACTCAATGCCGGGCTTGCGAGCCGCGGCGTGAAACTGTCCGTCAATGACATGCTGATCAAGGCGCTGGGCGTGGCCCTGGTGCAGGTGCCCAAATGCAACGTCTCCTTCGCGGGCGATATCATGCGGATGTACAGCCGCGCTGACATTTCGGTGGCGGTCAGCGTGCCAAACGGCCTGATCACCCCGATCATCACCGACGCGGGCGGCAAAAGCATTTCCACCGTCTCCACCGAAATGGCAGCGCTCGCGGCCAAGGCGAAAGAGGGCAAGCTCCAGCCCAGCGAATATCAGGGCGGCACAGCCTCGCTCAGCAATATGGGCATGATGGGCATCAAGCAGTTCGAAGCCGTCATCAACCCGCCCCAGGGCATGATCATGGCGATCGGCGCGGGCGAAAAGCGGCCCTATGTTGTCGATGACGCGCTGGCGATCGCCACGGTAATGTCGGCCACGGGATCCTTCGATCACCGCGCAATTGACGGCGCGGACGGCGCGGAACTGATGAAAGTCTTCAAGGAACTGGTGGAGACGCCGCTGGGGCTAGTGGCGTAAGTGCCTGACGCCATTCCCGATATTCGTGTCACAGTCATGCCCGGCGACATGAATCCCTATGGCGGTGCATTTGGAGGCTGGATTGTCAGCCAAATGGCGCTGGGCGCGGCATCTCTGGCATCGCGGCGCAGCCGTGGGCGGGCAATAATCGTCGCAGCCGATGAAATACGTTTCCCCACGGGCGCGGTGATGGGCGACGAATTGTCTGTCTTTACGAAAATGGAGACTACGGGACGCTCTTCCATGACAATCGCCGCCCGTGCAGAGCGCCGCGAACGCGATGGCGATCTGACCGAGACGGTGGCTACCGGCCGCTTCACCTTTGTGGCAGTGGACGGCGATAACCGGCCACGGCAGTTCAACGCGTCATCTGAATAAAGGATTCGCCTCATGTCTTCCTACGACCTCATCGTTCTCGGCTCCGGCCCCGGTGGTTATGTTGCCGCGATCCGCGGGGCGCAGCTTGGCCTTAAGGTCGGCATTGTCGAGCGCGAATCCCTTGGCGGCATCTGCCTCAACTGGGGGTGCATTCCCACCAAGGCGCTGCTCCGGTCGGCAGAGATTCTCCACTATATGCAGCACGCGAAAGATTATGGCCTCGCGGCTGACAATATCACGGCGGATATCGAAGCTGTGGTGAAACGTTCGCGCGGGGTGGCCAAGCAGCTCAATATGGGCGTCACCGGCCTGATGAAGAAGAACAAGATCACCGTGCATTTCGGTGATGGCAAGCTGACCGCGCCGGGCAAGCTGTCTGTCACCAAGGACGGTGCGACCGAGGAGCTGAGCGCGAAGAACATCATTATTGCGACGGGTGCCCGCGCGCGTGATCTGCCCTTTGCCAAGGCAGACGGCAAACGCATCTGGACGTATCGGCACGCAATGGTGCCGCCCGAAATGCCCACCAAGCTGCTCGTCATCGGATCGGGTGCCATCGGCATCGAATTCGCCAGCTTCTATAATGATATGGGCGCGAAAGTGACCGTAGTGGAAATGCTCGACCGGATTGTGCCGGTTGAAGATGCGGAAGTTTCCGAATTCCTGCACAAGGCACTCACCAAGCAGGGCATGGACATTCGCGCCAGCACTGGTGTCCAGAAAATCACCAGTGGTGACAAGGGCGTGACGGCAGAGATCAAGGCGCCGGACGGCACCGTGACCACTGAGGAATTCAGCCATGTGATCGTTGCCGTTGGCATCGTGCCCAATGTGGAAAATATCGGGCTGGAGACGCTGGGGATCGAACCGGACAAGCGATTCCATATCAAGACCGATGGCATGTGCCGCACCAATGTGCCGGGCGTCTATGCGATTGGCGATGTGACCGCTGGCCCCTGGCTCGCGCACAAGGCAAGCCATGAAGGCGTGATCGCGGCAGAAGCGATTGCGGGCGGCCACCCACATGCGATGGATCCGCTCAACATTCCGGGCTGCACCTATTGCCACCCGCAAATTGCCAGCGTCGGGCTTACCGAGGCCAAGGCAAAGGAAGCGGGTTACAAGGTGAAGGTCGGCAAATTCCCCTTCATTGGCAATGGCAAGGCCATCGCGCTTGGCGAAGCGGAAGGCTTTATCAAGACGGTGTTTGACGAAGCGACCGGCGAGTTGCTCGGCGCGCACATGATCGGCGCGGAAGTGACCGAACTGATCCAGGGCTATGTCGTTGGCAAGACGCTGGAAACCACCGAGCGCGAACTGATGGACACGGTATTCCCGCATCCGACGCTGTCCGAGATGATGCATGAATCTGTGCTGAGCGCTTATGGGCGGGCGCTGCACTTCTGATTGACCATGAGGTAATACGGTATTACGTATTACCTCATGGAGTTTAGCAAAGTCACATCCAAATTCCAGGCAACGGTGCCAGCCGACATTCGCGCGGCACTCGGGATCAAGGCGGGCGATACGATTGCCTGGGCCGTCAGGGACGGCACAGCGACGGTACGCTTGCTTCCTAAGGATCTGAAAGGTTGGGATCCGCTCACCTGGCTCAGCTTTGCCGACGAGTGGCTGAGCCCTGAGGATGAAGAAGCATTTCGTGACTTATAGTTCGTTCGATATCGTCGTCACGCCGTTTCCCTTTGCCGACCGGAACGTATCTGTTGTCAGGCCAGCCGTGATCCTTTCCGACTATGCCGCATTCGGGCAGCAAAGCGGGGTCGCCATTGTGGCGATGATTACCTCTGCGAAGCAGTCGTGTTGGCCGTTCGATGTGCCGATCTCCGATCTCGAAAGCGCGGGCTTGCGGATGCCTTGTGTCGTTCGCGCCAAACTCAATTCGGTTGCCTTCAATTTGATGGAACGCAAGATCGGCAGTGTCGCACCTGCTGACAGGGTCGCAATCAGGCAAGCGCTGAACGGACTGTTTGCGGGGATTCTTTGATGGCTCTTGGCACCCATGATTTCACTCCCGATTCGCGCAATGATGCGATCCTGATCAACGTCAATGGCGCGCTGGTTCCCCGCGCGCAGGCGACCGTTTCCGTGTTCGATAGCGGTTTCATGCTGGGCGACGGTGTGTGGGAAGGAATTCGCGTCCACGCCGGTCGGATGGCATTTCTGGATCAGCATCTCGACCGGTTATGGGAAGGGGCCAGGGCCATTGCGATGGATATCGGCATCACCCGTGCCGGGATGGAAGCGCGGCTCTATGACACCATCGACGCGAACCAAATGGAGTCCTGCCATATCCGCCTGATGGTGACGCGCGGCATCCGTTCCACGCCGTATCAGGATCCACGCGTGGTGGTGTCGCCCGCGACCATCGTGATCATTGCCGAACATAAAGATCCGCTGCCTGCCACGGTGGAAAAAGGGTTGTCGCTCTTCACCGTGCATGTCCGGCGCGGTGATCCGGCGGTGCAGGATCCCAAGCTCAATTCGCATTCCAAATTGAACTGCATCACGGCCTGCATCCAGGCAGCGCAGGCAGGTGCGGATGAGGCACTGATGCTGGATCCGCACGGCTTTGTCGCCACCTGCAATTCCACCCATTTCTTCATCGTGCGCAAGGGAGAAGTGTGGACGTCTTCGGGCGACTATTGTCTGGACGGGATCACACGGCGCAATGTGGTCAATCTGTGCAAGGCGCATGGCATTCCGGTGTTCGAGCGCAATTTTTCGCTGACCGACGTGTACGGTGCGGATGAAGCTTTCGTGACGGGAACATTCGCGGGAGTGGTTCCCGCCCATACGATTGACGGGCGGGTGCTGACCGCGGGGCGGGGGCCGATGGTGGAGCGTTTGCAGCTTCTCTACCGGACGCTTATCGAACAAGACGTGGCGGCACGGGGCAGGCCGTGACCATCCGCATCGCGATGTGGAGCGGGCCGCGAAACCTGTCCACCGCGATGATGCGCAGCTTTGGCGCGCGGGCGGATACAGTCGTCACGGATGAGCCCTTTTACGGCGCGTTCCTCAAAGACAGCGGCGCGGATCAGGCGATGCGTGAAGACGTGATCGCATCGATGGACTGTGACTGGGCGTCCATCGCCCATAGGCTTTCCGGCTCCGCGTCCGCCCCGATCTGGTATCAGAAGCATATGGCGCACCATATGATCGGGCCGGTGGATTATGATGACCTGCCGGGCTTTCGCCACGCCTTCCTGATCCGCGATCCGGCGCGGGTGATCGCGAGCTATGCCAAGAAGCGGGTAACGGTAACGCCTGACGATCTGGGCTGCGCGCGCCAGCAGCATTTCTTTGACCGGGAGGCAGACCGGCTGGGCCATGCCCCTCCGGTGGTGGATAGCGCCGATGTGCTGGCTGATCCTGAAGCAGTGCTTACCCGACTGTGTGCCGTACTGGGGATCGCATGGGATCCGGCGATGCTCCGCTGGGAAGCGGGCGGGCGGGATACGGACGGCATCTGGGCGTCGCACTGGTATGGCCAGGTGCTGCAATCGACCGGCTTTGAAGCGCCGCCCGAAAGTGCCGTGACACTGGATGACGCGCAGGCACGTGTCCGGGATGCCTGCCAGCCCTATTACGAATATCTGCGGAAGTTCGCGCTTAGCTGACGGCTTCCAGCACTGCCGCGCGCAATTCGGCCAGCCCCATGCCCTTTTCGCTGGACGTCACGATGATTTCCGGGTGTGCGGCAGGGTGCTTGCGCGCTTCCACCGCCGTTGCGGCAGTCACGGCGTCGAGTTCGCTGGCCTTGATCTTGTCTGCCTTGGTCAACACCAGGCGGTAGCTGACGGCGGCGGCATCCAGCATCCCCATCACGTCCAGATCAACATCCTTGATCCCGTGGCGGCTGTCGATCAGCACCAGCGCGCGTTTCAGCACTTGCCGCCCGCGCAGGAAATCATTGATCAGGAAGCGCCATTTCTTGACGACATCCTTGGGCGCTGTCGCAAAGCCATATCCCGGCATATCGACCAGCCGGAATTTCACCGGATCCCCGACATCGAAGAAATTGAGTTCCTGCGTCCGCCCTGGTGTGTTGGATGTGCGTGCCAGGCCGTTGCGGTTGGTCAGCGCGTTGAGCAGCGATGACTTGCCGACATTGGAACGCCCGGCAAAGGCCACTTCATTGACCGATGGCTCGGGCAGGAATTCGAGTGTCGGGGCGGATTTCAGAAAGCCGATCGGTCCGGAAAATATCTTCCGGGCCGCTTCCACATCCTCTTCAGGCCAGCTCATTTTGCCACGACCGGCGCGGGCGTCTTCATTTCCGGATGGCGGGAATAGAGGAATTTCTGCTGGGCAATGGTCAGCAGGTTGGACACCACCCAATAGAGCTGCAGGCCGGCCGCGAAGGGGGCCATCACAAACATCATCACCCAGGGCATGATGGCAAACATCTGTGCTTGCATCGGATCCATCGGCGCGGGGTTGAGCTTGAACTGCAGATACATGGTGACGCCCAGCAACACGGCCAGAACGCCGATGCTGAGGAAGCCAACGGGCGGGGTGAAGGGCAGAATTCCGAACAGGTTCAGCACATGCGCGGTATCGGGCGCGGACAGATCCTTGATCCACAGGATGAAGGGCTGGTGCCGCATTTCGATCGTCAGCGTCAGCACTTTGTACAGCGCGTAGAAAACCGGAATCTGGAGCAGAATGGGCAGGCAGCCCGCCAGCGGATTGATCTTCTCCGTCTTGTACAGTTCCATGATTTCCTGCTGCTGGCGCTGCTTGTCATCCTTCCATTTGTCCTGGATTGCCTTCATCTTGGGCTGGACGATCCGCATCGCCGCCATGCTGGCAAACTGGCGCTGGGCAATGGGGAACATCGCGCCGCGCACGATGAAGGTCAGCGCTATGATCGCGAACCCGAAATTGCCGACCAGATGGAACAGCCAGTCGAGCAGGTAGAAAAAGGGCTTGGCGATGATTTCGAACCAGCCCCAGTCAATCGCCTTGCCGAACAAGGGGACGCCGGCTTCCTGATAGCCTTCCAGAACGCGCACTTCCTTGGCACCGGCAAAAAAGCGCGTGGTGGTTGTCGACGTCGCGCCCGGCGCAATCATGGCCTGGGGAGTGGTGAATTCAGCCTGATAGCTGCCGTTACCGGTGCGGAAACCGGCGTCAATGTTCGCGGCCTGATCGGGGACAAGTGCGGTCAGCCAGTAATGATCGCTAAAGCCGATCCAGCCGCCCTTGGAGGGGAAGCGCTGGCCCGTTGGCCCGGCTTCGTCAATGTCTTTCCAGTTTACGTCATAGTCCATCTTGGCATTGAAAGTGCCCAGCGGGCCGATATGGTTTGTCCAGGTGCTGGGGTCTTTTGACGCGCCAAAGCGGCTTACATAGGCGTAGGGCTTCACGGCCACTGCGACGGTGCCCGCATTGGTCACCGTCTGCTGGACGGAGAACATATAGTTTTTGTCGACCGACAGAATGATCCGGAATGTCTGGCCGGTGGCGTTGGCCCAACTCAGCGTTACGGGCGTTTCCGGAGTCAGCGCGGTGCCATCGGCCTGCCAGATCGTGTTCGCGTTCGGCGCAGCCAGCCCTTCACCAGACCAGCCGAATCCCGCAAAATAGGCGGTCTTGGCGTTGGCGGGGGACAGCAGGCGCACCGGTGGCGAGCTTTTCTTGGTGGTTTCGTTGTAATCAAGCAGCACCAGATCGTCGATCACGGCCCCTTTGAGGTTCACTGAACCTTTGAGGCGGGGCGTGGCAACGGAAAGGCGTGCCGGGCCGGAAAGGGCGGCGGCAACGTCCACACGGCTTGCCGCGGCGGCGGCGGCCGGTGTTGCCACGGGTGCCCCGGGCTTCTGCACGGTGACAGCCGGCTTGGGCTGCGGGAAATAGCGCTCCGAAATGAAGGTCCAGCCCAGAAGCACAAGGACGGACAGCACGATCGCAGTGATCATGTTGCGCTGATTATCCACTAGAAAACGTCCTTCCACATATCAGGGAACCGGATCAAAGCCGTGACCACCCCAAGGATGGCAGCGGGCAATGCGCCGAAGCGCCAGCCAGCCACCTTTTGCGGCCCCATAGCGCGTGAGCGCCTCGATTGCATAGGCCGAACATGAAGGCATGTAGCGGCAGGAGGGCGGCAGGATGGCCGATGGCCCCTTTTGCCACCCGCGCGCAATCAGGATCAGCAGCTTTGCGATCACGGGGCAACGCGCTTCAGGGCTTTGACCAGTTCGGTGCGCAGGGCGGCAAAATCGCGCTCTACCCCGCCTGCCCGGCCAATCAGCACATGATCCGCGCCGCTGATACCCAAATCAGGCAACACATTGCGGGCCAAAGCACGAAAGCGCCGCTTCATCCGGTTGCGCACAACGGCGTTGCCGATTTTCTTGGTAACGGTGATGCCCAGCCGCATCTGCGCGTCGCCATCCTGGCGATCACGCACCAAAAGCACGAACCCGGGCCCGGGTGCGCGCTTGGCAGAATTAGCCGCAAGAAAATCGCGGCGCTGCGATATGGAAATTAAGCGGAAAGCTTCTTGCGGCCGCGGTTGCGACGCGCGCGAATCACCGCACGGCCCCCCACGGTTGACATCCGGCTGCGAAAGCCGTGCCGCCGGGCGCGCACGAGATTGCTCGGCTGAAAAGTGCGCTTCATCGCTCATATCCTCAAAACGTCTTAAACGAAAAAGGGCCGCCCGCGAAGGACGACCTCGGTTGGGCTGCGCGGTTAGAGCGGAGACGCGGAAAAGTCAATCGGGCGTGTTGGCTATCGCCGTCGCTGCCCCGCGCGCGCAATCGCGACGAACTCCGCTTCCGCCAGAATCGGCCCGGCAGACCCTGCTCCCTTGATCGCGCGCTCGGCGGCCAGCAGCCGTTCGGCAGCCGTGGCAAGCCGGTCTGCCGGCCAATGGCGGAACTGGCGCTGGATCGGGGCTTTCTCCTTCCAGAAGACCGTGCGGGTTGCCGATTCGGATACGGCACCGGCATTCTCCCCGTCTGCCACGCGTGCGGCCATGCTGCCCAGCAACTGGACGCGGCGGGCGATGGCGCGAATCAGGGGGATGCCTTCCAGACCTTCCTCACCCAGCACGGCCAGTTCGGCCGCCAGCAAGGCGGGCTGCCCATCCAGGACGGCATCTACCAGACGGGAAAGCTCCCCTTCGCCTTCGCCCGCGCCAATCGCTTCCAGGTCACTGGTGCCGGCGTCCTTGGGCCGATCCGGCGCGGCATCGAGATAAAGTGCCAGCTTTTCCGCCTCACGCGCCATGACCGCACGGTCATAGCCAGCCGCCGCTGCCATCGCGCGCGCCGCATCGGGATGCAGCCGCACGCCCTGTTCGCGCGCCAGTGCCATCGCCAGCGCATCGGCCTTTTCGCCTTCCAGCGGATAATTGGCGCAGGCCATCACGGCCTTGTCCGCCATTGCGCGCTTCACCAGCGCGGACGTACCTTTGAGCGCACCGGCAATCGCCACAACCGGATTGCCGCCCGTCACGCCATCAAGCAGCGCATTCACCGCAGCCATGCTTTCATCGCCCATGCCCGTCACCCGGATATAGCGCTTGCCGCCGAACAGGGAGATGGACGCCGCTTCGTCCGCCAGCAGCGCCGGATCGGCTTTCAGCGCGGGGCCATCCAGATCGATCCGCTCCGCGTCCCCACCCATCGCCCGGGCCAGACGCGCAGCCTGGGCATGGCTGGTCGCTTCATCGGGGCCGTAAAGCAGGAACAGGCGAATGTCCGCAGGCGGGGCATCAAGCGCGCGCTCGATCTGCCCGGCATTGGCTTTCATGGGGCGGACGTGCGCTGAACGTAAAGCGCAACGCGCGCAACGATCTGATCCGCCACCGTCTGCGAAAGCCGTTCCAGCGCGGTGTCTTCCGCCGCAACGGTCGCATATTCGGAACTGACCACGTCAATGCCCGCGTCAGACCCGGCCGTTGCATCCAGCACCACTGTGCCCTGGGCGGCTTCCACCAGCTTGTAGCGCGCGCGCAGGGTGCGGCGTTCCCGGGTTACGGCATCATCCCGCCGCACGCCAAAGCCGCCAATCTGGTCATCCAGCTCAATCTCCAGCCGATACCGCGCGGCCCCGCTATTCTGGCTGCCGAGCCGGTCTTCCAGCGCATTGCGCACCAGCCAGCCCGCTTTGCCGTCAATCGGAGCGACCGACACCGAACGAAGCGATTGCGCCACCTGCCCGCCCCCACCGCCGCCGTAGAGCGGGCGCAAGCCGCAGGCGGAGAGGAGCAGCATCAGGGAAAGGGCAAGGGCAGGTTTCATGCGACGATGTTAACGAGTCGGCCCGGAACAACAATCACCTTCTTGGGCATCGCGCCATCCAGCGTGCGGATCACCTTTTCCGAAGCAAGCGCGGCGGCTTCCAGCCCGGCCTTGTCGAGCGCCTTGGCCACGGTCAGCGTATCGCGCAGCTTGCCGTTCACCTGCACGGCGATGGTGACTTCGTCATCGATCAGCAGGGCCGGATCATGCGCAGGCCAGGCCTGTTGCGCGACCAGACCCTCGCCCCCCATTGCCGCCCAGCCTTCTTCGGCCAGATGCGGCAGCATGGGGGAAATCAGGCGCGCGAGGGTGCGGATGGCATCCGCCTTGTCCGCACTGTCAGCCGCCTTCTCGATGGCATTGACCAGTTCATGCACTTTGGCGACGGCCTTGTTGAAATGCAGCGCTTCGATGTCGGTGCCGATACCCGCGATGGTGCGGTGGAGGAGCTTGCGCAGATCCGTCGTCCCTGCGGAGGCAGGAGCCTGTTCGGAGCCCAGCGCCGCAGAGGCCCCTGCCTCCGCAGGGGCGACGCTGTCAAACAGCCGCCATATCCGGTTGGCAAACCGCCACGTTCCCTCAATCCCGCTTTCCGACCATTCCAGATCCCGCTCCGGCGGCGAATCGCTGAGCATGAACCAGCGCACCGCGTCCGCGCCATACGCATCGAACATCGGATCGGGATCGACGACATTCTTCTTGGATTTGGACATTTTCTCGATGCGGCCGACCTCGATGGAGGAACCGTCAGCCTTGTACACCAGCACGCCATCGCGCCGCTCAATGTCTTCGGGGCCAACCCAGAAGGATTCGGTAACGGCTTCCCCGTCCCTGATCCAGGGATCGCCTTTGAGGTTTAGCACCGGCTTGGTCGCGCGATAGGTTTCGTGCGTCACCATGCCTTGCGTGAACAGCCCCTTGAAGGGTTCGGCCACGTCCAGCTTGCCGATATGTTTCAGCGCGCGCGTCCAGAAGCGGGCGTAAAGCAAGTGGAGGATCGCATGTTCGATCCCGCCAATATACTGCCCCACAGGCAGCCACGCCGCCGCTTCCGCCGCATCGAACGGCTTGTCCTTGGGCTGGCTGGCAAAGCGGATGAAATACCAGCTCGAATCGACAAAGGTATCGAGCGTATCCGTTTCGCGCCGTGCCGGTTCCTTGCAGTTCGGGCAGGCGACGTGCTTCCATGTCGGGTGCCGGTCAAGCGGATTGCCGGGAATGTCAAAGCTGACATCGTCAGGCAGCGCAATCGGCAGCGAGGAACGCGGCGCGGGCAATACGCCGCAGAAGTCGCAATGAATGATCGGGATGGGCGTGCCCCAGTAACGCTGGCGCGAAACGCCCCAGTCACGCAGCCGGTATTGCGTCTGGCCTTCACCCCAGCCTTCCTGTTCGGCCTTGGCGATGACGTCCGCTTTCGCTTCGTCCACGCTCATCCCGTTCATCCAGTGGGAATTCACGATCCTGCCGGGGCCGGTGTACGCCGTGCTGCCTTCAAAATGGGGGTCTTCGTCTTCCCCTTCCGCGACGACGCGGGTGACGCTCAGATGATATTTGCGCGCGAAATCGAGATCGCGCTGGTCATGCGCCGGGCAGCCGAACACCGCGCCCGTGCCATACTCCATCAGCACGAAGTTCGCGACATAGACGGGCAGGTGCCAGCTTGGGTCAAGCGGGTGTTCCACGGTCAGGCCGGTGTTGAAGCCTTGCTTTTCGGCCGTCTCGATCTCGGCGGCGGTGGTGCCGCCCTTGCGGCATTCCTCAATGAAACGCTGCAATTCCGGGGCATTGCTCGCCAGTTGATGCGCGAGCGGATGCTCCGCCGCAATCGCCACAAAGCTCGCGCCGAACAGCGTGTCGGGCCGCGTGGTGAACACATCGATCCCGTCCTGCGTGCCGGTCAGGTTGAAGGTCAGGTTCAGCCCCTTGGACTTGCCGATCCAGTTTTCCTGCATCAGGCGGACCTTGTCGGGCCACTGATCCAGATGATCCAGCCCTTCGAGCAGTTCCTCGGCAAAGTCGGTGATTTTCAGGAACCACTGGCTGAGCTTTTTCTTCTCGACCAGCGCGCCGGAACGCCAGCCGCGCCCGTCAATCACCTGCTCATTGGCAAGCACGGTCATATCGACCGGATCCCAGTTGACCGAGGATTCCTTGCGATAGACGAGGCCCGCCCTGAAAAGATCAAGGAACAGCGCCTGTTCCTGCCCGTAATAGTCCGGCTCACAGGTTGACAATTCCCGGCTCCAGTCAATCGCCAGGCCCAGCCGCTTGAGCTGCGCTTTCATCGCGGCGATGTTGGCGCGGGTCCAGGTGCCGGGATGGACTTTCTTTTCCATTGCGGCATTTTCGGCCGGCATCCCGAAGCTGTCCCAGCCCATCGGGTGGAGCACGGCGTGGCCTGTCATCCCCTTGTAGCGCGCCAGCACATCGCCCATCGTGTAATTGCGCACATGCCCCATATGGATGCGGCCCGAAGGATAGGGAAACATCTCAAGCACATAGGCCTTGGGCCGGGGATCAGCGGCAGGCGGGGCCGCAAAAACCTGCGCGTCTTCCCACACCTTCTGCCAGTGGCCATCGGCTTTCAGGGGATTGAAACGGGCTGACATTATTATGGTTCTTCCTTCGTGCCTTCGTGCCTTCCTGTGAAACATCACAAGGCTTCAGCGTGCGCCCCGGTATTTCAGGGCTCACACGAAGGCAGGAAGGCAGGAAGAAATTTCTTACCCCGCAACCGCACTCCGGCGCAGATCGCGGGCCTTGGTGAGGATGATGTCTTCCAGCTTCTGCACGGTGGCTGCCTGAACCGGGGCATCGATCCACTGGCCGTTCTGCAGGGTCTGGCGCGAAGCCGCCACACGCAGCGCGTCCGCGCGGAGATCCTGATCAAGGATGGAGACAGTCAGTTTCATCCGCTCGCTGGTGGCGGCCGGGTTCACATACCAGTCCGTCACGATCACGCCGCCGTTGGAATCGGTCTGGAGCAGGGGCATGAAAGACACGGTATCCAGCGCTGCACGCCACAGATAGGCGTTTACGCCAATGGTTGTAACCTTGGATGCGGCCAGCTCAACCTTGCGGGCTTTGTCTTCCTTGTCGCCGCCGCCAAAATAGCCAACGCCCTTGGACAGGTCTTCCTTGATGAAGGCGCAGCCGGGCAGCAGGGCGACAAGCGCGATGGCTGCGATAACAGGTACAGGCTTCATGATCGGATTCCTTGGCACAAACGTCAGTTGCGGGCGCGTTATAGACGCGATTATTTCCGCCGCAAGCCATCGCATGAGATAGCGATTCGGGCAATGTGTTGAGGAATTGCAACACTGCGCAAGAA
>JANOAJ010000150.1:0-49023 GCA_031411035.1 Sphingomonadales bacterium
CCGGCCCTGTTTCGATTTCTTGATAGGTTTTTGCCCGGTGATCATCATCATCGGCATGCCGCCGAGCGTCGCATAGGCAGCGGCCGTCACGAAATTGGTGGCACCCGGCCCAAGCGTGGCAATGCAGACGCCGGTCTTGCCGGTATGTCGCCCATAGGTTGCGGCCATGAAGCCTGCGCCCTGTTCGTGGCGGGTAAGGATCAGCCTGATCTTGGTGGACCGCGAAAGCGAATCAAGAAAGTCGAGATTTTCCTCGCCCGGAACGCCGAAAATATATTCGCAGCCTTCCGCTTCAAGGCACTGAATGAACAGGTCGGATGCCTTCTGGCTCATGATCGCTTGCCCCCTCTGGCGCCATCCCCGGCGCGGATAAATTTCGGCGCGACCCGATGCTTGCGGCACCGGATCAGCGTCTCCCTGATTCCGTTACAGCTTGCACTGTCTAACGCGGCAAAACGCCCCTGTCACCCTCAATAGCCAAGGGAAAGATCAACCCGGTGATGCAGCGGCTCACCCGTTCGATAGCGCGCCAGATTCTCAAGAAAGCGTTCGGCGGAACGAACGAACATCTTATCCTGCGCGCGGCCTGAAAGGTGCATCGTGATATGGGCATTATCAAGCGTCCATAATTCATGATCGGCAGGTAACGGCTCCGGCGTGGTAACATCCAGAAAGGCCGCGCCAATCGTTTTGGCCTTGAGCGCCGCGATGAGCGCATCCTGATCAATCACCGATCCGCGCGCGATGTTGACGATTGTGGCGCCTGGTTTCATCGCCGCCATTTCCGCCGCACCGATCATATGTTCGGTTTCGGCGGTGGCGGGAACCGTAAGGATCACCCAGTCAAATTCGCCGAGCCGCGCGCGCCAGTCATCCGGGCCCAGCGTGTTCGGCCCTGCCGTGCGCCGGACGGAAATCACCTCGACCCCAAAGGCGGCCAGCCGGGTTTCCACCAGCTTCCCGATCGCGCCATAACCCAGCAGCAAGGCCTTGCTGCCCAGCAGTTCGACCTTGCCGGGCGAATCCGTCAGCCATTCCTGCCGGTCAGCCGCGCGGATCACTTCGCGGTACCCCTTGGCGATGCTCAGCATCCCCATTACGACATATTCGGCGATGGTGACGGCGTTGATCCCCGCGCCGTTGGTATAAGCCACGCCGCGCGCTGCCAGCAGGTCCAGCGGCATGCCATCCACGCCGGCATAAATGGACGTGAGCCATTTCATCTGCGTCGCCCGGCTGATCGCTTCGGCCATGTCATCCTTGTGATACATATCGAACCAGCCGATTTCCGCTTCCGGCGCGAGCGCAAAGGCATCCTCTTTCGACATGAAATAGCGTGCATCAACCCAGTCCGGCAGCCGGGATTCGATGAGGGGGCGGATCAGGCCGGACATTACGGCGATGGTCTTGGTCATGCTGTTCTCCCGGGGACTGTCCCTTGCGGACCCTCCCTTTCTACTTCTGTCGTATGAAGGGAACAGTGCGCAAGGGACAGTCCCCGTCAGAGATCCACTTTCGTTCTTTGCGGATTGGCGGCTTTGCGTGGAAAAATTAAAGGCAGGCAGCGCACCAGCGTCGGCAATTTTCTCACGCAAAGACGCAAAGAAGGGCAGGGGAAACGCCGGAGCGGTTTCGAATCTCAAGCCTGGAGTTGCGGCCTGATTCGCAATTCTGGATCCTGATCAATTTAGCCCAAACAGCGTGACGCTGTCAAGAGGAAAATTCCGATCCGCTCGCGCCGAAGTCAAATTACCAGTTTCCAGTCCCAGCCCAGCGGGTCACCGTCCATCACGTCCACGCCCCTGGCAATCAGCTCATCCCGGATGCGGTCAGACGTCGAAAAATCCTTGGTCGCCCGCGCTTCCTTGCGGGCGCTGAGCGCCGCTTCGATCTCAGCTTCGGTGATCTGGGCGGAGATGGGGCGAATGCGGAGATCGGCGCGAGACAAGTTATATAAGTCGAGACCCAAAACCTGTCCCAATTGAGATAAGAGACTCCACTTCTCGTCGGGTCGGATTTTTTTTTCGTAGAGAAGTTCTTCAACAGTGTTCAATGCTCTAGGGGTATTTAAATCTTCTGAAATCGCCCCCACAAACGAGTCTGCGTGACTCGACAGGACCCATTCAAGTGTGGCTTCTTGCCAGTCCGCTTTGCTGACCTCCGCCTTAACCTTCTCAACCCCCATCACCAGCCGCTTCAGCCGCGTAAATGCCGCCGCCAGATTCTCCCAGCTAAACTCCAGCTCGCTCCGATAGTGCGCCTGAAGGCACATCATGCGGTAGGCGAGGGGGTGGAAGCCGCGATCCACTAGCGCTTGCAGGGTCAGGAACTCGCCTGCCGATTTGCTCATCTTGCCGCCGCGGTCGATCAGGAAATTATTGTGCATCCAGATCCGCGCGCCGCTATCCGCCCCGCCGCAATGCGCCTGGTTCTGGGCGATTTCGCACGGGTGGTGGATTTCGCGGTGGTCGATGCCGCCGGTGTGAATGTCGAAGGGAAAGCCGAGCAATTTCCCGCTCATCACCGAACATTCCAGATGCCAGCCCGGCGCGCCGCGGCCCCAGGGTGAATCCCATTCCATCTGCCGGGTTTCGCCTGCCGGCGTCTTGCGCCAGATTGCGAAATCCGCTGCGTGACGCTTGCCGGGAACGGGATCGATCCGGCTCTGCCCGTCATCCGTGACGGCGCGCGCCAGTCGGCCATAATCGGGCACGGTCGCGGTATCGAAATACAGCCCGCTTTCCAGTTCATAGCAATGCTTGTCCGCAATGCCTTTGGCGAACGTGATCATCGCAGGCACATAATCCGTGGCGATGGACCATTGCGCGGGCTGGCGAATATTCAGCCGTTCGATATCCCGCCAATAGGCATCCGTATAGAATTTCGCGATGTCCCAGGCGGATTTTCCTGCCGCGCTTGCCGCTTTCTCCATCTTGTCATCGCCCGCATCCGCATCCGATGTCAGATGCCCGACATCTGTGATGTTGATGATGTGCGTCAGCTTGTAGCCCTTGAAAGACAGCGCCCGGCCCAGCGTATCGGCGAACACATAGGCCCGCATATTGCCGATATGCTGGAAATTATAGACGGTCGGCCCGCAGGTATAGACACGCGCTTCCCCGGCATGAACCGGCGTGAAATCCTCGATCTGGCGAGTCAGGCTGTTGAACAAGCGAAGGGGGGGAGTGTCAGTCATCGCTGCCCCCAATCGCTTCCCGATGCGTTGGCGTCAATGCTTTCGCCAGTGCCGCCTTATTTCGGGCAAACCTCAACGCCATCCGGGCAATCCCGGCCATCATCAATGGCCCACAGATCGTCATTGCCCGAACCGGTCACCGGATCATCGATCACCGGCTGATAGGGCAGGCCCTCAACATCCTTGATCGTCAACAGGCTGAACGGCAATTCGCCATCGCCTTCACCACTCGAATTGCCGGGGTTGACCACATCCTCGATCACATCACGCGTGATGTTGCCATTGTCGAAATTCACCTGACAAGTGGCGGGGCTGAGGATCGCACAGCCGTTGATCGTCGAATTCTGGTCAAAGATACCAGAGGAGATGCTGCCGCTCACCTGGTTGGATCCGTTGAAGCTGACCTGTTTCAGGAAGTCTATTCCGGTGATGAAGCCGGACGAGGATGAGCCCGATGAAGTCGAGGTGGTGGAGGATGATCCAAGCTGGCGTCCGTTGATCACGATCCGCGCACTGGAATTTTCCACAATCACATTCAGCCCGCCACTGCCAACGGTCAGCCCGCGCCGGTCAGAGAAATTGCGCAGGTTGGTGGAAGAAACACCGCTGTTCTGGACATAGAAGCCGTTGGATACAGACACCACGATGCTGTCCGCGCTCAGATATCCGTCATCACTCACGCTGCCATCATTGGTGCCAAGCCGGTCACTGGCCGTCTTGACATCAATCGCGGACATCACGTCCGAAATAGCCGAAGCACTGGCAGCGATCACATCGGCGGAAGTCAGTTCAAGCCGACCGGCAAGCGCGCCCTGTGCGCCGCGCAGCGTGATCGATCCGGTGGCGGCATCGACTTCGATGGTTTCGTCTGCCGCGATCTGGAAGCGGTTGCCGCTGCTCAGGTTGGTCAGCGAAACCGCGCCAATCGTCCGCAGCTTGCCCGGCGTCTGGATGCGCAGACGGCCATTCGTGCCGATATTGCCCGCTGTCGCGCCCGTCTGGCCATTGGCACCTGTCAGTGTCAGCGCGTCCAGGATTACATCGGGCGCCCGTGTGGTTAGGGACTCGCCACTCTGCCCGGATCCGGTGGACGCGATCACGCGCGGCGCGTTGATGATGATATCACCTGCAAAGATGCGCTGGGCTTCGGCGTTGGAAAGGCTGTAGCCGCTGTTCACGCCCGCGCCGCCGATGGTCGTCACATTGTTGCCGGTGTTGCTCAGCGTCACGCTGGTCGTGCGGCCCTGCTGCCCAAGGGTTGCGGTGGCCCCGATGGCAATGTCTGCCGATCTGAAATCGATCAGCGTGCCGGTTGCCAGGCTGGAAACCTGAATACGGTTGCGTGCCGCTACATTCAGGTTGCGCTGAGCATTGGCAGGTCCGCTCAGCGTCGCATTGCCCGCCGAATTCAGGATGATGTCACCCGGCCCCGGTGTACCGCCTGCCGCAGCCCCGATGCCCGTGCCGGTTGTCAGGGTTCCCGCAACAATGTCGCTGCTGGTCGATGTCAGGCGGATATCGCCTCGTGCCCGCGCCTGGGTAGCACTCAGCGCCCCGGCAGTCACTTTGACATCACCATCGGTGGCCAGCGCATTCGCCAGAGTAAGTGCGCCAATCGCGGTAAGATCAACGGCCCGTCCCGATGCGGTAACCGGGCCACTTGCTTTCAGATCAGTTGAGACAAGCACCGTTCCATTGGCAGCGGAAAGGTCAACCGTTCCCGCCACATCCGTGCGGGTAATAGTGATCCCGCCGGGCGCGGTAATCACGGCACTGCTGGTGCCGTCAAAAACGCCCGTTCCCGTCACGGAGCCGATCGTGGCATTGCCGGTAAGCGTCGCTGCCAGATCATTACCCGATGTCAGTGATGCTGCCGAAAGATTTGCCCCCGTCAGCGTCAGGTTGTTTCCTGCTGCGGCAGATGTGAGCGCCACATCGCCTCCCGCTGCCACACTAAGCGCGCGGCTCGCAGCGATCGCACCGGTGGCAGCAAAGGCACTGCCAGAGGTTGCGGTGAAGTTGCTGCCTGCGTCAGCGCCCGTGATCGAGGTCGCGCCGGAAGAGGAGAGGGTGGTTGCCGCGCCAGACTTTGTGGTGCCGCCGGTAATGGTGGTCCCTGTCAGCCTGACATTGGTTCTGGCATCGGCCTTCACGAAGCTGAGCGCACCGCCGCTGGTCGCGACGATGTTTGATCCGTCACCACCGCTGTCGCCATCGCTTTCGCTGTCAACGCCAAGGCCTGTCGTTGTTGAGCTGCCCAGACTGATGGTGCCGCCCGCCGCCACGCGAATGTCATCGCCCGCAGAGGCGCCGGCAATCGTGATGTTCGCGCCATTGGTCAGCGTCAGGTCGTTCTTCACAGTGATGAAGCCGGTGGTGATGTCACCGCCCGTTGTTTCAAGATCAACGCTGTTCTGCGTTGATGTGAGATCGCCCGTGGTAATCCCGGTCTGGGCGAAAATGGCGATGCCGTTATTGGGTGAAACCACGTCGCCGATATTGACCAGGCCCCCCGCCGTGATCAGCACGCGTTCGACGGCGGTTATGTCACCGCCGGTAACGTCGTCGCCAGCTTGAACGAACACATCCGTGTCAGCCGAAAACTGTCCGAAAGCCAGGTTTTCATCCACACCGATGATAATGTCATGCGCGCTGATCGTGCCAAGATCTGCTGCCCTGGCGGTCAACTGGAAACGTCCATTGGCCGTGGCATTGTCAATCACAGCCAGATCGGAAACGGTGGCCATTATCTCGCCCGCCGAATCAAGGCTTCCAACGTTCAGAGACCCGGCTTCAATCGTTATGCCACCGCCCTGGGTTGTGGCGGAAAGGCCCATCGCCGCTCCGTTCCGGGCGAAAAGCGAAGCCTGATTGCCGGCAGTTACCGTTCCGAAATCCAGATTGCCATTTTGTGTCGTGAGGTTGACGCTGCCTGACAGGCTGCTGGCACTGCCCGTTGTAATATCACCATCGGCAAAAATGGAAGCGGCCGCGTCGCCATCGGCGCTGCCAACATTGGCGCTGCCCGAAAGCGTGGCGAGGAGAACATTCCCCGCATCAAGCGCACCGGCGCTGAGCGAGCCGCCGTTCAGATCGATATCGTCAGCCGCGATCCCACTTGTCGTGAAGGCAATATCGCCACCAGCATTGACCACAATATTCGCGCCATCGCCGAAATTATTGCCTTCGCCGCCAACGCCTTCGCTGTCTTCGCCTGCACCCGTTGCGACGGCTGTGCCAAAGGACACATTGCCTTCCCAATCGACGCGGATATCATCGCCCGACGAAGCTGAACCGATGACGAAACTGCCGCCTTCGCCGCCTTGCGCCGTGACGTCGCGGCCTGCGGTCAGGCTGGTTGCCGTCACATCATTGGCAAAGATGGAGAGATCGCGTCCGGCAGAGATCGAACCCAGCGTCATCCGGTCGCCGCTCAAATCGATGTCATTGCCGGCGGTGCCGCTGCCGATATCGATGCTGTTGCCGAAGACCTGGATATTGCCGTTGGTCGCTTCTGCGATGCCGGTGCTGAATGATCCCCCGACCGAGACGAACAGGCTCTGCCCGGCAGTCAGGCTGGTGCCGACCGCATTCGAGCCGCTGATGAATATGTTCCTGCCCGCAACCGTTGTTCCGCCATCAATAAGGCCGGTCGCACCGAATGATGCGTCACCTCCCGCAGAGACAGACACGGCCACGGCATCACCATTACTGGCGTTTAGCGAAATATTGTTCCCGGCCGAAAGGGCGTTGGCCGTGATGTTCCGCGCAATGAGCGACACATCGTTGCCAGCGCTCGCCGATCCGGTCTGATTGATCACCCCGTTGACAGCGGAAAGCAGAAGATCACCGGAGATCGTGCCGCCGCCCAGTGCCACATTACCGCCAGTGCTGGTGATCAGCACATCGCCAGCACTGCTGTTCGCGGTACCAACCGAAAGGTTGGTGCTGCCGTCAATCTGGACAAGATTTGTGCCGCTCGCCGTGCCGATCGTGGCGCCCTGCGCCAGCGTAGCAAGAAGAATGTTGCCAGCGCCAAGAGAAGTGGCTGTCAGAGACTGGCCGGTGATCGTGGTGTTGTTGGCAGCCGTGCCGGTTCCAAACACAACAGGTCCGCTGGCATTGACCAGCAGATTGCCGCCATTGGGTGATGCGCCATAGCCGGACTCTGCCACAAGCCCTGTGGCGTTCGCCGATCCGACATTGACGGAACCGCCGCTGGAAATCGTAATGTCGTCCCCGGCCGAAAGGGCGGTGGCGGCGACATTGCCTGCGCTGCTCGAAAGAGTCACGTCAGCCGAGTCTGCTGATGCGCCCGTGATGAAGAAGGACAGGCCTTCGCCGCTGAACAGCGTCAGCGCCCGATCATCCCGTGCCGCGCCGGTTGCGGTGGCGGAACCGACAGACAACCCGTTTGTCGCCTGAATGTCGATATTGTCGCCAGCCGTAAGACTGCCCAGCGAAGCCGTGCCTGCGGTAACCGCCAATATGTCTTCGCCTGCCACCCAGGTGCCGGTGCCGGAAACACTGGTTCCAGTGATACCGATATCGGTGTTGGCCGAACCATTGTTCAGCGTGGCGGCACCCAGAGCCGTGATGAAAATATTGCCTTCTGTGGGGGGGATGCCCAGCGCCGTGTTCGCCGCATTGCCGCGGGCCGTTGCGCTTGCGACTGACGCACTGCCGGAACTGCTGACCGAGATATCACCGTCTGCAATCAGCGTTCCCGCTGTCAGCGCGTTCGCGCTCTGCTGGACCAGATTGATGCTGCCCGCCGCTGTACCCGCGCCAAGGTTGAGGATGCCATTGTGCGCGAAGACGGTCAGCGATGGGCCGGATGTTGCCGAACCGATGTCAACGCTTGCCCCGTCTGCAAGGAAATAGCCGCCCGACACGCTGGAACCGCCCGTGACGGAAGTGGTGCTCCGCAGACTGGTATAGCTGCCTGCGCTGATGCTGTTGAAATCGATCAGGCCACCGGCGCTGACGTCAATATGTCCGCCCGCCATCGAGTTGCCCAGAACGGAGTCGCCAGCCGTCGTGATATCGATATCGCCGCCTGTGATGATGGTGTTGAGGCCGGTTTCAAAGCGGTTTGCGGTCGCGGTGAAATTATCGGCAGCTTCGGCATGGCTGACGGTGACATTGCCGCCCACGTCAAGCACGATATTGCTGCCATCGCCATCATTGTCGGCACCCGTGCCACGCGATGTGAGGCGCCCAAGGCTGGCCGTGCCATCAGTGGTAATCCGGATATCATCGCCTGCACTGACGCCTGCGAACACCAGATCGCTGCCGGTAACGAGCGTGAAATCATTGCCGACGCCAATCAGCCCGGTTGTAATTGTGCCAAAGACGTTGCTGATCGAAATGCTGCCAAGCAGGGCCGTCAGATTCCCGGTCGAGATCGCACCCTGAGCATCCAGCGCGATATCGCCATTGTTGGACAGGATATTGCCAGAGGTGATCGTGCCATCGCTCGTCACCGAAACCAGAGTATTGGCCGTGAGGTTTCCTGTGGAGATGGAGGTGCCGTTGAGGCTTGTCAGCAGCAGGTCTGTGCCCGCCGTTGCGTCCGCCAGATTGAGGCCACGGCCTGTCGCGCTGACTTCGCCGCCTGCGGAAATCAATCCGCTTGCAGTAACCGCGCCGGTTGACGCGAGCAGATTGACATCGCCGTCTGCATCCGCCGAAGCGAGATTGATTGACGCTGCCTGCACGCCGATATTGGGCGAACCCTCTCCGCCCGATCCGCTTGCCGAGAGATTGCCCAGCGTTGCCGCGCCGCCGCTCAGAACCGTCAGCGCGCCATCAGTGACGCTGACATCGCCAAGCGTTACCGCGCCGGATGCATTGGCGAATACGCTGAACACACCGTCCAGATCGCCTGTCGTGATCGTTCCGCTGAACGACGAGAGGCTGATGGCATCGCGATCAGCGAAGATATCGCCTGTGCTGACGTTCCCGGACGCGTTGACCTGGACGAAATTGCCCGCGTCAATATCACCGGTTGACGCTGATCCGGTTGCACTGCGGACAGACACTTCGTTGCCAGCCGCTATGGAGCCGGTGCTGGCATTCCCGCGCGCATCAACACCCACGTCGCCCGCAGCAGAAAGATTGCCCGACGAAACCGCGCCGGACAGCGAGTCGAGGAACACACTGCCATTCGTGGACGATACTGCGGCGACATTGACGCCCCGGAAGCCGGAGACGGAAGCATTGTCCGATGCGAAGAGCGGGCCGGATGCGGTAACGCCGCCATTGGTGCTGCCAAGGGTGAGTGACCCGGCGGAGCTGGCAGAGGACAGGGAGATGTCGCCCGAAGCCGTGATCTGGATCAGGTGGCCATCACCCTCGTTATCGGTGCCCGACAAAGTGGTTGCCAAGGTGCCCAAAGTGACGCCGCCGCCGCTCGAGACGATGATATCGTCGCCCGCTGTCGCTGAGTCGAAGCTTGCGTTGCCCGACGTGTTGATCGTGATGTCTGCCCCCGCATCGAGGGCCGATAGCGCGGCAAGGCTGCTGGCGTTCACATTGATGGAGTGGCTGGCAACAAGGCTGTTCGAGAAAACCTGAACGCCCGTAAGATTGATGTCAAAAGGTGTGCCCAGCGAGGTATCGATGTTGCCTGCCGTTACCGTGCCGAGATTTGACGTCAGGTTCAGGCTGTGCCCGTCGGTCAGGCGCGCGGACTGAACGACATTGTTGAAATCTGTGACGATATTGGCGTCGCCGCCCCGCACGGCCAGATTCTGGATCTCTACAGCAACGGAACGGAGCGTGCTGCTATCTGTGGCATTGCCGTCGCTGTCGATCGTCTGGAGAACGCCACCCGCTTCGATATTGCTCAGAAAGATACCCGCCCCGGCGGACAGGCCGATATTGCCGCCTGAAACCAGGCTGGAACCCGAACCCCCGGCGATATGCCCGCCAGCGAATATCTTCAGATAGCTGCCGGCAGAAATGCTGGATGAATTGAAAATCTCCACATCGCCGCTGAGCGACGCGACAAAGAGACTGTTCACCCCGGAAATGCTTGCGCTGCCGGAAGGCGAACCTACGGAAATCGTATCGCGCGCGCGGATCGTGATATCTTCGGCATTGAGCGTGCCCAACACGAATACGCTGTTCGGCAAACCGAACGTGCCCGTTGCCGGCCCGACATTGACGGCCCCCGAGGCATGCGCGAAGTTGGAATCGAAGGTCGCGTTCACCGTTCCAAGGCAGATATTCCCCGCTACACATGCATCGGAAAGCTGCCCGTTGTCATTGTTTACCGGATCGCCAACAGCGGGCGCATTGCCAATGAGCGCGGAGAATTCGCCAACATTGAATGTCGCATTATCCGCCTGAATGGCTTCACCGAACAGGCTGACGCTGTTATTGGTGGCTGTAAGCAAGGCATTGCCGATGAAGATCGAAGCGACATCATCGCTGACAGAGCCGCTCGCAAAAATGGAACCGGCGGCAATGTCGATAAAGCCCGTTGATCCATACCCATTTTCGGAAACCGGATTGAGGCCGGATGTAAGGAACGCGCCGTCGTTGATGAAGACATCATCGCCAGAAGCGATCAGCAAGCGGTTGTCGGACCGGATATTCGCCGTGCCGGTAACGATCACATCATTGCCCGCAGTGACAAGCGTATCGCCGGTCGATGTGACAGCGCCAGTGATGGTCGCGTTCGCGACATTGTAGGTCGAGCTGCCGGTGTATCCCGCGCGGAGATCAATCAGGCCGGGGCGGACAGGGAAGGGCTGCCCGGTATCCGGGGTCGCCGTTGTTGTCGCATCGCCAACCGTCAGGTCACCGGCTGCAAAGGCGGTTATGCCCGAAACAGCCTGAAGGTTTGCCGCATAGATAAAGTCTGAAAGCGAGGTGAGGGCGATGCCGTCCCGCGCCAGGATCAGCGTGCCGTCATTGGCAGCGAACGCACCATTTGCCGTCAGGGTGATATTGTTGGCACGGATCGTCGCGCCGTCTTCCGCGCGGCCGCTATGGTTTGCGGTGATACGGCTGTTGGCCTGCCCGAAAATATCTCCGCCTGCCTGAATTTCGCCAATGCCGTTTGCCGTGAAATTCAGATCACCGGTGGCAAACAGGTTTATGCTGTTGGTCACCGCGATGTTGGCGTTATCGGCGTTAAAACTGATGTCGCCGAAGAAAAAGCCGTCACTGGTCGCCGTCAGGCTGTCGAAAACCATGTCAGGCTGGGGCTGGGATCCGCTGATATTGCCGATCCTGATCGCGCCGCCAAACCCGAAGGCACCGATATCCGTATGAAGGCCGCTGGCCGTCAAAGTGACGATGCCCGCGTTGAATTTCGATGCTGCATCAAAGCCTTGTGAGCTCAGGTCAATCGTTCCGCCGAAACCGATCGGGTAGAAATTCTGGAAAATGCCGCCATTTCCGAAGTTGCCGCTGCCCCCATCCGTGCCATTCGCACCAGCCGTGCCAGTGGCACCGTAGCCGGATTCGCCACGTGCTCCCCCGATGCCGCCCAGTCCGCCTGCGCCGCCTGCACCCCCGTTGCCAGCAAAACCGCCGCGCGCACTGGTTCCAGATGTGGTGAGATCGAGGTTGCCAAACAGGGCATCGGATTGCGCCGATCGGATGAAGATGTTGCCGCCCGTGCCGGTGCCACCGCCGCCGCCATCGCCACCGGTTCCACCATCGCCGCCCGCGCCGCCATTGCCGCCCGCTCCGCCGTTACCGCCATCAAAGGGGGCGGAGGCGTTGAAATTGTCCGCACCCTTGCCGCCATTGCCGCCGTTCCCGCCCGTGCCGCCCGTGCCACCATCAGCGCCATTTCCGCCGATTCCGCCAAAGCCGCTTGCCGAAACCTGCAGGTTTCCGGTTCTGACAGTGGAATTCGTTGCCTGCAGCGTGATGGTGCCGCCCGTGCCATTGCCGCCCGTGCCGCCATTGCCGCCAACAAGGCCCGCCGCGCCCGCGCCGCCATTGCCGCCCGCCGTGCCGTTACCGCCATTTGTGCCAAGAACGCCTGCCACGCCATCAGCGCCATCTGCGCCGCTGGCTCCGGTCAGCCCGGTGCCGGAGCCGGAACCACCCGCCCCGCCCGTGGCATCCGCATTGAGGTTCAGGTCTCCCAGTACCGCCAGCTCGTTGCTGCCGTCGAACTGATCAACATAGATTCCGATTGTCGCGCCTGTGGCGTCGCCTCCCTTGCCACCGCTGCCAAAGCCGATGGCTCCGCCACCTTCACCACCCGTAACATTGCTTTGAATGGTCAGGGAATTGATCTTGCTATTGTCATGACCGAGCAGAATTTCGGCAGTGCCGCCAGTCACGTTGCCGCCATTGCCTGCGGCCAGCAGCGTTGACGAATAGCTGAATCCGGTTGCGCCGCCATCGCCGCCCACGGCGTGAATATCCATTGTCAGGGCAACGCCATCGGGCGACTCAGTGGTGTCATTGGCGATGAAGAAGCGTGCAAGGCCGCCCTGGGCCACGCCACCGTTTCCGCCAGATCCCCCGGTGCCACCAGGACCGAAGAGGCGACCGCCCGGAGCGGCATCACCGCCAAAGCCACCCGCACCAGCAATGCCGATGGCCGTCAGGGTGAAGGCAGATCCACCTGCACCAAGATTGGGCTGGGAACCGCCAAGGAAACCCTGAATGTCGGAGCCGCCAATACCGTCTCCGCCCTTGCCGCCTTTGCCGCCATTGCCGACGCCGCTGACAGAATTGACCCCGGAACCGCCATTGCCGCCTGCACTGCCAAACCCGCTCGCGTCAGTGATCAGTCCGGGTGCGCCGCCCAGCGACACCGTTCCGCCATCATAAACGCCAAATCCGGTGCGACCGCCCCGACCGCTGCCGCCATCGCCGCCCGCGCCACCATTGGTCAGGCCGGGAGAGTCGATCCCGTCGCTGCCATTTGCACCCGAGCCCCCGGTTGCGGTGGCAAGGAGCGTGATGGTGTTCGCAGTTAGTTGGTCTCCAAAAATGTAGAACCCGGCATCATTCCCGGTTGCCGAGCCGCCTGACCCGCCGGCAAAGCCTGCCGTGCCTGCCCGACCGTTGCCGCCAATCGCCCGCGCATCGACGGTGATACTGGATAGAGACAGCGTTTGTCCGCCGCCAACCAGTTGAACATTGGCATTTCCGCCAACCGCATTGCCGCCATTGGCACCCGCGCCAGACCGGCTGGTGCCGCCTGCGCCGCCCAGCCCCTGCGAGGAGGCCGTGATTCCGATGATCGAGCCGGGCGCGAAGGCGAGCGAAAGATTCGCGTTTCCACCGGTGCCCGTTCCGCCGTTTCCGCCGATACGTCCCTGGTTGCCCGATCCGCCCGTGCCAGTAGTAATCAGCAGGAAGCTGGAATCCGTGTTGTTCGCGCCGACATCGACAGCATCGGCCGTGCCGCCCGTGGCCGCGCCGCCATTGCCGCCCAGGCCGATGGATGCGCCATAACCGGATTCGCCGCCCAGACCGCCCGCACCGCCGCGCGCCTGTGCATCAACCACCAACTGGTTGACGCTGAGGCTGGATCCCGTGCCGGTCAGCCGCGCCGTGCCGCCCGTGGCAGCGCCACCCGACCCGGCATCGCCGGGCGTGCTGGAATAGGATCCGTCATTGCCATCGCCTCCTGTGGCAGCGGCCGTTACAAACGCCGAATCAGTGACTGTGACCACTGCGCCGCCAGAGGCTGTGAGTGTGCTGGAGCCGCCCGTCGCGGCACCGCCATTGCCGCCGTTACCGGCGGTGGAACTGGCATAACTATATCCGCCTTCACCCGCAGCAGCAGAACTTTCGAGCGAAAGTGAACCGATTGTAAGCCCGCTGGTGGGGCCCGCAGCCGTGATTGCGGCAGAACCAGCCTGCGCATTTCCGCCTTTGCCGCCATTGCCAGCCTGGCCCTGGCCACCATCGCCCGATACCGCATTCGCCGTGACGCGCGCGCTGCTGATTGTTGTCAGCCCGTCCGTGACGGTGAACGTTGCTGTACCGGTGTTAAGGGCATCCCCGCCATCGCCGCCGATGGCCCCGTCGCCGCCCGTCCCGCCGAACGCGTCAGACTGTATCTGGAGGGTGTCAATATCCGGATCAACATCGATAGACACAAGCGACGTCCCCGCAATCGCATTGCCGCCCTTGCCACCGACGCCGGATTCAAATTCAAAACTTCTGCCACCGCGACCTGCGAAAGCGGTGGACCGGACCAAGATATCGCCAAGGGACAACGCACTGTTCAGGACATTGAGCGTGGCCGTTCCGCCTGTCGCGTTACCGCCCCTGCCACCAGTTCCGGATGACCGGGCAAAGCCACCCGAGGGCAGATCACCGCCCGAACCGCCCGAGGCCAGCACGTCTAGCTGGATGATTGGCCTGTTTACAGCACCCGATGAAGTGGCGAGCGGGCTGGCCACAGACAAGGTCACATTGCCGCCACGTCCATTCCCGCCATCACCGCCATTGCTGGCACCCGCCCCGGTTCCGCCGCTTCCGGCATTGCCAATCGACGAAAGGAAGAGTTGAAGCCTTGGCGCGGGCGGGGTCCCCAGATTGGTATCAAGCTGGCCACTTGGGCCGATATTGACCCGAACGATGCCGCCCGTGCCATCGCCGCCACTTCCGCCAGCGCTATTGGCATCGCTTCTGCCGCCCATGCCGCCAAAGCCGCTGCCGCCAATCTCGAGCGTACCAGTGTTCAGCGTTCCGCCTGTGACACCGACATCAACGAGACCGCCGGTGCCAGACCCGGCATTGCCGGCGGAGCCAACGCCATAGCCGGTCTCATTCCCGATACCACCGCTGCCACCGGAGCCTTCAGCGGAGAGGTTTATCGCACCGATCGTTGTGGTTCCGCCATTTATGGCGAGACTTACGGTACCCGCAACGCCTGCGCCGCCATTGCCGGCATTCACCCCGTTGCCCGCGTTCGCACCGCTACCGCCGTCTGCATTAGCCGACGCGTCCAGGCTGTCGCCGCTGACCGTCCCCGCATTGACCGTCAAGTTGATGGTGCCGCCCGCAGACGTGCCGCCGTTGCCGCCTGAAGGGAAGAAACCTTCTGAGAAATCCTGAACAATGCTTTCTGTGCTCAATATGAGCGAGCCGAAGCTGAAGGCGCCCGTCGTTCCGCCGGAATTTCCAACGGTGATGTTGACAGTGCCGCCCTGGCCAGAGCCACCGCGAATGCCTGTTGCGCCGGAAACAAAGTCGTTTGACGTCGCCGTTCCGCCAAACCCGGCTGCACCAACGTTGGATTCGCCGGCAAGGTTGATGGCGCCATTTACGGCGGTGAGATTCACAGTGCCGCCGGTACCGTTACCGCCCGTCAGGCCCTTGCCGCCAATGCCGCTGGCAAAAATGCTGTTGAAGCCGGACTGCGCCAGCCCATTGAAGGTGCCGCCATTGACCGGGGCGATGGTGACAGTGCCGCCAAATGCATTGCCACCGATATTGTTGCCGGAATCCCCGAAGGCGGATGCGCTGATATAGGCGCTGCTGGAAATGGTAACCGCCGCATTGTCAGGCGTAATGGTAACGGTGCCGCCACGGGAGGCGCTGGTGGCGGCTTCGCCGTCAACGCCGCTGCTCAGGCTGTCTGCGGTGGCATTGAGGCTGTTTGCCGTCAGTGATCCGCCGGTGACCAGCAATCGAACAGTGCCACCAACATTGTCACCTGACGCAGCATCATGGAAAGTTCGGTCAGCATTGGCAGACAGGTTCAACTGCCCCGCTATCGTGACATTGGAGTTGACCAGTTTGACTTCCGAAGTGCCACCAATCAGCCCGCTTCCAGCAGAACTGCCACTGTTGAAACCTTCGCCGCCAATGCCGGCATCAGCATTGACCGAAAGGCTGCCCAGCGTCGCCGTAACACCCGTAAACGAAACCTTTGCCATGCCGCCAAGGGCGGAACCGTCCTCATTGCCCGTGGCCGCGCCGGAAACCCTTACGGTGCCGGCGGAAAACGTACCATCAGCGAGGGAAAGCACGGCATTGCCGCCCGTTGTCTGGGGGTTGGTGCCAAAGAAGCTGTCTGCGCTGGCCGAAACGTCCAGGCTACCGCCAATCGACAGCAGCGAATTTGCCCCGCGCAAGGTCAATTCGCTGCTTCCTGCGGTCTTTTGATCGTTGGTGCCGATAAAGGCGGTTCTGGCGACAGTCACTTGTCCGCCATCGACAAGCACCTTTGCCGTCGCGATTTGCGACGGATCATTCAGGTTTTTATCGCCCCCGCTGACAAGCAGATCACCACCAACCGTGATGGTTCCCGCCACACCGCCTGGATTGGCCAGATGCTTTGCGTAGAGAAAGGCCTCCGCGCCCGTGAGATCATTCGCGGAAGTAAGGTTGAGGCTGCTTCCCACCGTGATGCGTTCATCACTGTCAACGCCCAGTTCCGCGCGACGAGTGGCATCAAGCGAAGCGTATCCCTTGAAATCTACAGAGAATCCGGAGCGCGGGCTGACGATGATGTCATTGCTGGCGAAGGCGCTGACGGAGGAATTGAAAACGGTATTGCCGCTGAAATCGGTGCCGATCCTGATATTGGCCGGCGTTTCGCTCGGGCCGAATCCGCCTCCGCTGATGCCCCGATCCAGCACGCTGTTTCCGGCCGAAAGGACAACAAATCCGTTATCCATGCTTGCCGTGGCCGCAGGCGTATAGCCAAGCGTGCCGCCCACCAGCATCGTGATGGCATCATTCTTCGGGAACGCTGCCAGATAAATCCTGTGAGAGTCCGAAAACCCGGATTGTGCGGGCCCTGTGGTGGTTCCATCATGAATCAGCGGGTTGGCACTCGCCCCGGTGCCCTGGACAAATTCGATATCGAACAGACCGTTGCGGATACGGACATCAACCGCTTCTGCTGCAACATAAGCCGTGGAACCGTTTACGTTGACGGTGCCGGACTGCACGATCTGCGGGGCGACGACGGCCACGTAACTGCCGGGTGACGAGGCCAATATGCTGGCACCCGCATTGATATTGATACCTGCAGTGGCCCCGGAAGCGCCCCGGAAGCGGATGGTTTCGCCAGCGGTTCCGCCAACCAGTCCGCCGCTTGTGTCAATATCAACCGCACTGAGCACCAGGCTGCCGATATCAAACACAGAGGTTGCCCCCAGAATGATCCCGCCCGGGCTGTAGAACCAGACATTGCCTCCAGGCGTGGCTGCGCCGCCTGCATCGAAAATCCGGGACTGGACAAGACCGTCAAAACGGATGGCGCGCGTCGCGTCGGAAGGAACGATCCGGTTGAGCACCGTAAAATTGGTGATCGTGCTGTCTGCGTTGCGGAACAGGGCTGCGCTGCCACTGTCCAGATAGGCAATCGGTCCGCCACCCGTGGCGGTGTCAAAGGGTGCCCAGTTGATCACAGCTTCAGGCGTGCTGATATTGATCGTATCCAGCGTCGCGGAGCGGTCAAAGGTTGCGCTGCCACTAACGACCGTTGGCGTGCCTTGAAATGCAGCTCCGCCTATCGCCGATGCTGCCACAGCTTGGCTGGCCAATGGCAGCGCCAGCGCGCCCGCCATCGCACATCCCGTCATCAGACCTTTGCGGACAGTCATTTTCGCGGAAAAATCGCCTGTCATGACACTGGTTCCCTTACTACGCATCACACCCGGCCTAGCGCCGGTTCCACGGCAAAAGCTTCACCGTCAGATTGATCAATATGCGGACATCACCGCGTTTTGCCGGAAGTGCGGGATTGGCCGCGCTGAAACCGGCACTGCGCAACGGTACAGCCGCGCCAATATCCAGATTGACCCGCTCGCCATAGGCCATCCGCAGGCCACCACCCGCCGAATAGAGCTTTTGCGGGTCAATCCCGTTGAAATTGCTGTCTTTGTTCCACACCCAGGCTGCGTCAAGGAACGCATATCCCTGAAGCGCGATGGCGGTTTCGGATTGCGGCACGAGGCTGCCATATTTGGCCTCGGTCGTCACACCGACGCCGCTATCCCCAACAATCGTGCCCGGATCATAGCCACGCCCGACAGTAAAGTTGCCCGCCGAGAATTCTTCATAGCTCAGCAGGGCGTGCGGCGCGTACTGGGCGCGCGGCGCAAGGCTGAAAGCGAGTTTCGGAACGGGCCGATATTCCGCGTAACCATTGAACCGCGCGACAAAGGCCGATGGATCGGCTTCGGCGCGGCTGAGCGATACGGGTGAACAGCGCACCAGATTGGGCCCGCAGCTCTTTGATCCGTTCAGCAAAGATACGCCCTGACGCAGTTCCAGCGAGCCGCCAATTCGCCATTTCGGTTCCGAAGCCGAATAGCCGGAAGTGCTGACAACACTCTGGGGATCAATGGAATCATAGTCCAGGCGGCCGTAAAACACCCGCAACCGGTCTTCCGTGATCGGAATGGACGCAAAGCGGCTGCGCTGGTTGATCAGTTCAAATCCGCCAGTGGCAAACAGATTGCGGGATTGGCGCCGGATCAGCGGATAACGGGCTTCAAGCGAACTCACCAGCGTCTTGGATCTGAGGTTCAGACCAGCGCCGAGGGAAGGGTGTGTCCAGGCATGTGTGAAACCGCCGATCAAGGTCAGGCCGTCACTGCCGATCCGCACTTCCTCACCAAGCCGGATGACTTGCTGTTCCTTGAAATCCGCGGTGGAAAAGCCGCTGACCGTAAATCTGTCGCCAATGCCCAGCAGGCCATTGAAATGCACCTGCCCGATTCCGCCGAAACGCCCGACATCCTTCGATCCATAATTCTGGATGTTGGTTTCCGCCTCAATGGGTGTGTAAGTGACCTGAACTTCGCCAACCACTTCGCCCGGAACCGTGCCAGCGGGGCGAAGAGTAAGGCGGACATCATAGCCCGGAATGTCCCGCGCCAGCAAAAGATAGCGTTCCGCGTCCACGATATTGAAGACTGGCTGTTCGCTGATCCGGTTGAGGTAACTTGAGATCAGGCCTTCGGATTTTCCCGCGTTGCCGCGCACCTGGAAACTCACCAGCTTGGCGAGAAGCACATCAAATTTCACCGTACCGTCCGCGATTCGCTGCGGCGGCACTTGCACAGCGGCCAGATAGCCGTTCTTGCGCAGCAGCGTCGCTGCCGCGTCGCGGATTTCGCAAACGGTTGCCAGCGGCAGTGTCTGGCCCAGATAGCGCGCATAGGCCGGGCGGATCAGGTCTGGCGAAATGCCTTTCAGATCCCCGAAATCCACCTTGTCGAGCTTTACCGTGATGTCGCGATAAGCTTCGCCGGCAAGGGGGCAGGGCGCACGTTCCAGTTCGTTCTCGATCGTCACGCGCTGGCCGGGAGAAGGGCGACTCGTTGTGACCGGCGCGCGTTCGATTTCTTCGCGCGTCTGTGTGGTGGTGGTTGGAACAGCAACGGCCTGAGCGTCGGCCTGAGTTGCGGGAAGCCACGCGGCAAAGGCGGAACCGGCAAGTGCAAAAAACGAACGCTTCACGCCCAAATACTCCCTGGTCATCGGCAAATAGGGGAATGTCTCCCCTACTCCCGGGCTTGACGGCGTGTTGAGGCAGCCGTTCACTTCTTACAAGGCAAATCCGGATAGGAATTTGCCAACTTCAGCGACCAGAGGGCGTCTCCTGCAGCTTGTTTCCGCTGCTCGTACGACACAATATTGCTACCACCCGCAATGCCGAAGCACAAGCAAATGGTAGCATGTCAGGCTTCAGCCTGCCGGTGTTTCCATGTCTCCGGGCGCAGCCACTGTCTCGATCAGCAGGTCAAGCTGGGCTGTGCAGCCCGCCGTGATCAGGGCAGACGCTGTCCTTTCCAGACCTTGCGGGTTCGGGCCAAGCGCCGCGAACCTGATGGTGACCGGAGTCGCCATGCCATCGCCCGAAACCCGGAACTGGTCTCCGTTGCGGATCGGCAGTTCGGTGGATGGCCAGGATTTCACGGTCTGGAGCGCACGGAAGGCAAGGGTGGCCGAATGGCCATCCGCCAACCGGGTCAGCGTCAGGTTCGCTGCCGCATCATGCGGGGGCACCCACACTGATACGGCTTCCGTGCCCGCCACGCAGACAGTGCCCGATTTTGAAGCATCGACGAGCCAGACATTGGGCGGGCGTGTCGCCGGAGCACCGGCACCCACGCCGCGCACGGCTCCGGTGCGAACCTGGCGCGTGCCGGTGTTGCGCAGAAGCGCGTTGAAGTTCGATCCGGTGGCCGTTGTCGCCGTGGTGGCAAACGTGCCCGGCCCCTTGAGGATGCGCGTGCCACGACCGTCCAGGATCGTAACGCTGTCTCCGGCTTTCAGCGCAACCTTGCTGTTGTCGGGGATCGATTTTCCCGGGGGCCAGGCCTTGGCCGAGGGCCCGGCGGACTTGACGACAATGGTTTCTGCCACAGCGGTGCCGCCAAGCGAGAGTGCGAGAGCCGCCAGCAGCGGCTTGGCGATGGTGCTAGTCAAGGACAAAATAGCCTCCTTCTTCCTGATGCGTCAGCCGATACACGAAATTTGCCAACGCTGCATCTTGTGGTTTGGTAACCGAAATATTGCCGAGCGTTGTGATGGCAGACACATCGCCCTGCATCGCCCGTTCGCCCAGATTAATGAAATTAATGCGTTCATCTTGCGACATGTCCGGCACCGGCTCCATAACGTCAATAGGCGTGGCCCGTCCGCGCAGCACAATCCGCCCGAGCGGGCGGTACCAGTCCAGCCCCGAAAGCTCCGCCGCTTCCCGGCTCACCAGCACGTTGGACTTGGTCTGCTTGTTCGCGGATTCGAGCCGCGCTGCCGTGTTCATGCTGTCACCAAGGGCCGTGTACTGAATGCGGCCTTCGCCGCCGAAATTGCCGACAATGGCTTCGCCGTGATGCAGGCCCACCCGGGTCTTGCCGATTGCCGGCACGCCATCGGGAACGGTTTTCCGGAACACTTCTCCTGCCTGATACATGGCCCAGGCCGCGCGGGCCGCGCGTTCGCCATCATCGGGACGGCTGATCGGCGCGCCCCAGAACGCCACGACAGCATCGCCCACAAATTTGTCGATCGTGCCGCCATGTTCCAGCACGACGTTGCTGAGCATTTCGAGATAGCGGTTGAGCAATGTCGCCACGGTTTCCGGAGCAATCGCATGGCTCAGCTTGGTAAAGCCTTCCAGATCGGTAAAGACGACGAAGAGCTCCCGGTTCTCGCCGTGGAGCGCCAGGCCATTGGGATCTTTGAGGATTTCTGCCGCAATATCACGCGGCAAATATTTGCCGAGCGCGTTCTGCGCGAATTTGCGCTGTTCGGAACCCACCGCGCGTGCGGCCGTGCTGACGGCGGCAAAGGCGACAACCCAGCCAATTCCCCATCCGAACGCAGGCAGGCCCTGCGTGTCGAAACCGGTTCTCTGGAACTGAAAGGGCAGGGCTGCGATCAGCGCGAACTGCACGAGGATGAGGCCCGCCAGCCACATCGTCCGGCTGTTGCTGGCCGCTGTCAGTGAACCGAACAGCACAACTAGCAAGGCGATTCCCCACAAGACCGGCGTACCGAGAGGCCTGGGCATCCGCCCGTCGAGCTGCTGCGCCAGCATGTGCGCGAATATTTCAACGCCCCAGGTCGGTTTGCCGCTCACCCGGCTCATCGGCGTCTCGAACAAGTCAATATCCTGGATATGCCCGCCCACCAGAATATATTTTCCCTCCACCTGCTTGCGAAACAGGGCCGCTGCATCCGGGTTGGCGAACAGGGCATCCTCGGCGAAGGTGTCAATCGGAATGGTGTTGAAAACCGGGCGTTCGATAAACGCCGGCTGGCGGTATTCGACGCTGCCTAGATAGGTTTTGAAAGCTGTGCCCGATGCCGCGCCCATCGCCATGGGCAGACGCTCGGGATCCCCGTCGCGTGGTCGGGGCCAACTGCGCAACACATTGTCATCGTCCGCTTCGATCACGATGCTGGAGGGTGCGACATTACCCGGCGCCAGGCTCTTCTGGAAATTCGTCAGGAATTCCTGCTGCCAGTACATGATCTTGTCCTCAGCCGTACTGGCGGAGGCGTAGGCAAGGAATACCGGGCTTTTCATTGACCGGAACGCATCGACCAGAACCGCGTCCTCGGGTTGCGGCTGATCAATCAGAATATCGATACCGATGGCTTTGGGGTGAAAGCTGTCAATCCTGAGCAATGCCTTGGCAAGGATCGCGCGATCCAGCGGAGACCGCTTCCCCGTCGCCGCAAGGGTTTCATCCGTATAGACAATCTGGACGATCCGTTCATCCTGATCGACCTTGGGCGCCGAGATCACCTGCCGCCAGTCATATAGCGCGCGTTCAGCCTCAAGCGCGAGCGGGGCCTGCCAACTGAACCGGGCCAGAAAAATGGCAAGCAGAAGAAAAATGGCCGTGATGAGCAGCCGCAACGCCCCCAACTGGCGAATCGCGGCCATGCTCTGCGTGAGATAGCTGGACGCCCATCCTTGCATTCTGGTCTTGCTCACCGGTCGGACGCGGATGGCAGGCTCACTTTGCTGCAAGCAACACCTGGTCACCATCCCCGATAATAGCGAAGCCGGACCAATAGTAAGGATGCGACGTATCAGCGTCATCCATCAGGCCAATTTGTGCTTCTGCCATGGCATCCCCGATTGACGTTCCCTGCCTGGCCTTGAACAACCCAGAAATCAGGCGTTCGGTGGCACCAAAATCATCAGGAGCGGGCCAGTGGCTGGCCAGCACGGAGCGGCCGCCTGCGCCGATGAACGCACGCACCAGACCATCAAGGGCGCTGCCGCCACCCGTGGTCACACCGGCCTCGCGCGTGGCTGCAATACTGGCCCTGCCGGCCGTGTCACACGCTGAAAGGATCACCAGATCGGCATTGATCCGCAATTGGTAAATTTCGCTGAAGGAAAGCAATCCGTCTGACTTGCCGGGGCCAAAAGATGTCAGCAAGGCAGGGCGGGCAGGGCATTCAGGTCTCGGGGCCGTTACCAGACCATGCGTCGCAAAGTGCAGGATGCGATAGTCGGCAAGATCAGTGCGCCCGATAATCGCCGTATCCGAAAAGGCTTCACCCGTTACAAGTGTGGATGTGCCAACGCCAATGATCGAGGCGGCTTCGCGCAATTCGGCATCGGAGATGGGCTTGTTCCATTGGGCCGTCGGCCAGGAACAGTTGAGCGCGCCTTCCCCCGAAACCGCCCGGACAGAGGCAACGCGCACGGCATTCGACACTGGCGCATTCTGGCCAAGGCCCAGATATTGCCGGGTGGCCGTGGAAGCGGGTGCGTTGCGCGCATCGCGATAACCGCGCACCGATACCGCAGTAGAGACCGCGCGGTTCCGCCCCAGCCACTGAATGCCACGGAAATCAAATTCATCGGAATCCGGTCGGGCGAGGCGCTTTTCGTAGGCATTGATACCCGCGTCATCAGTGACGAGCAGATTGACCGGCAATCTGAGCATCGCACCATCGGGTTCGAACGCCAGATTCTTGACGGAAGCCACCCGGTCGGCAACCGGTCCGAACAGGTCGAGATAGAGTTTGCGCGCCAGTTTCAGATTGAAGGGATAGGTGTTGATAGCCCCGCCTTCATCCTTGGCGATCGTGTCCCGCAAGCCGTCCACCGCGCGATCCAGCGCTGCAGAGTCACCGTTCACCTTGAAGCCCGTCGCAGAGGCATTATCGATATACAGGGCATAGACGTTACCGCCCACGATCGTCATCTTGTAATAGGCTTCGCCCGGTTTGAGCAGCTTTTGCAGTTCCTCAAGCTGGACTGAACTCGAAGCAATGGCGCGGTATTGCGGGTAATCGGCCAGCTTGGCCTGAGTGGCGACCTGATCCCGCTCCAGCGATGCCAGATCGGTATCCAGCCGGGCGATGGCGGCCTGCATGGCGCTGCCCTGATCAGCAGAGGCAAGCAGGGTTGCCCTTTCAATCCGTGACCGTTCGATATCGCGCTCAAGCGTTCGCGCCTGACGGAACAATCGCGTGGCATCCCCGGAACCTTCGCTCAGTTCACGCGCAAGAATTGCCTGAGTATCGGCAACGCCCGGACGCACCATCACCTGGCTGGCGATAAACATGTCTTTCACCAGTGCCGGATTTGCCGGGATCTGTTTTGCCAGCAGATCAAAATACGGGTTCAGCAGGTTACCCAGCCCCGTCAGGGACGAAGTACCCAATCCGGCATTGGCCACGACAGCCTTGTATTCTGTCATGGCAAGATCTGATTTCCCATGCCGGGCGAGCATCGCCGCCAGGCGCGCGCGCGCGCCATTCACGGCGACCGTCTGCGGATAGCGGGTTTCGAGGAGGGCAAGGGCTTCGCGCATCCGGGCCTCAGCGCCTGCTGCGTCTCCCTGATCCTCAATCGCGAGCGCCGCTTCGATCATCAGTTGCGCGCGAAGGCGGATCACGGAAAGCACGCGGCCATCGCGGACGGCGATCACGTCTGCCAATGCCTTTTCCAGCGCAGCGCGCCCTTCAGCGGGCTGCCCCTTCAGACGCAACAGCGTGCCTCGCACGCCTAGTGCCTGCGCATCAAGAAAGATCACTCGCTCTTCAGGAGACAGGGCGGTGGAATCCGTGGCGCCCAGTCGCTGCGCGACCGGCAGGCCGCTGTTGATTTCGGCGGCTACCTGCGTACCAATCTCAATGGCACTGTTCGGCATGCGGATCGTTTGCTCGACAGCAGCGACAGGCTGATCGATCCGCGCAAGGGCGGCATCATAGCGCTGCTGATTAAGAAGGTGCAGCGCCTCAAAATTCCGGCGGAGGCGGGACTGCACCTTGTCTGCCGTTGGCAGTTTGCGCGCCTCGGCAAACAGCGAGTCAGCTTCTCCAAATTCCCCCAGATTCGACTTTTGCAAGGCGCGGTTTACAAGATATTCCCCAATCCGTTCCGGATCGGCCTTGGTTGGATCAACCCGTTGCTGAAGCGTGTCGAAAAATTCGGCGGCTTCCGCATAGTTCCCGCTATTGTTCCGGCGATACCCTTCTGCCAGCGCCTGATCAGGATCCAGCGTGCCTGCCTGAACGCGCGCGAAGGCGACCGGATCATCCACAGACGTGGTGGCCACGACGATCTGGCCCGGCACGATCTTGTCAGCGATCACCGTTCTCAGCCCCAGCGTCAGCGCGCTTTCATAACCCGACAGACCTTCGGCAACCCAGGTAATGTTTCCGCGCGTGGTCGTGAAAACCTTATAGCCAACCGCCACGTCATTCAGGCGACACTGGCGCGTTGGCACCTGTCCGATATCCGTCACAGTCTGCACGGCGCTGACCGCGTTGGCACAATCCACTTCAACAGACCGGATGGCATCAAGCCGGGAAAGGGCGCTGGCTGCATTGCCGCGCAGGGCATAGAGTTTCCCGATGGGGCGGGCTGCATCGCGGCACACAATCGTCCAGGCGCGATCGAACATGCCGTCCACGGCCGCATCCTTGGATTTGGCCTGAACCTGGCAAAGCGCGCCGCCGCCGCTGCCCAGGCGGAAGCTGTCAGCCAGCGCCGGACGCTGGATCTGGGCCATGGCCGTTCCGCAAATCAGGGGTGTTGTTGCTGAAACCAGCAGAAACCGTACAAACTTGGCGCGCACTTTTACCTCCTCCGCTTTTGGCGGTGCGGGCCATGATGCTTCATGTGCCCTGACAATGTTACTCGCTGCGCCCGAGATACCAAACGATTCCATCAGACCCTAACGCAAAAGCCGCGCAGCAAAAAGGGGTTTGCATCATGTGATCGTAATGCGAGAGCGAACTACCAAGGTGTCTTGCGTCACAGGACGGGCGCTGATCGCGGCAAATCGCCTGAACGGGAATGAAAAGGGGGAGCATGATGGCAGGGCGTGAGACGTTTCCGGCAGGTGCATTTCGCATCCTGGGGGCCAGCATGGTCGGCACGGCCATCGAGTTCTATGATTTCTATATCTACGCCACGGCCGCCGCCCTGGTGATCGGTCCGCTGTTTTTCCCGGCGACATCGCCTTCTGCCCAGATGCTGGCCACCTGGGCGACCTTTGGTGTCGCTTTTATAGCCAGACCGGTGGGTGCGATCGCCTTTGGGCATTTCGGGGATCGGATCGGGCGGAAATCGACTCTGGTCGCGTCTCTTCTGACGATGGGCGGTTCGACACTGCTGATCGCGTTTCTCCCAACCTATCAGATGGCGGGGTGGCTGGCACCGGCGCTGCTCTGCCTGTTGCGCTTCGGACAGGGGTTCGGACTGGGCGGAGAATGGGGCGGCGCGGCCTTGCTTGCCGTGGAGAATGCTCCACCGGGATGGCGCGCCCGCTTTGGTATCGCGCCGCAGCTTGGCGCGCCTGTGGGGTTCATTCTGGCGAACGGCCTGTTCCTGCTGCTCGGCCTGATGCTGACGCCCGCGCAGTTTGAAAGCTGGGGCTGGCGGCTGCCGTTCCTGCTCAGCGCCCTGCTGGTTGTCGTGGGGCTGTGGATACGCTTGAAGCTGACGGAAACACCCGCCTTTGCGGCAGTGTTGAGCGAAGGACATCCGCCCGCCGTGCCGCTGGCCGAGGTTCTGAAAGACTATCCCCGGCAGGTGTTGGGGGGCACGTTTGCGGCAACCGCCTGCTTTGCGATTTTCTATCTTGCGACCGCCTTTGCGCTCAGTTTCGGGACGGCAAAGCTCGGTATTGCGCGGGAAGGATTCCTTGGCCTGCAACTTGGCGCGATCCTCTTTCTCGCGCTTGGGATCCTTGTTTCGGGCTGGTGGGCGGACGCCACCAGTGCGCGCCGGGTGCTGATTGCGGGCTGCCTGCTGGGCCTGCCCGCAGGGGCGATGTTCGGGCCGACGCTGGGCAGTGGCGATCCCGGACTGATTTTTGCAGGGCTTGCTGCGGCCCTGTTCGTAATGGGATTGGTCTATGGGCCGCTTGGCGGATGGCTGCCGCCCTTGTTCCCGGCGCGGGTGCGCTATACCGGGGCGTCGATTGCGTTCAACGTCGCAGGAATTGTTGGCGGCGCCCTGGCCCCCTTTGCCGCGCAGTCTCTGGCGGACGCAGGCGGGATAGGCTGGGTGGGGCTTTGGATCGCTGCTGCCTGCGGGCTGAGCCTGATTGGGCTGCTTTTGCTGCCGGATACCGGTCTCAAAACACGATGACGGATTTCCCGACAACCTGGCGCTTTGCCAGCGAGTCAAAAGCCCCGCGCCAGTCATCAAGGCCAAACTCTGCATGGACATGCGGCGTGATCGCGCCGGATGCGGCCAGTGCGTCGATCGCGGCAACATTCTCTGCGCCACGATCCGGGAACTGGCGGCCATATTCTCCGGCGCGCACGCCGATCACGGAAAAACCCTTGATCAGGGGCATGTTGACAGAGACGGTGGGAATGCGGCCTGACGTAAAGCCGATCACCAGCAACCGCCCGTCAAAGGCGATGCAGCGGGTGCTTTCATCGAACACATCCCCGCCCACCGGATCGCAGATCACATCCGCGCCGCGTCCGCCGGTAAGGGCTTTTACCTGTTCGCGGAAACCCTGCCTGATGTCGATTGTCGCTTCCGGCTGATAAAGCGCCGCCACTTTGGTGAGCTTTTCCGGCGCACTGCCTGCCGCAATCACTTTTGCCCCAAGTCGCTTTGCCAGATCGACACAGGCCAGCCCCACGCCTCCCGCCGCGCCCTGCACCAGCACCCATTCGCCGGGCTGCACCGCCGCCTTGCGAACAAGCGACACATAGGCCGTCAGATAGGTGGCGGGATAAGCTGCGGCCTGGGCAAAGGTCAGATTGCCGGGCTTGGGTCGAAGGGCGGCGGGGCTGACGATCACATACTGTGCCATCGCGCCGCAGCGAGTGCCGCCAATAACGGGTTGACCAATCAGCGACGGATCAACGTCATTCCCCACCGCTTCGACAAACCCGGAAAATTCCATCCCGGGCGTGAAGGGCAGGGATGGTTTGAACTGATATTCCCCGCGCGTCATCAGCAAGTCGGGAAAGTTAACGGACGCCGCCTTGACCTTGACGCGGACGTCGCCCGGCCCCGGCACGGGTATGGGAAGGGAACGAACCGCGCATCCGGCATAGCCTGGCAGCAAAGCCTCCACCACGAGCGCACGCATCGTCACGGCATCAGCACCTTGCCCGGATTGAGAATGCCTTGGGGATCAAGGCTGGCCTTTAACCGATGCATCAGCGCGATCTCCTCCGCGGTACGGGACAGATGCAGGTGTTCCCGTTTGTGCAGCCCAATGCCATGTTCAGCCGATATCGAGCCATCATGATCCCGCGCGGTTTCATATACAACCAGCTCGACCGCCGCTTCATCCCCATGGCCAAACCCGCCCGCGACAATATGAATATTCCCGTCGCACACATGGCCAAAAACGATCACCGCAATATCGGGCCAGCGCGCGCGCAACCGGGCGCGGCAATCCTCGACAAAGCCATGAATATCCGCCGTCGCGACGCTGATATCGAAATTGCCTGCCGGTTCGAAGGCCTGGATAATCTCCCCACCCATATCGCGCACAGCCCATATCGCGCGGGTCTGCTGAAGTGATTGGGCAAGCACGGCATCCCCAACGATCGCCATCTCCAAAGCGGCTTCGAGAAACGCGGCCAACTGCGCTTCCGCACTATCGTCAGAGGTTGAGACTTCCACCAGCGCATAGGCCCCCGCCCCGACCGGCAGTGGTGCGGTCTGCATTGCCGTGGCCCGCTCGTAGAAATCGGGCCACATCACTTCGAATGCGGACAAGGTATCGCCCAGCCGTGCCCGTGCCAAAGCGAGAAAGGCTTCCACTTTCGGATAGTCATCAAAACTCACCAGACACACGGCCATCGCCGCGGGTTTGGGCACCAACCGCAGCACGACGCGCGTGATGACCCCCAGCGTCCCTTCGCTGCCGATAAAAATCTGCTTTAGGTCAAAGCCGGCATTATTCTTGAGCATCCGGTTCATCGAGCTCAACACGGTGCCGTCTGCCAGCACCACTTCCAGCCCCAGCACCTGCGCACGCGCCATGCCATAGCGCAGCACCCGGTTTCCGCCCGCATTGGTGGAAAGGTTGCCGCCAATCTGACAGGTACCGCGTGAGCCAATGTCGAGCGGAAACATCAGCCCCGCCGCGTCTGCCGCTTCCTGAATGGCTTGCAGCGGCGTGCCAGCCTGAGCGATCATCAGTTGCGAGATGGGGTCAATTTCCTCAATTTTCGCCATCCGCTCCATCGACAGCAGCAACGCCCCTTCGCTGGGCACTGTTCCGCCCGTCAGACCTGTCAGCCCGCCTTGCGGCACCACCGGCACGCCATGCGCGGAACAGATCTTCAGCGCCCTTGCAACCTCATCGGTGGAACGCGGACGAAACAGCGCCAGCGGCGTGACACTCGGTGCGGCGCGCATCAACCAGTCCCCGCGATATTTGTCGCTCACTTCGGTTTCGGGGGGATTGTCGGGAAAGGCAGCGCGCAAAGTTTCAAGGGGTGAAGTCATACGCGCAACATACAATTGACGGCAGCGAAAGCCAGTGGTCAAAGCATGGCAGGAAGAGGATCACGACAATCATGTTGACGGTAAAAGCGATTGCTCATGCTTTCGGCCAGTTTGACAATCACGCAGCGGATTACCGGCATATCAAAGTGGCTCCGCTGGCGGCAGCGATGGGCGCGGAAATCCTGGGCGTGGATTGCGCCAATGTGACCGATGGACAATTTGCCGAGGTCGAACATGCGCTGTTCCGGCACAAGATGATTTTCTTCCGGGGCCAGGAGCATATGACTCATGCGGATCAGTCTGCCTTCAGCCGTCGGTTCGGCCCTTTTGCCGAAGATGCCTATACCCAAGGTGTGCCGGGCCATCCGGAAGTGCAGCCGCTGATCAAGGAAGCGGATGATGATAGTGGCTTCCTGTTCGGGTCTGGCTGGCACACAGATTCCCCATTCCTGCCGGAACCACCCGCGATCAGCACGTTGCGGGCTGTCGAGATTCCGCCCTTTGGCGGCGACACAATCTGGTGCAACAGCGCTTTGGCCTATGCAACGCTAAGCGATGCGATGAAGGCGATGCTGGCACCACTAAAGGTTCACATGTCGATCATAAACGTGCTGGAAGGCGCGCAGGCATTGGGGAAGCCCGGCGAAGGCGTGATCGGACAACTGGCGAAGAACAAGGACGCGCCTTTAAGCGATGCCATGAAAGCAAAGATAGCCGGAGCCGTGCATCCGCTTGTGCGCACGCACCCGGTGACAGCAGAAAAATCGCTCTATTGCGATAGCAGCTACGCGGTGGGGATCGACGGGTTGAAGCCGGAGGAAGCCGCGCCGATCCTGAACTATCTCGCAAACCATATCGCGCAGGCGGCTTTCAGTTGCCGGTTGCGCTGGGAAGTGGGCACATGGGCGTTGTGGGACAACCGGCTGTGCGTCCATCAGGCGTTCAATGATTATGACGGGTATCGTCGGGAAATGTACCGCACGACCCTCGCTGGCGAAAGGCCGCGCTAGATGACCACTGTGCGCGATGTGACGATGAATCTGCTCGACCAGTTGGGCATGACAACCATTTTCGGCAATCCGGGATCGACCGAATTGCCGATGTTCCGGGATTTTCCGTCACATTTCCGTTACATATTGGGGCTTCAGGAATCTGTCGTGATTGGCATGGCGGATGGCTATGCGCAGGCCGTGCGCAATGCCGCGTTCGTCAACCTGCATTCGGCGGCGGGCGTGGGGCACGCGCTTGGTAATCTGTTCACCGCCTACAAGAACCAGACGCCGCTGGTTGTCACGGCGGGGCAGCAGGCGCGTTCCATCCTGCCCTATGATCCCTTTCTGTTTGCCGGTCGCGCGACGGAATTTCCACAGCCCTATGTGAAGTTTTCCATTGAGCCTGCGCGTGCCGAAGACGTGCCTGCCGCGATCCTGCGCGCCTATCACATGGCAATGCAGCCACCCTGTGGTCCGGTGTTTGTTTCCGTGCCGGTGGATGACTGGGACCGGGAATGCCCGCCGCTTGAAGTGACAAAGGTTTCCCGCTCGATCAGCGGAGATGCGGCAATGCTCGACGTCTTGGCGACAGCTCTGGCCGCAGCAAAATCCCTGGCTTTTGTCGTCGGCGCTGGGATCGCGCGCGATGATGCGTGGGATGCGGTGGTCGCCCTTGCCGAACGGCATGAAGCCGGCGTGTTTGTGGCCCCGATGGCGGCGCGCAATGCCTTTCCGGAGGATCACCGGTTGTTCCGGGGGTTCCTCACGGCCTTTCGCGAGCAGATTGTGGCCGCGCTGCAAGGCCATGATCTGGTGCTTGTGCTGGGCGCGCCTGCGTTCACCTATCATGCCGAAGGCTTCGGCCCGCACGTGCCCGAAGGGGCAACGCTGGTTCAACTGGTGGATGATCCGGCCACGGCAAGCTGGCTGCCCAGCGGCACAGCCATTCTTACCAGCCTGAAACCAGCTTTGGCCCATCTGCTTGCCGGATCACCGCCACCGCTCCGTCCTCGCGGAGAACCGATGGCGCGCCCGGCACCGTTGGATGGCAGCGTGTTCAGTGGTGCCTATGTGTTGCAGCAAATGGCGAAGCTGCGGCCGACGGGCAGCGTGATCGTGGAGGAAGCCCCTAGCCATCGCGGGCCGATGCACGATTATCTGCCCATTACAGAGCCTGACACGTTCTACACCACGGCGAGCGGCGGTCTTGGCCACGGTATGCCCGCAGCGGTTGGCATCGCGCTGGGCAGGCCCGACACGCATGTCATTGCCCTGATTGGCGATGGGTCTTCCATGTACGCGATCCAGAGCCTGTGGAGCGCTGCGCACCTTGGCCTGCCAGTTACCTTCATCATCATGAACAATGGCCGCTATGAAGCGCTCCATTCCTTTGGGCGACATTTCGGATTGCAATCCCTTCAGGGAACGACGCTGCCGGGGCTGGACTTTGTGGCGCTGGCGAAAGGGCAGGGTGTGCCCGCCGTGCGTGTGGACAGGGCGGAGGCACTTGAGGCGGCGCTGGTGGAGGCGTTTGCAAGCGCGAGCCCGATGTTGGTTGAGGTGGTTGTGGACTGAAACTACTCTTTCCAGGCAGGCTGTTCCCCCTTGGCGACACGGCTGGAATTGCCAAGCAGGAAATCACCCAGAACATCAATGCTGTCAGGATATTTGGCCTTCACTCTGGCCGTCAGCTCGGCGGAATTTTTCGACGCGGCAACCAGCCTGGGCCAGTCGGCAATATAGCGGCGGCTGTAATCCAGCCCCGATGCATCATTAGGCAGGCCGGGCTTGGAATGGCCCGCCACCACAATTTCCGGCTTCAGCGCCGCGAGTTGATCAACCGCTTTGCCCCAGGCGGCAATGCCCGCCGCGTCATGTTCCCCGAACCAGAGATACATTTCGTTATAGACAAGATCGCCAGGAAACAGGGCTTTGATCGAAGGTGCCCACAGGGCCGTGGCGTGGACATGATCGCCCTGCAGCGGGCCGATAACCTTCAGTTCACGCCCTTCCAGCATGATTGTGTCCCCTTCCAGCGGCAAGGGTGCGGTGGGGGTTTTTGGGGCATTCATACCCAGCACTGGATACCAGCGTTTCACCTTGAACGGCAGCGAGCGCCAGATATCGGCAGTTACAACCGGGTGGGCGACCACCCTGGCATTGGGAAAGGCTTGCGTAATCACTTCCATCGCGAAGAAATGATCCGGGTGATCATGGCCGACAAAGATCGTTTCCAGTTCCTTGCCGCTATCCAGAATCATCCCGACAACGCGGTGAGCATCGGCGCGGGTGAAGGGCGCATCGACCAGTACGGCCTTTGTCTCGCCCTTGATCAGCGCGATATTGGCATAGAGTGATCCTGCGCTGGTGCGCAGCACCTCAACTTCAAGCGGCTTTTGCTGAGCGAAGCTAGGGGTGGCGATGAGTGCCAGCGCAACGAACAACCATTTCAGCATGTTAGCCTCCTTAGTGGGCCGTCTGGCCGCCATCGATGATGAACAAGGAACCGTTGATGAAACTCGCCGCGTCCGAACAGAGATGCAGCACCGTGCCCGCAATCTCTTCGGGCTGCGCCGCGCGCCCGCTGATATTCTGGGCGAAGAAGGCCGTCTTGAAGTCGTCGCTGTCGAGCCAGGCCTGCGTCATCGGCGTCGCGACAAAGCCGGGGCCGATGGCATTCACGCGAATGCCGCGCTGGGCATATTCGATCGCGACAGCCTTGGTGAGGCCGACAACGCCATGCTTGGCGGCCACGTAGGCGGACATATTGGGATCTGCGACAACCCCTGCCACTGAGGCGGTGTTGACGATGGCTCCGCCGCCACTTTCCAGAAAATGCCGGATCTGCGCCTGCATCGCGAAATAGACGCCCTTCAGATCGACGTTCAGGATCAGATCAAGATCGCTTTCCGGCACTTCATGAAAGGGCAGGGGCGGCGGTAAAACGCCCGCATTGTTGAACGCCATGTGCATCCCGCCAAAGCGCGCAACACAATCCCGAACCAAGCCGGTCATTGCAGCCGGATCTGACACGTCAGCATGTTTGAATGCGGCCTTGCCACCTTCGGCTGCAATCAGCGCGACGGATTCTGCGGCTCGTTCATCGACATCGCCAATCATGACTGCCGCGCCCTCCCGCGCGAAGGCGATGGCCGTCGCACGCCCAATGCCGGTCGCACCGCCCGTGATCAGCACTGTCTTGTTGGTAAAGCGCATCCTCATCCTCCCGGACTGATCAACACCTTGCAGTCATGGGTGCGCGTTCTCAAAGCCTCGAAGCGTGCCGGCGTATCACCCAGTGAAATAGTGTCCGTCACCAGTAAACGTGGTTCGGCAGCGCCTGCATCAAGCGCGTCAAGGGCGGTTTCATATTCCTGCCGCGTGAAGAAGGCGGACGTGATCAGCCGCACTTCCTTGGAAAGCATCGCAAAGCTGTTGAAGGTGTCGGGCCGGGTGCACAGGCCAAGCAGCAGGATGGTTCCGCGATTGCGCACCTGATCGACGGCCTGTGCAATCAGGCCGGGAAGGCCGACACATTCGAACACGATATCGGCTTTGCCACCCAGCGAGCGCTCTGCACCGCCAACAGGATCCAATGGGTCAACCGCAAACCCCGTCGCCCCCATCGCCAGCGCGCGATCTTGCTGGTGCGTTGCCACATCCTGTATCACGACATCGCTAGCACCAGCGCGCCGCGCCCAGAACGCAACCGCAAGTCCGATCGGCCCGGCACCCAGGATCAATACCCTGTCACCCGTTTTCAACCCTGACATGTTCACACCGTGGAGCGCCACAGCCAAAGGCTCGATAATTGCACCATCGGCAAGGCTGGCGGATTGGGGCAGGCGGATACACTGGTTGGGCTTGGTTACCGCGAACTCGGCATAGCCACCGCCCTGCAATCCAAATTTGTCGCACCACGCCACTTCGCCTGCCTGGCATGAAGCGCATACGCCGCAGCTCTGCAGGGGAATGACCGAAACGAGATCACCCAGCGCAAGGCCCTCAGCCCCCTTGCCAATCGCCACAACTTCCCCGGCAAATTCATGGCCCAGCACGTCGCCGCTAACTTTGCCATAGGCCGGGTCTTCGGTCATGTGCAGATCAGACCCGCAAATCCCGCAGCGCCCGACTTTTACCACCACTTCGCCTGCGCCCGGCACCGGATCGGGCAGGGTTTCCACTGCCAGCGGCTTGTGCAGCCCCTGCATCACCACCGCACGCATCAGGCGATGCCCGACTTGCCCGGCGCGATGATATGATTGGGGTCTATGGCATTCTTCAACAGCGCGTTGAAATCGCGGTTGGTCTGGCCATATTGCTGCGCAACGAGTTCCATCGAAGGCACGCCGGTGCGGTAACTGGCCCAACCCTTTTCGCCGAAACGGGTGACCAGCTCGCGGTAACAAAGGTCTGCCTGTTTCTCCTCTTCTGGGTCAGATTTGTCGAAGATCAGCGCGATGATGTGGTGCAGTTCGCGCCAGCCAATGGCGTAGGCCGCTGTATAGTCAAAGCCATATTTGCCCAGCACTTCCTTGGCGAGCGCGGTCTGGCCGACTGTCTCGTTCCCTTTGGCCGGTGCCACAGGGGCAAACCAGGCGAGGCCGCCGCCTGCGCCCTTCCAGCGGACAAGGCCGATTTCCTCAAGGCTCAAGCCGCCGCGCATCAGCGTGGCGTGATGATGGAACCAGGGGTTCCCGCTCATCTCCGCTTCGGTCAGCACTTCACCGCCACTGGCGGTCAGCGCGCCCCGAATGATTGGTTCAATTGCGGCAATGCTCTGATCCGTTCCGTAAAGCGCGAAATAGGTGTTCCACATGCCCAGACCATTGGCCTTGGCCGCTTTCTTGATGGCCTCGTCGCTGGCGGAACCTTCGCCGCCCCAGACATCGGAGCGGCGGTTGAACATGGCGAGTTGATAGGCCGCGCCCATCATCAGGTTGACGTTCGGGATCAGGCTCGCCACGCGCAAAGGCCGCATCGCTTCGACGATCTTGCCCACATCGCCCATTTCCGGATGACGGACCATAAAGGGCTTGTAAGCGGGCGGCTTGGGCATCAGCCACATGCCCATTTTGGTGACGATCCCGAAGTTGGACTGGGTGAACAGCCCGTCATGTGATGGGCCGTATCCCCATTTGAACGCCTGCCATGTCGTGGAATTCTTGATGCTGCCCATGCCGGTGCGCAAGATATCACCATTGGGCAGCACCACTTCCATGCCGCACTGGAAAGTGAAGTGATCGCCATAGGGGGTGTAGCCCACACCGCGATCCAGCGTGTTGCCAACTGGTGAGGCAATTGGGCCAATGGTCGGCACGTCAATCCAGAGCGGAATGTTATTCGCAGCCAGATAGTCTGAAAGCTGCTGATAGGTGACGCCCGGTTCCAGCAGGCAAGTGCCAAGTTCGGGATCGACTTCCAGAATGCGGTTCATCCGCTTGAGATCAAGCACCATCTGGCCCGGTGTGGCCGGGGTTGCCATGCCGTAACCCATATTCTTGCCGGTGGAGACCGGCCAGAGCGGCTGGCGGTATTTGTTGGCGATCTTGACCAGTTCCTGCACTTCCTCAACGGTTGCGGGCGCCACCGCACCTACGGGCACATGCTCATGGCGCGGATCGGGAACATAGGATTTGGTATAGGGCACCACGCTGTCCGCATCGGCAAACACCCAGTCATTGCCAACAACCCCGCGCATTTCCCGCATCGCACTCGCAAAATCGGCTTTGCTGACGGACGGGGCGAGGGTAGCCGGCTTTTGCTGACAGGCGGCAAGGCCGATAGCGGCAGCACCAACCACACCAGCGCCGATCAGCGACCGGCGATCCATATCGATGTTCATTGGCCCTTCTCCCGGGGATCAGCCTTGCTGGCGGCAATCCAGGCGGCGAGTTTGTCCAGTTCCGTGTTGGTGATTTCGGTCGGGCGGAACGCCGGCATCGCGTTCTGGCCGTGGCGGACGCGCTGCTTGATGATGTCGGCAGGCAGGTTCCGCCCCCGAATGATCGGGCCGACATTGGTGCCGTGGCAATAGCCGCAGGTGATGGCATAGACGGTTTCGGGCGGACGTTCGCCCTGAACTTCGCCCAGCTTCTGCGCGGCGAAGGCTGCCGAAGCAAGGCCGAGACCGGCACCGAGGACAAATATCACTTTCATTTGAAGTTCCCCAACTGCACCCCACCATCGATGACGAGATGCGCGCCTGTCATGAAGGATGAGGCGTCGGAGGCGAGCAGCAGCGCCAGCGGCTTGATCTGATGCGTCTCTGCCATATGCCCCAGCGGGATGGTCTTTTCGAACGACGTCTTGGTGTCGGGATTCTTCTTCACCCAGCCATCGCCGATGTTGGTGACGAACGGCCCCGGCGCAATCGCGTTTACGCGGATGCCAAATTCCGCCAGTTCCAGCGCGGCGTGGCGCACCAGATGCAGCACGCCTGCTTTGGCTGGCATATAAGGGATGCCCACAATCGCTTCGTTGATGATGCCCGCATTGGACGCCGTCGCGATGATCGATCCTTTCCGCCCGCCCGCCCGCATGCAGCGCACGGCCTCACGGATGGTGTAATAGGCACCATTCAGGTTGATATCGATCGAGCGTTTCCATTTGGCAGGATCATACTGGTCGATCCGCCCGGCAGGATTGCGCCCGCCCGCCGGCGACCAGAAACCGTCGCCCGCATCCCATCCGGCATTGGCAAAGGCAATGTCCAGCCCGCCATAAGCTGCCACATGCGCATCAAACGCGGCAGCCACCTGCGCGAGATCGGCAATGTCGCACTGCACGGCTTGCGCATCTGCCCCTTCCGCGCGCAGCCGAGCCGCCTCGCGTTCGGCACTGGCCCCATCCAGATCAGCCAGCGTAACCTTGGCACCCGCTTCCGCCATCGCTTCGGCATAGGCCAGACCGATCCCCGAAGCGGCACCTGTGACCAGCGCTGACCGGCCGGTGATGGTGAACTGATCCAGCGTCCTCACAAGTAGAGCGCCTTGTTGATTTCCAGCCCATGTTCCCGGCAATGGCTTTCATAATGATTGATGAACCACCACACATCGAGCGTTTCGACATGGTTGCCATCTTCGTCGAAAAACTCGTTGGCGCCCTGCATGTGAAACAGCGCTTTCATCCCGTTCGGATCGTCGGTCACCAGCGTGTGTGCGGTTCCCGGCGTTTCGGTAATGAATTCACCAGCCTTGCACACCCAGTCATACTCCAGATAGCGGAACGATCCTTCCAGCCCGATCGCCCACACCTTGCCCCGGTGCTTGTGGGTGCCGATCACGCCCGGCCCCTTGATCCAGAGAATGTTGACATACACATTTTCGCGCACGTCAAAGGCGAGGTGGCGTATCGCCGCATTGTCACCAAAGGGCACCCAGGGGCTTTCAGCCTCGGTCGCGCCGATATAGGTGCCTTCAACACCGCGCCTGCCAATCACATCCCCGTAAAGTTCGGGTACGTTGACGATTTTGTATGCGCCCGAAGGGGGGGCTTTCATGCCGCTCATTTGCTTCTCCAACTTCCAGAGTATCTCTTTTTCAGACCAAGATCAGACGACAGGCAGCACGGGTTCCCGGCTGCCTTGTGCTTTTGCCAGCAACTCGTTCAGCGGTGACGCTGTTGGCCCCACAGACAGGCCGGCTGCGTCTTCGGCCAGAAGCCGCCGCACCATCCTGCGCGCTTTTCCTCCGGCAATGTCGGCGGGAATGGCGACCAGGTTCAGATCCTCGACCGGTCGGTTGCCCATGGCGGCCTGTTGCGCCTCGATGATTGGCTTGTCCTGACCGACAAACGCGGCATCAATCGACATCTGCCAGAACTTCCCGACTTCCTGATCATCGATGCCGTGATTGCGGACAATGGCCCAATGATAGAGGCTGCGGGTCTTGCTGACCGGAGTCAGGTGGTGCGCCGCATAGACCCAGACACCGTCGTCGCGTGTCTTGCCCACAGGCGTAATGCCCACGTCCAGCAGCATGTGCGCCGGCGCATCCCATCGCATGTACAGCCAGTGATCGACCCGCGTATCGGGGTCAGTGTTCAATTGACCCGTCATCAACTGCCCCCACACGGGCGGCGCCTCTCCATCCGGGCACCAGCGGTTTGCCCATATCGTTCTGCCGGATTCCAGCGGTTCGAGCTTGCTGATGGTGATGGCTTCGCTGGAAAGCAGCCCCTCATGAACAAATTCGCCGTGCGTGAGGTCAAGCAGATTGTCTGTGATCAGCTCATAATGGGCAGCGACGTCCATGACACCACGGATCGTGACGAAGCCGGGCGTATCATAGCAGGAGAAGTCTGGAATACACGAAGGATCGGCCGCCTCGGGGTCGCCCATCCACAACCAGATGATGCCATAAACCTCGACCACCGGATAGGCGGGCACTTTCATGGCGGATGCAATCACGCCGCCATGATGCGGGTTGTGGACACATCTCCCGCTTTCCCCGAAGACCATGCCGTGATACCCGCACTGGACGGAATCGCCGACGCGCTTGCCCAGATGCAGTGGTGTGTAGCGATGGGGGCAAAGATTGCCTATGGCGACAGGATCGCCATTTTCCTTACGATACAGCAGTATCTGCCGCTCGCAGATCGTCCGCGTTTCCAGCGCCATTCCGATATCTTCAGACCAGGCGGCCATGTACCAGGCATTTCGCGGATAGTCGCAAATGGCGTCGGCCATTGACCCCGCGCCTACAGATAGAGTTTCGGGTTGATGGGAATGCCGTGCGCGCGGCAGTGGGTTTCATAGTGGTTGATGAACCACCACACATCAGTCGTTTCCACGAAATTGGCGTTGTCGTCGTAAAACTCGATAGGCCCCTGCATCCAGCCGAACAACTTCACGCCGTCGGGATGATCGGTAACCAGCGTGTGGCTTTCCCCGGGCACTTCAAGGATCAGCCCGCCGGGCGAGGCCACCCAGTCATATTCCAGATATTTCACGCTGCCTTCCAGGCACACCATCATGATGGTGCCACGATGGAGATGCGTTCCGATGACACCGGGGCTTTTGATCCAGAGGATGTTGGAGAAAATTCCCTGACGCACGTCAAAAGCAAGATGTTTGATCGCTGCGTTGTCGCCAAAGGGAACCCAGGGGCTGTCCACGTCGGACTGCGCGTCAATATAGCGGCCGCCGGGGCTCAGCCGCGCAACCAGTTCCTTGTGCGCAAAGGGAACATTGACAATTTCAGCCTTGGTTGAAGGCGGGGCGTTCATCGTGCTCATATTCCAGGCCTTGTTTAGCGGATCAGGGTATCGACATAGTCCGCACCGATGCCGTTCGAGGCATAATGGGCGCGGGCGGCGGCAATATAGTCGAATACGTCATAATGGCCGATGGTCTGGCCATTCTCGTCCAGCCACATCAGGGGGCCGGATACGACAAAAAAGACCTTCATCGGATCGGCATGTTCATAGCATACCAGCGTATGGCTTTCACCCGGCGTTTCGTACACGAAGTCGCCTGCTGTCGCCGTCCATTCATGCTCAAGATACGCCCATTTTCCGCTGATCGTGTATGCCCAGATCGGATGTGGGTGGTAATGCCGGTTCACCAGCCCGGCAGCCTTGGACATCAGCACGTCAGCCCACATGTTTTTGGCAGGGCTGATCCAGACCGGTTTGGAAGAGACCGTCTCACTGATCGGCACCCAGTAGCGTTCATCGCCCTCGGCGATCTTTGACGCATAGACCTCAGGCAACCCGCCTTCGCGGAAGACCTTGTCGATCGGCTTGATGTCTTTCCAGAATTCGGCGTGCGGGGTTTCAGGCATTTCACTCTCCAAAGAAAAGGGGCGGTGCCGTTGCCAACACCGCCCCCACTTGCGACCCGGCTAGAACTTCAGGCCAAGCTTTGCATACCACTCGCGCGGACGGCTGTAGGTTCCGTAAAACTGGCCGCCTGCAATCTGAGCCTGACCCGTCACCAGATAGCGTTCGTTGGTGATGTTGGTCATCCCCAGCGTCACATCCCAGTGCGCTTCGGGTTCGCGATAAGTGATCGAGCCATTGAGCAGATCAGTGGCCGGACGCTTGAGCAGATAAGCCCGCTCCGTATCATTCCACAGGCTTGACGTATGCGTGTAGTCCGCAAGCAAAATCACCTTGCCGCCAGACCCGATGCCAATTTCATAACGCGGGCTGAAATTGAACTTCCATTTGGGTGATTTCGGCAGGTCGGCTCCGGGGAACACGCCCGCCTGGAAAGGGTTGGCAGCAACCTGTGCCGGAGCCAACACATTCTTGTAGGTCGCGTCGAGATATCCAACCGAAGCATTCAGCGTCAGGCCATCTGCCGGCGCTGCCACCACTTCGATTTCAAAGCCCTTGATTCGCGCGTCGCCAGCATTCTGGATGGTGGGAGATACGCCCTGCTGGAAGTTCAACTGAATGCCATTATAGTTGGTGTGGAACACAGCCGCATTCACTTGCAGCTTGCGGTCAATCAACGTCGATTTCACGCCGAGTTCAAAGGTTGTCGCCTTTTCCTCGTCAAAATCAGGCGCTGTGGGCAGAGGGTTGGAAAGTCGTGTTGTCCAGCCGCCCGTCTTATAACCCTTTGACCAGCTGCCATAGAGCATCACATCTTCGCTGGGATGGAATTGCAGGCCCACCTTGGGCGAGAAGTTGTTGAACACTTTCTTCTGCGTTCCTGCGATGTAATAGCGCAGTGGCTGACCCGCATTGGGGAAACCCGCCGCGATCCGGCACGCGTCCGAAATCGTTGGGTTGATATTGGCGCATGCCGGTGGCCCGGCACCAATTCCCGCGAGGAAGTTCAAAATCTTGTAGGTCAGGCCGTTGGCGTCAGACTGAAAGCCTTCAAACGATTTGTTCTCATGTGTGTAGCGTCCGCCCAAGGTGATGGCGAATTGCTCCGTGATTTTGTAATCAACCTGCCCGAAAAAGGCGTAATTCTTGGTCGAAAGATCGTTTGGTCCGTCAACCTGCAACAGTCCTTCGGCGAAGGTCACATAGTCATGCAGGTCTCCTGATTCCTTGAAATAATAAGCTCCAAGGACATAATTGAGTTTCTTGTCCATTGCTGAGCCAAGCAACTGCAGTTCCTGGCTGAACTGCTTCTGGTTCATCGTGAAACTGGTATGGAGGAAATTGAGCGGTGACCCGTCAATGTCCATCCCCACATTCCAGTGCAGCTCACGATATGCGGTGATCGACTTGATGGCCACGCTGTCGCTCAGATCATAATCGAGCGTCAACGACCCGCCATAGGTTTTCAGTTTCGAATAATTATTGCCATTGGCATAGCTGGTATCAAGACTGTTGGTCACAAACCGGTTGTCATAGGGCAGGCGGTTGTTGTTCGGGTTCGCGTCGCTGTTGACGCCATATACCGTCGGATTGTTGAAAATGCTGGTCAGGCCGCCAATCGCAGGCAAATAGGCGAAGGAAGGCGGGCCGCCTCCACAATTGGTGCCGACAGGCACCGGCTCGGCAATGGCACAATTATACGTTCCAGCGAACACGGCCGGGGTCGTCCCGATCAGCTTGTTAGCGATCTGATCCTGATCAATATCGGTATAATCGCCTGACAGCGTCATCTTGAACGGGCCATCATTGTCGTATTTCAGCTTGCCGCGTACATTCCAGCTGCCATCGCCGCCTTCGCGACCGAGGCCTATATTGTCATAGCCTGCCGCTTTGTAGTTGGTGATCGGGGTTGAGGCAAAATTCTCGGCACCCGGAAAGGCAAGCCGCTTGAGATAGCCTTTCCGGTTCTTCGTCGCGAAACTGAACGACGAACTGAGCGAATCGGCGATCGGCAGATCGACTGTGCCGCGCGTCTGGATCAGGCTGAATCTGCCCAGTGTGACATCGCCCTTGAAGCGGAACTCTTTGCCCGGATCATGCGTGACAATCGAAATAGCACCACCAATCGTGTTCCGGCCAAACAACGTGCCCTGCGGGCCCTTGAGCACTTCGACACGCTCAACGTCCGGCAATTCCTGGTTCGCGCCGACCGAGCGGGCGAGATAGACCCCGTCAAGATAAATGCCCACGCCGGGATCAATGTTGAAGGCGAAATCATTCGCACCGATGCCGCGAATATAGGCCGACAATACGGCCGAAGATCCGGAGAATGGCGTACCGGCATCCAGCGTTACGTTGGGCGCGATATTGGAAAGTCCGGCAACACTCGTCACGGCACGTTCCGAAAGCGCTTCGCTGGTGAATGCCGAAATGGCAATGGGCACGTCCTGGACATTTTCGGCGCGCTTTTGCGCGGTCACGACGATATCCTGAATGCCGCCCGTTTCTTCTTCGGCGGCCGCCTGCGCGAATGCCGGTGATGCAAGGGCAAGCGCGATTACGCTGGCCGACAGATATCCCTGAAGTCGTTTCATGGTCATTTCCCCTCCTGTGGGTCGCATGCCGGGATCAAAGCCCGGTCACCGAATTAGACTAATGGACGCTGGAAGGGTTGTATGCTTGCACTGGCGCGCAACCGGGTGGGACTCTCGCGCAACGGGCGCGATTTTTCTGTTATTGCAGCACGATCCGTCCGTCGCGCCAGGCACTCGGTGTGGTTCCAAAACGGTGGCGGAAGCAGCGTGCGAAATAGGCACTGTCATTAAAGCCAAGTTCGAAGGCGAGCGTGGTGATACTTTGGACCGGATTGACGGCCAGTTGCTCGGACGCCTGGGTCAGACGGCGTTCAAGGATATAGGCGCTGGGCGTTGTGCCCATGCCGGCAAAGACATTCTGGATCGTCCGCATCGAAACACCCAGATCGGCCGCGAGCATCGCTGTGCCAAGTTCCGGATCACCAAGGCCGGCCTCTATCGTGCGCAACACGCGTTCGCGCGCCGCCTGCGGTTCGGCGGCGGGCAGGTCTGCGCCCCGCACGGCAAGGCCCAGCAGATCAAGGAACACATTGGCCACGCCATCCTGCCAGTCCGCGTCGGCATGGCTCTGGTCGCCTTGCTGCCACAGCGAAAGGAGGAAGTTATGGAGCAATTGTCCGCTGGCGCTGGATCCCGATATGCGGCGCGAAATCATGTCGTCAAGCATCGGGACGCGTTGTTCCAGCGCCTCGCGCGGCATGTCCACCACCAGTAATTCGTGCAGATCCAGATCCAGCCGGTAGGGCGACCAGGCACTGCACAGCGAGAAATCCCCGACGCCCATCTCGGCCGTCCGGCCCCATTGCTCGTGGCGGCTATGGCCACGATGCTGGAGGTGGAGGACAATGCGTTCGGGATCATTCCCCGTCGGTCGCCGCGAAACAATCGAAGCCTGCGAACGCGGGCGGATCATCGTCAATTCGCCCAATGTCCAGCGCAGCATTTCCGCCTCGAACGATGCCACGGGATGATCAACCGAAGTGCCCGGATAGGTTTCGCTCGTCAGCCGATTCCAATATTCCAGCCGCTCATGCGGGGCGACATTTGCGGTGGCGAATTTTTCGATCACGCTCATTGTCGAGGTCCTTTCAAGCCGTTGCAAGCTTGCCCGCACCGCTGCGCCTAGCCAGAACGCGGGGCGCTGTTTCGCGCAGACCCATTCCCACCAGCGCAGCAGCCAGCGTCAGCCCCAGCATCAGCCACATCACGGCGCTGCGGCCATAAGCATCAGAAAGTCCGCCCGCGATCGAGGGGCTGAGTACGCCGCCCAGAACCTCGCCAATGCCCATCACGATTCCGGTGAGAGACGCGGTAAGGCGCGGATCGACGGACTCGGAAGGCACCGTTGCCATGAACAGCGGAAACACCCCGTTAAGTCCCCAGCCGATAAAGAAGATCGCCGCGAGCACCCACGCGCTCCCCGTGAAGAACATCGCGCCAAGCGGGAGGATGACCCCCAGCAACGAAAAGCCGACGATAGACGGCTTGCGGCCTATCCGGTCCGAAAGCGCCGATACGGCAAAGCTGCCAATTCCCGCAGAAATGCCCAGCGTAGCCATCAGCCATTTCGTTGTATCCGGATCAAACCCGCGGTCCTTGGTCAGAAACAGGGGCATGAAGGCCCAGCAGCATACAAGATAGGAAACAAGCAGGATGGAGATGATCGCGCAAAGCTGCACATTGCGGTCTGCAAATGCCTCGGCCAGCGTCGCGCGCGGCGTATCGCCTTCGTGGTACGCGTCCGGGCTTGGTTCCTTCACAAAGAACCAGATGATCGCCGCGCTGATCAAACCGGGCGCAGCGGCCAGGTAAAAGGCGTCCCGCCAGCCATATGCCAAAGCGACGGGAATGAGCACGAGCGGCGCGACTGCCGAACCAAGCACATTTGATCCCAGATTCTGACCCACGCCCATTGCCAGGCCGCGCTTGTCCTCATCCACCTCGGCAGCGATGATCGAATGGCTGACCGGCATCACCCCGCCTTCCGCAGCGCCCATCAATATCCGCGCGCCAAGCAGCATGAGAAAGGATGAAGCCATGCCGGAAACAAAGGAGCACAGGCAGAAAGCAATCGTGGCGGCCACGATGACGGGTTTGCGTGAGCCCAGCTTGTCAGACAACCGGCCCACCAGAAAGCCGGCTATGGCCCAGGTCAGCGACAGGCCGGACGACAGCATCCCCACTTGGGTGTCAGACAGATTCAGATCCGGCTGGACGAAGGGCATCAGGAAATTGAGCGCATTCCTGTCAAAAAAGAGGATGCCGAAATTCAGACTGAGCAGCCCAACCAACATTGCCTGATAGCGGCCTGACCGACGTGTCTGCGTCACTGCGCTCTCTCCTCCATTCGCCGTCTGCCTGTATCGTTTTGTGCTGGCGGCGTAATTGTATGTAAGACAAACAGATTTTGCGTTGACTTGCAAGCAATCCCTTCACCCAAAGGGCCGAACCGGATTGCGACCGTCCCATTCAAGGCTGGCGCGCCAGAATTTTGTGAATACCTCATCCATGCCTGCAGTCGCCGGTATCAGTTCAAGAAAGCCCGGATTGTGTGACCCGCCGCCTTCCAGATAAGCAACCGCGCCGCCGGTTGGCACATTGGCGCGAAAGGCCAGGGAATAGCTCTTTGCGAGATAGTCAGGCAGCGCCGCGTCCACGTCCGCCACGCCAATCCCGAGATGGTGGAACCCGTAACCCCGCTCTTCCACCGTTTCGCGATACACCGACGGATGCTTGTCCTTGGGCTGGATCAGTTCGATGCACATGCTGCCCGCAAAGCCCATCGCAATGGCAACATCGGCTTGTGAAGGCGCGCCGCGATACACCTGATCGTCCGCCCAGAAGCTTTCGAGCAGGAACCACGGCCCGGTTTTCGCATCATTGATCCACCAGTCTATGCTGGCGTGTATGTCTTCGACCACATAAGCCGTCTGGATGATTCCGCCGATCCGTTGTCCAAAACCCAGCATCGTCATGATCTCACTCCTGTGGCGATGGCGATCAGCGCGTCACCGAGCGCCTGCGGGGTCGAGAGGAACGGACTGTGATCGGCCTCAAGCACCGTTACGCTTGCGCATGGCTGAAGTGCCTGCATCATCCGCTGGTCGCCTATCGGGATGGTTCGGTCATGGAGGCACTCCACATAGTGGCGCGGCACGGAACCGTAGCGCTCAGCCGTAAGATACAGGGGTTCGGTGCGCGGGCCATCCGGTTCGGCCACCAGCCGCGCCATGGCGGCGGCGGTCTTGTCCGGCGGCGAAAGCTGGGCAAAGACCGGGATCGCGTTGGCGGTGTCGATGATCTTGGCATGGCCGCCGGGGTGCGGCCTCTGGATGGCAAGAAAGGCCGGATTGGGTTCGGCCCGTTCCCGCCACTCAGCCCGCGACATGCCAGCGGGCAACATCATCGCGCAGATATAGCCAAGGGCTGCCACATTGCCCGGCACGCGCTCTGCCGTTTCACTGATAACGATCCCGCCACGACTATGCCCGGCAAGAACCACTGGTTCATCCTGGGCGCGGCAGATATCCGCGACGAAATCGGCCCAGCCGGCAAGCGTTACAGCAGCAAGTTCCGCGTCCGTGCCGCCCATGCCGGGCAGATCAGGAGCGATAACCTTGTGCCCCTGCGCTTCCAGCAAGGCGCGCACGTCATCAAAGCACCAGCCGCCATGCCAGGCCCCGTGTATCAGCACGAAGGTGGCCATCAGACGCGGATCACCACTTTGCCAAACAGATCCGGAGACGCCTGATAGGCATAGGCGGATCTGGCATCGCCGAAATCAAACACGCGATCCACCACCGGCTTGATCGCATTGGCATCAATGGCCGCGTTCAGATCGCGCGCCATTCTGCCCGAGCCCACGAAAATGCCGCGCAGGCGCCCGGCCTTGAACATCATGTCACGCGGGTTGGCGTTTCCATCGCGGGAAAGCACGCCGATAAACGCAATCTCGCCGCCAAAGCCGATCGCCGTCATGGATTGGGCCAGCGTGCCTTGGCCGCCGACTTCCACCACATGATCGACCCCGCCGCCCGTGATCCGCGCCACTTCCGCGCCCCATTCCGGGGTGGTGCGATAGTTGACGAGCGCGTCTGCCCCCATCGCTTTGACACGCGCCAGCTTGGCATCGGACGAGGAAGTGACGATCACCCGCGCGCCAGCGGCTTTGGCAATCTGCAGGGCGAGCAGGCAAACACCGCCGGTTCCGATAATGGCCACCCAGCGTCCGGGGCCGACCGAAGGATACCCTTCCATCAGCGCGTTCCATGCGGTGACGCCCGCACAGGGCAGGGTGGCGGCCTCCTCAAAACTCAGCGAACCGGCCATTGGCACAACGCCGTGTTCGGGCAGCGTGACATATTCGGTGAGCATCCCTTTGGCCGGGGGCGCACCCAGTGCAGGGCCAACATGGGGATTGGGCGGGCCGGATACCCAGTTCTGGAAGAAGGTGCCTGCAACCCGGTCACCGGGCCTGTACTGCGTTACGCCGCTGCCGACCGCTTCCACTTCGCCGGCGCCATCGGAAAGCGGCGTAATGTCTCGGTCAACCGGGCCGCCCATATAGAGCCCGAGCGGGATCATCTGGTCGCGATAGTTGAGGGAGCAGGCGCGGACGCGAACCAGCACTTCGCCCGGTCCGGGTTCCGGTTTTACTGTATCGATCAGGCGAAGGTCGTCGAGCGACGTTGCGCCCATGGCAATCTGCCAGCTTTTCATATGTCTCTCCCTAAGCCTATGAAAGTGACGCGTAACGAGCGAAACGCAAGATTTGAGATTTCACATAGTGAAATCAGGATGCCAGATTTTCGAGCGCAGTCCCGATGGCGCGTGCAGTGGCGTGCAGGGCACCGAGATGGCGGGCGATAACATCCTCGTCTGTCACATGCTTGGCCATCCATGTGATGTTGATCGACGCGACGGGCTGGCCGCGTACTTTGACGGCGACGCCCATTGAGCGGCGCCCGTCGCGCAGCACCATCTGTTTTGAGCGATCCGGCCAGGGATGGGTCGGCTCTCGCACGGAATAGCCCTGCGCGGCGGCCTCATCCAGAATGGCGTGCAGCAATGCCTCGCTCTCCGCACTGGCGCTCGTCGGACGCAGCCGGGCTATAATCGATTCGCGCTCCGACCGGTCACACGCGGCCAGATAGGCCCGGCCCGTTGCGGTGTGGATGTAGGAAAGCTTCAGGCCAACTGGCCCGAGAGTCGCAGAATCGAGGCGGAACAGCGGGCTGTTCGTTTCAATTATCTCCACATGATCCAACCGGGGGACGGCCAGTACCGAAGGCCAGGCGACCATGAAGCTGAGTGTTTCCATATGGGGTGAAGCGATCTCGGCAATGCGTTCGGGCGCGTCGAAGCGACTGCGCTGGGTAGTATCGGCATTGGGCAGATAGGCACCATCGGCCAGGCGCTGCCACACCAGCCCCTTGCCTGCGAGTGTAACAAGCATCCGCAGCAGCGTGGCTTTGGGCAGGCGCAGCGCCAGATGCAGTTCGTGCAAGCTTGCCGCGCGCCGATCCTGAATGGCCAGAAGCACATCGATGCCGCGTTCCAGCGCGCGGACGGATTTCACTTTTTGATCAAGCATCGCATGTCCGGTTTCACTGTGTGCAACATAAAATCCAGAAAAGCCCGTGCATTGTCAAGCCGGGCATGGCTTACTCGTGACAAGAACAAGGAGAGGGCCATGGCCGAAACGCCACGCGTGCTGCTGGTCATTACGCAGGACACGAAGGAAATCGAAGCGCGCTACCTGCGCCGGACGCTGGAAGCGGACGGGGTGGAAGTGGTGCATCTGGATGCCAGTGTCCGCCGCACCCTGGGCGGTGCCGAAATCGGGCCGGACGATGTGGTTGCCGCCGCTGGCACGACGATCGAAGACGTCCGCGCGCTGGGTCATGAAGGCAAGTGTCAGGATGTGATGATCCGGGGCGCCATCAAGTGCGCGCAAGACTATCACGCCAAAGCGCCCCTTTCCGGCATCCTTGCCGTGGGCGGATCAATGGGCAGCGCGCTTGCGGGCGCATTGATGCAGAGCTTCCCCTACGGTTTGCCCAAGCTGATTGTTTCCAC
>JANOAJ010000151.1:0-3334 GCA_031411035.1 Sphingomonadales bacterium
ATCGTCAGGCCCGAAAGCGCGACGCGCGCGCGCGCGCCCGGCGGTTCGTTCATCTGGCCGAACACCAGCGCCACCTTGGAGCCTTCGGGCGTCGGATTGCCGTCCTTGTCCTTGGCGATAACGCCCGCATCCAGAAATTCGTGATAGAGATCATTGCCTTCGCGAGTACGCTCACCCACGCCCGCGAACACCGAGGTGCCGCCGTGACCCTTGGCGATATTGTTGATCAGTTCCTGGATCAGCACGGTCTTGCCCACGCCCGCGCCGCCGAACAGGCCGATCTTGCCGCCCTTGGCATAAGGCGCGAGCAGATCGATCACCTTGATGCCCGTCACCAGAATGCTGGTTTCGGTGGACTGATCGACAAACAGCGGGGCTTCGGCATGGATCGGCGCGGTGGTCGCGGCATTCACCGGGCCGCGCTCGTCAATCGGCTCACCGATCACGTTCAGAATGCGGCCGAGCGTCATCGGGCCCACCGGCACGCGGATCTGCGATCCCGTATCGCGCACGGCCTGACCGCGGGTCAGCCCTTCGGTCGCGTCCATCGCGATGGTGCGGACAGTGGACTCACCCAGATGCTGCGCGACTTCGAGAACCAGGCGGTTGCCGTTATTCTCGGTTTCCAGCGCGGACAGAATGGCAGGCAGGGTGCCCGTGAACGTAACGTCCACAACCGCGCCGATGACCTGGCTGATGCGACCAGTCGCGCCCGTCATGTTGGCGACAGTCGCACCGGAGCCAGCCTTGGGAGCCGGAGCTTTCTTGGCAGCAGGGGCCTTTGCAGGCGCTGCGGCCTTGGCGGCGGGAGCGGCCGCTGCCTTGGGGGCAGCAGCGGCCTTGGGAGCTGCGGGTTTCTTGGGGGCGGTTGCCATGGTCGTTTTCCTCAAATCAATCCAAAGTGTTTCTAAGCTTCTTCAATCGCAGCCGGTGGTCGAATAAGTGCTCACGGCAGCGCCTCCGCTCCAAGCACACATTCCCCCAGCGCGACGATATCATCGTGCATCCGGTCTGGTGCCAGATCGAGTTCACCGGGCCATGTGACAGCGCCCATCTCCACGCGCGCTTCGGCAAAGCGGTCGGCGTTGATCAGGTGCGCAAACACACCCCGGTAGAAGTTAGGGCCAAAGCGCACCACGCCTTCCACACCATCCACAAACCGAACCTGCATTGCCCGTTCTTCAAGCAACTGCATGTCCACCACGCGCCACGGCGCTCCATTGTGAAGCCCAGGCATCACGGAAGCGGCGCAATCCGTTCGGGTGCTGTGCCCCCGCTCGCCGCCGCCCATGCCGCCATCAATTCCACCTGATGTTCTCGTGTCCATTCAAGCACCATAGCCAGTGCGCGCTTCGGAAGCGAGCCGCCCAGCACTGACGCCTTCTGAATGTCGATCTGCACTTCCTCCCCCGCATAGCGCGCATGGAAATGCGGTGGCGCGTGATCGAACCAGTAAATCTGGATCACGATGCCGTAAAAGATCGCAAGCGTCGGCATGCATTACAGCGCCTCCGCCCCCGAAATGATTTCAACGAGTTCGGTCGTGATCGCGGCCTGACGGGTGCGGTTGTAGAGCACGGTCAGTTTGTTGATCATGTCACCGGCGTTGCGGGTGGCGTTGTCCATCGCGGTCATTTTGGAGCCCTGTTCGGAGGCCGCATTTTCGCGATTGGCGCGCAGAAGCTGCACCGCGACGTTACGCGGCAGCAGGTCAGCCAGGATTTCTTCCTCGTCAGGCTCATATTCCACCGACGCTGACACGCCCACAGGGGCATTGTCATTGGCGGATACCGCCACCGGCATAAGCTGCAACTCGGTCGGCTCCTGCGTCAGCACGCTGACGAATTTGGAGAAGAACAGATGCGCCACATCAAATTCGCCCGCTTCGAAACGCGCGGTCAGATCTTCACCCCAGACCTGCACCTGCGCGAAGCTCAGCTTGCCGAGATCGCCGGGTTCGATGGCATTGATGATATCCTTGCGGAAGGTGCGGTTGAGCTGATCACGCCCCTTTTTGCCGATCGTGTAGAATTTTACCGTCTTGCCTTCGGCCTGCAATTCCAGCGCGCGGCGGCGGGCAAGGCGGACGATATTGGTGTTGAACGCGCCTGCCAGACCCTTGTCTGAGGTGGCGACCACGAACAGATGCACCTGATCCTTGCCGGTGCCTGCCAGCAGCCTGGGGCTTTGCGGCCCGACCGTGACCTTGGAGGCAATAGAGGCAACGACCTTTTCCAGTCGCTCCGCATAGGGACGCGAGGCTTCCGCCGCTTCCTGCGCCCGGCGCAGTTTTGCCGCGGCGACCATCTTCATCGCCTTGGTGATCTTCTGCGTCGACTTCACCGAGCCGATGCGGATCTTGAGAGCCTTCAAACTCGCCATCTTGTTTCCCTCTTCGTCGCCCCCGCGAAGGCGGGGGCCTGTGGGGATGTGATGCACCTGCGTTGGTGCAAACTCCCGCAACGGCCCCCGCCTTCGCGGGGGCGACGTAATCCCTTACGCAAACGTCTTCACGAAGCTTTCCAGTGCTGCGACCAGCGCCTTCTTGCTGTCATCCGAGAAATCGCGGCTGTCGCGAATGCCTTTGAGAATATCCGCATGATTGGCACGCAGATCCGCAAGCATCGCTTCTTCAAAGCGCGTCACATCCGCCACCGGAATGCCGTCGATAAAGCCGTTGGTGCCCGCGAAGATCGAGCAGGTCTGCTCTTCGAACGACAGCGGGCTATACTGTTTCTGCTTCAGCAGTTCCGTCAGGCGCGCACCGCGATTGAGCAGCTTCTGGGTTGAGGCATCCAGATCGGAACCGAACTGTGCGAACGCCGCCATTTCGCGGTACTGCGCCAGTTCCAGCTTGATCGAGCCGGAGACCTTTTTCATCGCCTTGGTCTGCGCGGCAGACCCCACGCGTGACACCGACAGACCCACGTTGATCGCGGGGCGGATGCCCTGATAGAACAAATCGGTTTCCAGGAAGATCTGGCCATCGGTGATCGAAATCACGTTGGTCGGAATATACGCCGAAACGTCGCCCGCCTGGGTTTCAATGATCGGCAGCGCGGTAAGCGAACCGCCACCATTCGCGTCAGACATTTTCGCCGCGCGTTCGAGCAGGCGTGAGTGGAGATAGAACACGTCGCCGGGATAGGCTTCACGGCCTGAGGACGACGCAGCAGCAGGGACATCTGGCGGTAAGCCACGGCCTGCTTGGAGAGATCGTCATAGACGATCACGGCGTGCATGCCGTTATCGCGGAAATATTCGCCCATCGCGACACCGGTATAGGGCGCGAGATACTGGAGCGGCGCGGGTTCGGACGCGGTTGCGGCCACCA
>JANOAJ010000152.1:0-5415 GCA_031411035.1 Sphingomonadales bacterium
CCTGAAGGGACAGTCCCCCGATGCGGAGCTCATCGCCATCGCCACCAAGGCGCAGGAGCCGGAAGAATCCCATCGTTACGGCAGCGTTGCCGCGCTGATTGCCGATTTGGATCGCTGGCGCGCGCAATTGCCGGTGGCCGCGATGCCCGATGGCTGGAATTACCGCGCGGGAAAGTTCGTGGACCGCCACCGCCGGGGTGTGCTGGCAACGGGCGCGGCGATGATCCTGTTGAGCGCGACCTCGCTGATTGCCACATCCAGCTATGTGCGGGCGGAGCGCACCCGAATCTCGGCAGAACACCGGTTCAACGAAGTGCGGCACCTTTCCCATTTCATGCTGTTTGACCTGTATGACGAACTGGCGCGCAGCCCCGGCACAGTGGCCAAGCGCGCGGAGATTGCGCGCACGGCGGCGCTCTATCTCGAACGGCTGCAAATATCGGGCGAAACGCCTGCTGATCTGCGGCTGGATACGGCGCGCAGTTACCGGCGGCTGGCCGCGATTGAGGGCCTTCCCGCCGTCTCCAACCTCGGGCAGCCGGAACAGGCCCTGAAGGCACTGGACAAGGCCGATGCCTTGCTGGCGGGACTCGTGAAGGACCAGCCGGGTGATGCCGCGGCGCTTGCCGAACGCGGCTGGGTTGCTGCGGAAAAATGGACGCTGGCGGCCGACAATGGCAATTCGCCGCAAGCCAATGCCGCCGCCCGCCTTCAATTTGACGCCGCCCTGCGGATTGATCCGGGCAATGCGCTGGCGCAGCTTGGCCAGATCGTGACGCTGCGGAATGACGGATATGATCTGATCTGGTCTGCCAACAAGCCGGCTGCCGCCTTGCCCGTGCTGCGCAAGGCATTGACCGCCCTGCGCGCGCGGCAATGGCCGGCTGCCTTGCAGGCCCAGGCAAAAGGGCTGGAAACCGGGCTGCTCAACCGGCTGGGCGATGCCACCTATTATGCCGGAGATGTGCCGGGTTCCCTGCCGTTTTACCGGGAAGCTGACGGCCTGATCCGGCGCGCACTTGCCGAACAGGGATCAACCCCGCAACTGGTGATCGCGCAAGGGGAACAGGCGTTCAATATCAGCGGCACCCTGGGGGATATGGGCGGGCATGAAGCAGAAGCGATGGGCATTGCTGACGCCGGCGTGGCCAAACTCCGGGCGCTGCTCGCCTATGGACCGGATGCCGCTGCGGAGAAATGGCTGCTGGTGCTCTACGGGCAACAGGCGCTGCTGCTGGAACAGATGGGCCGGATCGGCGATGCCCTTGCGCCGTCTGCGCAAAGCGTGGCGCTGCGCCAGGACCGCCTGCGCCGGTCTCCGGAAAATCCCCAAAGGATGCGCGATCTGGGTGTCGGCCTGATGCCGCATGCAGAACTGCTGGCCAAGGCAGGCAGAGCGGTTGAAGCCTGCGCCACGGCCCGGCAATCGCTGGCGATCTGGCAGGATATTGCCGCCCGCAACAATCTGGGCGCGTTTGATGCGGGCAAGAATCTGCCCCGTTCTGACACACTTGTGAAAAAACTCTGCCCGCGCTGATTTTTTGTGGCCCGCTTTTCAGGCGGCCCGCGCCTTCCCCTATGTCGCAACAATCTTGCCGGTGAGACAGCCAAGCTGCCGACGGTTCCGCTTTCGTCAGGGGTATCGTACCATGAATATCGCACTCAAGACCGCGCTTATTTCAACCGCACTTGCCTTTGCCGGACAGGCTCAGGCTGCCACGTTCGCGCTGACCCTCACCGGGAATGTCGGCAATTTCACGAATTTTCAGCAGGATGCCTTCGGGCTGCATTTTGACCGCTATTTTCTCAATCTTGACGGACTGAACAACGACAACGCAATCACGGTCAACCAGGGCGATCAGATCAATTCGGTCGTCACGCTTGACCAGCTTTTGACAATCCCGCTGTCGCAAGTCCGCACCGATCTGCTGCAATATCTGTTCGGCTCCGGCTTTTCGGGTGGAGGCACACAGGTTTCGGGCACCTTCAACTTTTACGATGGCGCGACGCTGGTCAACAGCTTCAACTATGCCAGCTCCACCTCAAGCCAACTGGCGAGTTTTGCTGTCGCCTTCCCGCCCAATAATGGCAGCTTCAGCTTTGATTCCTTCACCAACGACCTGACCATCGACACGCTCGACCAGCCCGCGACGCTGAGTTCCACCGCGTTCAACTATAATCTGGTCAGCAACGCCGTTCCCGAACCCGCGAGCTGGGCGCTGATGCTGGGCGGTTTCGGCCTTGTGGGTTCCGCCATGCGGCGGCGCGCCAGAGTTGCCGTCACCTACGCCTGAAACGTCGCCACCGGAGACATGACATGAACATCACCACCCTTATCAAGACCGCCGCGATTGCGGGCGCAGCGCTTGCGTCCCTGCCCGCGACTGCGGCGATCCCCCTTTATCCGAACGCGGGCACCGAAAACCCCACAACCTACACAGTCACGGCCGCCGCCAACGCCAATGTGATTGCCTATTTCGCCGGCAATACCGGCTTGTTCACCAACCTGCTGGGGCTGCTGGTGAACGGCACGGACACGGGAATCCAGGGCCTGAACAGCCAGACATCCAATGTCGGTGATACGCTCGATTTCGGCGCGGTCAGCGCGGGAGACATTCTGACCTTTTACATCACGGTGACCAACACCGGCGATTTCTGGTATTCGGACAAATCGATGAACAGCGACGGCGTGAACCATGTCTGGTCGACAGCCTATGCAGGCGGCGATCCGGGACTTCCCGCCGGGCAGTTCATGACCTTTGAAGACCTTTCTGGGGGCGGGGATTTCAATTATCAGGATCTCAGCTTCGTCTTTACCAACGTCAACGTGGCCGGGGCTGTTCCCGAACCCGCAAGCTGGGCGTTGATGATCGCAGGCTTTGGCCTGACGGGTGGCGCCCTCAGAAAGACAAACGGGCGACGCCGCGCCAGGGTGACCGTTACCTACGCCTGATTTACCAGTTCCCGATGCGACCCGGGGTGTGCTGGGGCGGGGGTCATACCCCGCCCCATTTTTCGGTCGCAGGCCGATCCCGCGCGAGCAGCAGCGCGCCATCCAGATCAATCCAGTCCGCCCCCTGCGCCACCAGCGCCCCAGGCGCGATGGCAAGACGGGTGCAGAGCATGCAGCCCACCATGATTTTCAGGCCCCGCCGCTGGGCTTCGGCTTTCAGCGCCAGCGCCTCGGTCAGCCCGCCTGACTTGTCCAGCTTGATATTGATCGCCTGATAACGGCCCATCAGTCGCGGAAGATCGGCGCGATCCTGGCAGCTTTCATCCGCGCACAGCGGGATGGGCGAGGCCACACCGTCCAGCAGATGATCCTGCCCGGCCCGCACCGGTTGTTCGATCAGTTCCACCCCGAAGGGCAGCAAGGCTGCGGCTTCCCCGGCCACGTCCCGATCATGCCAGGCCTCGTTCGCATCCACGATCAGCCGGGCATCCGGCGCGCCCCGCCGGACAGCAGCGACGCGGGCCATATCGCCTTCGCCTGCCAGCTTGAGCTTGAGCAGGCCAAAATCCGGGGCAAGTGTCCGCGCGCGACGCTCCATCGCGTCCGGGGTATCAAGCGACACTGTCATTGCAGTGGGGATTGGCAGTGGTGCCGTCAGGCCCGCCAATTGCCATACTGGCCTGCCGGATCGCTGCGCTTCGAGATCCCAGAGTGCACAATCCACCGCATTGCGCGCTGCGCCGGAGGGCATCAGCCGCAGATCGGGGACAGTCCCCAGCGCTTCAATCGCGGCGACACAGCCTTCCGCCGTCTCGCCCTTGTAATAGATGGGCGTGCCTTCCCCCCTGCCGGTGTGCCGGCCGTCGCTGACTTCGACCACAACCACATCGACATGCGTTTTCGCCCCGCGGGAAATCACGAAGGCACCGGCCACCGGCCAACGCTCCACCCTTGCTTTGATGCTCAGCCCCATGCACAGCGGAATGGCATGAAATCCCTGAAGGCCATAGCCCATAATATCCGCGTGGACGCCCATGCCGTGTGGCTGTGCGCCCGTGATCCCCACGTGCCGCTGCCGGTGCGCCTGTTCGGGCTGATGATTGCGGCCTACGCGCTTTCGCCGATTGACCTGATCCCGGATTTCATCCCGGTGCTGGGGCTGGTGGATGACGCGATCATTATTCCGATGGGCGTCTGGCTGTTCCTGAAAATGGTGCCGCCCGCGATTTTTGCACAGCACAAGGCGGAAGCCGAGATTGCGAGCCACCGCCCGACCAGCCTTGCCGGGGCAATTGCGATCGTCGGGATATGGCTTGTGCTGGGCGGCTTGCTGGCATTCGAACTCTATGCCGGGCGATACTATTAGCCGACGCATCATCGCGCCCTTGAATTTGGCAGGCCCTTCCCCCCATATCCGCCTTGATGAGTGAACTTCCCAAATGGCACGGCACCACGATTGTCTCCGTGCGCAAATCCGGCAAGGTGGTGATTGCTGGTGATGGTCAGGTCTCGATGGGCCAGACCGTGATGAAACCCAACGCGAAGAAAGTGCGTCCGCTGGGCGATGGCAAAGTGATTGCCGGGTTTGCCGGTGCGACTGCAGACGCCTTCAGCCTGTTCGACCGGCTGGAACGCAAGCTGGAACAGTTCAACGGCCAGTTGCTGCGCGCGGCAGTGGAACTGGCGAAAGACTGGCGGACGGACAAATATCTCCGCAATCTTGAAGCGATGATGATCGTCGCGGACAAGGATGTGACGCTGATCCTGACGGGCAATGGCGATGTGCTGGAACCGGTGGACGGGATTGCCGCGATTGGCTCGGGCGGGAACTACGCCTTGTCTGCGGCGCGCGCGCTGATGGAGTATGAATCCGATGCGGAAGTCCTCGCGCGGAAAGCCATGAAAGTCGCAGCAGACATCTGCGTCTATACCAATGAACAACTGACGGTCGAAACGCTGGACAGCGCGGCCTGACCATTAACCCCGCAAAGGCGGGGACTCATAAACTTTTGCGGCGGGCATCAGTGGGTTCCCGCCTTCGCGGGAATGACGAATCATGAATAACGCCCTTACCCCCAAAGCCATTGTTGCTGCGCTCGACGCACATATTGTCGGTCAGGATGATGCCAAGCGCGCGGTGGCCGTCGCGCTGCGCAATCGCTGGCGGCGGCAGCAACTGCCCGCCGAACTGCGCGACGAAGTCAGCCCCAAGAACATCCTGATGATCGGGCCGACGGGCTGCGGCAAGACCGAGATTTCCCGCCGTCTGGCGAAACTGGCCGATGCGCCGTTCGTCAAAGTGGAAGCCACCAAATTCACCGAAGTCGGCTATGTCGGCCGCGATGTGGAACAGATTGCCCGCGATCTGGCTGAAGAAGCGATCCGGCTGGAAAAGGAACGCCGCCGCACGGCCGTGAAAGACAAGGCAGAGGAAGCCGCCATGGCCCGCCTGCTTGATGCGC
>JANOAJ010000153.1:0-6640 GCA_031411035.1 Sphingomonadales bacterium
GGGCCGCGTCCGGCTTCCCTCCGTGCGTATCATCATAATAGCGCAGCAGATGTGTATCCGCACGCTCTGCCCACCAGACCACGACCATCACGAGCAAACAGCAAAGGAGTGTGAAGGGGAGCAACCCGCTATAGCCACCCAGTAATCGCACTTCCTCTCGCCCAGCCACTTGCCAGACAAGCGCGAGCGGAAAGCTGGAGAGCACCATGCCCCAGAACACGAGCGATCCCTGTGGCAGCCTGGTGGCGCGTGCCACCCAACGCCATAACTCCATCGTCGGGCGGATCAGAATATAGGCGCCTGCCAAAATGCCCCACCAGCGCCCGATTCGAATCAGCAGATCGCCCATCAGGTACGTGCCAAACGGCCCAAGAAAACCGACAATCACAGCCAGTGGCAGGATAACCCAGAATTCCAGCAGGGCGCGCCGAAACCGTTTCACGAAGTCCATCCCCCAATTCGCGAAGCGCGAACCGGCAATATGCCCATTTTCCGCGAGTTTTCAAGCGCCTGGACTTCGTGACGCATTTACGCTTGCCCGCGATTCGCCCGCCGCCATTTGAACCTCGTCAACCCGGACGGCGGCTTGTTCACCACAGGCTCCGAACGGCACACAACACGAAAGGAAACGATTATCATGACCAACACACTCACCACCACGCAAAGCCTGATCGCTTTTGTAGGCGCCATCGTCATGCATGTCGCATCGTTCGCACTCGTTCAGTCCATCATGTACTGATCGGATGGGTCGTTCCGACACGCAAGCCTGCCGCTGCATTGCTTCCGTTGCATAATGCCACTAGCATCTGCCACCTGACGGGCGGAGGAATGCAGCATGGCAGGCACGGTTCTGGTCACGGGCGGCAGCGGCTATATTGCGGGCTATCTGATCCGCCAGTTAGTGGCGGAAGGATGGACTGTCCGCACCACGATCCGCAATCTCGCGCGCGAAGCGGAAGTGCGGGCCTGGCTGGGCGTTGATGACAGCAAACTGGGCTTCTTTGCCGCTGACCTGGAAAATGATGCCGGCTGGGCCGAAGCAATGGCGGGATGCAGCCATGTGGCGCATGTCGCCTCTCCCTTTCCTGCTGGTGCTCCGGCAAATGACGACGAACTGATCATTCCCGCCCGCGAAGGGGCGTTGCGCGCGCTGCGTTTTGCCAAGGCGGCAGGCGTGCAAAGGTTTGTGCTGACATCCTCGGTTGCGGCCGTTGCTTATGGCCACGGCAATGACAGCAGGCCCTATACCGAAGCGGACTGGAGCGATGTTTCCGCGCCTGGCCTCAGTGCCTATGTCAAATCCAAAACCATTGCCGAACGCGCCGCGCGGGACTGGATGGCAGCGGAAGGCGCAGGCATGGAATTCTGCTCGGTCAATCCCTCGGCAGTGCTGGGGCCTTTGCTGGCACGTGATTTTTCAACCTCTATCCAGTTTGTCCAGCGATTGATGGATGGGTCTGTTCCCGGCACGCCACGCCTCGGTTTTGCCGTGGTGGACGTTCGCGATCTGGCAGACCTGCACGTCAAGGCGCTCGAAACACCGGGGCTGGATGGAGAGCGCTTTATCGGCGCGGGCAAATTCCTGTGGATGGCTGATGTCGCAGCCATTTTGCGGGCTGCTCTGGGCGATCAGGCGCGCAAGGTGCCGAAACGCGGCATTCCGGACTTTGTCGTGCGGCTGATCGGGCTGTTTGACGGCAGCATCCGCCAGATCCTTGGCGAACTGGGCCGGTTCCGCGCCGTCGATGCCAGCCACGCCGAAAAGGTGCTGGGCTGGAAAACGCGCGACGAGGCGGAAAGCATTATCGATACGGCCAAAAGCCTGATCGAACAGGGCGTGGTGAAGGTCTGATCCCTTCGAACAGAGCCGCTTTCGTCATTGCGAGCATAGCGAAACAATCCGGTGCTGCGCTCGGCATTCCGGATTGCTTCGCTACGCTCTCAAAGACGGCCCCATCTATAAATCACCCGGATCACAGGAAATTATTGGGCCAGATCATCGTCCGCCACATATGCGCCGTGGGGGAGCCATCAAACCCAAGCCCGTCGTCCGGCTCGCGAAAATGCCGGCCGATAATATCTGTGAAAACCTCCGGATCGACCGGCGCCGCGGTGTCTTCGAAGAAATAAATGTCATTGAGCGTCACCAGCCGCGCCGTCATATACCAGCGATGGGCGCGGGCATCCTCCGCATCGCGGCGGATATAGTCGGGTGGCACGTAATCCTCGCCGAAGAAGCGCAGATAGCTCTCTGGATAGGCATAGCCAACGCTTTCATCGGCGAAATAGCGCAAAGGCTGGTGATATTTCACAGCCCAGGCGATTTCCTCGTCCACATAAGGCGCAATCATCTGCGCCCCCCAATAGCCGTGATCCGCGCGGACGAAACAGCCATTGGAAATATCGTGGAGCAGGCAGGCCAGCACGATCTTTTCTTCCTGCCCGTCATCGAGTGCGCGCTTGGCGCTGCCCAGCAGATGACGGACGGTGATGTCGCCAAAGCGAGCCTTGAAGAAATCGAGCAGGCGGGGCCGTGCGGGCATACGGGGCAGGGCCGGATTATCGCCCATCATCATCACGGTTTCGGGCGAGAGGCGGCGGAGCAGCGCCATTTCGTCAATCTCATGATCCGTACCGATATGGCCCACCGGCGCGGGGACCATCAGACGCTCGCGGCCTGCCTGCGGCCAGTCTTCATCAGGTGTACACATCGGTTTTCCTTGGCGCGGCACCCGACGAAGGGCAAGCGCCTAAATGACGCGGTACGGCACCACCCCGCGCTTGTCGGGATCAATGCCGATTTCCCGATCGCTCGGCGGAAAGGCACGCTGGTCGCAATCCGGGCGCGGGCAAAGGCGGCAGGAAACGCCAATCTTGGTCGCGGCACGGGGCGAGGCGAGATCCAGTCCGTCGGCATAGATGAATTCACGGGCATGTTCAGCCTCGCACCCCAGGGCGACGGCATAACGGCGGGGCGCGCGTTCATAACTGCCGGACGGCTTTACCAGTCCCTTCGCCATCGAGACGTATCGCACGCCGTCAGGGGTTTCGGCCAATTGCACCAGTATCCGGTCAGGGATCGCCACCGCTTCATGCACGATCCACAAAGGGCAGGCCCCGCCAAAGCGGGCGAATTGCAGGCGAGTGGCGGAATGGCGCTTGGTGATATTGCCCGCCATATCCACCCGGCAGAAGAAGAACGGTACACCGCGCATCGACGGGCGCTGGAGCGTGGAAAGGCGGTGGCACGCCTGTTCGAAGCTGACTCCGAACAGCTGGCGCAGCCGGTCTATATCATGCCGCACCGCGCGGGCTTCTTCGCGGAACCGGGCATAGGGCATCAGCAGCGCCCCTGCGGCATAGTTGGCAAGGCCAAGAAACAGCAATTGCCGCGCGGCCGCTGAACGCAAGCCCGCATCCTCGATCACTTCGGATATCTCGTCCTTCAGGGCAAGCGCCGTCAACTGGTGGGCAAGCTGGAACCGCTGGCTTTCGGGCGGCTGGCCGGGATCAATGACGAGATGGTTCATCACCGAATCGAATTCACGCAGCCCCACGGTCATTTCGTGCATGATCGAGACGGAGAGCGCGTCGCGGAGATATTTTTCCAGCGCCTCTGCGCTGGGTGACACCAGCCGCCCGCGCAGCCGCGTCGCCAGGGCTTCGGCGGCCTTGTCGAGCGTATCGACATAATTTCCGGCATTGTGGAACCAGTCGCGCACTTCCTCCCAGGGCAGGCGGCTGCCCCCGGCATTGTCGCTGGAAAGCGCCTCATCGACGATCTGCAGGCGATTGCCCGCGTGGCGATAGGCGGCGTGGAGCGTGATGAACTGATCGGCAAGGGCAGGCTGCTGTTCGGCAATGCGCGTGAGCTGTTCGGGCGAAAGCGGCGCGACAAACAGCGGATCTGCCGCAGCCTCTCGCAGAGCAGCAAAGCGGCGGGTGGCGGCATCTTCCTCAAACTCGTTCCAGTCGAGCGGGAAATCCCGTACCAGCGCCGCCAGAACCGGGGCGGTCAGCGCGCGATCGTCATGTTCAAGCTGGGAAAGATAGGACACGCTAATACCCAGACGTGCGGCCATTTCGGCCTGTTTGTAGCCGTAGCGGGTACGCAGAGCGCGGATCTGGGGCCCGGCAAAAATCCGGCGTTTGGCTCGCATTAGCGGAAATAACCTATTGACAGCGTCACGCTGTTTCGGTATATTTTGATAGTGTCGGAAATTTCGATTCGTGCCCCGGCGTTGCTGCTTTCCCGTTCCATAACTATCCCTCGTTTCCGTTATCAAGACGGGCGTTCGTCATTGCGCGCATAGCGAAGCAATCGAGTCACCCGCGCCGCTGGATTGCTTCGCTGCGCTCGCAATGACGGTCTGCCTGTCACCCCTGCCATCATATCTCAGCACCAGCATTTTGCAAAATATGACTTTGCAATTTTGCATATTCACATTGGACTTTGCGATAACGCGCCGCCAATAGGCAGGCCTACCAATTTGCGGGGAAGCCATGTCTGCCAATATCGCCGAACTCGAAAAACGCCGTGCTGCCGCCAATCTCGGGGGCGGGCAGAAGCGGATTGACGCGCAGCATGCCAAGGGCCGCCTGACCGCGCGGGAACGGGTGCATATCCTGCTCGATGAAGGTTCGTTCGAGGAACTGGATGCTTATGTGGAGCATAACTGCGTCGATTTCGGGATGCAGGACCAGAAATTCCCCGGCGACGGCGTGGTGACGGGCAGCGGTACGATCAACGGCCGTCTGGTCTTTGTGTTCAGCCAGGATTTCACGGTGTTCGGCGGTTCGCTTTCCGAAGCCCATGCGATGAAGATCTGCAAGGTGATGGACAATGCGATGAAAGTCGGTGCGCCCGTGATCGGCCTGAATGACTCAGGCGGCGCGCGTATTCAGGAAGGCGTGGCTTCGCTTGGCGGCTATGCCGAAGTGTTCCAGCGCAACGTGAATGCGTCAGGCGTGATCCCGCAGATCAGCCTGATCATGGGGCCCTGCGCGGGCGGCGCGGTGTATTCCCCTGCGATGACGGACTTCATCTTCATGGTGAAGGACTCAAGCTATATGTTCGTCACTGGCCCGGACGTGGTGAAAACCGTGACCAACGAAGTGGTGACGCAGGAGGAACTGGGCGGAGCCGTGACGCACACCAGCAAATCCGGTGTGGCGGACAATGCGTTCGAGAATGACATCGAAGCGCTGCTTGCCTGCCGCGATTTCTTTGATTTTCTGCCCGAAAACAACCGCTCCGGCGTGCCTGTTCGCCCGACTACGGACGCGTGGGACAGGCAGGAAGACAGCCTGGATACGATCATCCCGCCTTCGGCTAACCAACCCTATGACATGCAGGAAGTGATCCGCAAAACGGTGGATGAGGGCGAGTTTTTTGAGGTTCAGCCCAAGCATGCCGGCAATATCCTGATCGGCTTTGCCCGGATCGAAGGCCGCACCGTGGGGATTGTTGCCAACCAGCCAATGGTGCTGGCAGGCGTGCTGGATATCAACAGCGCGCGCAAAGCGGGGCGTTTCGTGCGCTTCTGCGACGCGTTCGACATTCCGATCATCACCTTTGTCGATGTGCCCGGCTTCCTGCCTGGCACTGCGCAGGAATTTGGCGGCATCATCAAGCATGGCGCGAAACTGCTGTTCGCCTATGCCGAAGCAACCGTGCCCAAGCTCACGGTTATCACGCTCAAGGCCTATGGCGGGGCCTATGACGTGATGGCCTCAAAGCATCTGCGCGGCGACCTGAACTATGCCTGGCCTACGGCGGAAATCGCGGTGATGGGCGCGAAGGGCGCGGTGGAGATCATCTTCCGCTCCGACATTGGCGATCCCGAAAAAATCGCCGAGCGGACGAAGGAATATGAAGACCGGTTTGCGAACCCGTTTGTGGCGGCAAGCAAGGGATTCATTGACGAGGTGATCTATCCGCATTCCACGCGGAAACGGATTGCACTGGGCTTAAGGAAGCTGCGGAACAAGCAGTTGGAGAATCCGTGGAAGAAGCATGACAATATTCCGTTGTGATCCGCCTATGCCTGATGACGAAGGGGTATACCTGAAATGAAACTAGGCCGTCTCAACCATATCGGCGTCGCCACGCCGTCTATCGCCGCGAGCATCGTGCATTACCGCGATGTGCTGGGGGCCACGCAAATCGGCGAGCCGTTTGATCTGGAATCGCAGGGCGTGAAAGTCTGCTTTGTCGATACGCCTGGTGAGAATGGCACCAGCGGCACGCAGATCGAGCTGATTGAGCCGCTGCCGGGCAACACCTCGATTGCGGGCTTTCTGGAAAAGAACCCGCAGGGCGGCCAGCATCACATGTGCTATGAAGTGCCCGATATCCACGCCGCGAAGGCCGCGTTTGAAGCAATGGGCAAGCGCGTGCTGGGTGAGCCCCGCATAGGCGCGCACGGCACGCTGATCTTCTTCCTGCACCCCAAGGATATGGCCGGCGTGCTAACTGAGATTATGGAAACGCCGAAGGGGGCGCATTGACCTTTCTTAGTGGCTTTGTGGCTTTTTGGGGGTAAGCTTTTATAGCACAAAACCCCCAAAGCACAAAATTAGCCAAGCTAGAAATGGGTAAAAAAATAACAAAGAAACCAAAACCGGCACAAAAAGAGGC
>JANOAJ010000154.1:0-2785 GCA_031411035.1 Sphingomonadales bacterium
TGAACTGGGCGTCTGGACGGTGGCTGACGGCATGGGCGGGCATGAATATGGGGAGCGCGCTTCCAAAGCCATTGTTGACGCGATCAACGCCATGGAACCGGTGGAGGATTTCCAGACCCGGGTGGAAAAGGTGCGGGAAGCAATTCTGGCCGCGAACACGGAAATTTACGCCGAAGCGCAGCAGCGCGGCCAGCGCATGGGCTCCACGGTCGTCTCCCTTGTTCTGAAAGATGATGATTTTGCGGTGATGTGGGCGGGGGACAGCCGGGCCTATCTGTTTCGCGATGGCAAGCTCACTCAGGTATCGCGGGATCACACCCAGGTTCAGTCGCTGATTGATCGGGGCCTGCTGGCACCCGAAGATGCGGTCGGGCATCCCATGTCGCACGTGCTGGCGCGCGCCATCGGCGTGATGTCACAGGTTGATGTGGATATTGTGCGGGACAAGGTGAAGCCGGGAGACATATTTCTTCTGTGCAGCGATGGCCTTTATGGGCTTGTCAGCGATGACGAGATCGCAGAAAGGCTTGTCCCGTCTCGGCTTGGTGAAGCGGCCAGCGGACTTATTGAATTGAGTCTTGAACGCGGCGCCCCGGACAATGTAACGGTAATCGCCGTTGCGGCGAGTGAAGTGACCCTTCTATCATTCGGAAAAGACAGAACGGACGGCATGTGAGCGATCAGAACGGCAACTCCCAGCCTGCGCAGATCAGGGTAGGCGATATCCTGAACGGCATTTTTGAAGTGAAGCGCTTCATAGCCCGAGGCGGCATGGGTGAAGTCTTTGAGGGTGTGAATATCCAGACCGAGGAAAAGGTCGCGATCAAGGTGATCCTGCCCTCGATGGCAGCCGATCCCAAGGTTGAGGCGATGTTCCGCAAGGAAGCCAAGACCCTTACCAAGCTGTCCCATCCGGCGCTGGTGCAGTACCGGGTGCTCGCCCATGACCCGCAGCTCGGGCTGCTCTACATTGTTACCGATTTTATCGACGGCACCAGCCTTGCTGACGCGATGGCCGGGCTGGGGGCCACACCGGCCGAACTCCTCGCGCTGACCCGGCGGCTGGCCGAAGGGCTCCGCGCGGCGCACGAACTGGGGGCGATCCACCGTGATCTTTCGCCCGATAACGTGCTGCTGGAACGCGGCAGGCTCGAACGCGCGCGCATTATCGATTTCGGCATTGCCAAGGATCTTGACCCCGGCAACGCAACCATCATCGGCGATGGCTTTGCCGGGAAACTGGGCTTTGTCGCGCCGGAACAACTGGGGGATTTCGGCCGCAATATCGGCCCCTGGACGGATGTTTACAGCCTGGGGCTGGTCATTCTTTCGGTAACGCGTGGCAAGAATGTCGATCTTGGCCAGACTCTGGTGGACGCGATCGACAAGCGCCGCCAGCCGATGGATCTGTCTCTGGTGCCAACCGAACTGCGCCCGCTGCTTCAGGCAATGCTGGTGCCCGATCCTGCTGCGCGCTTGCCCTCCATGGGTGATGTGATCCAGGTGATCGATCGCAACAATTACCAGCGGACTTTGTTCGCGCTGCCTTCGACCGAATTTACCCCCGGCATGTCTTCCGGCCTGCCGGGTGGCGATACCGCCGCCACAATGGTGCCCGGCATTACCGCGCCTGTCGCGGCGCCACCCCCGCCGCCCCCTCCGCCGCCGCCACAAGTGGATCGTCGTGCGGCGGCCCCGGCGGAAAGCTATGGCAGTGCGGGCAGCAAATCGAACAAGGTTCCGCTGATCGCGGGGGGCGCTCTGGCGCTGGCGCTGGCCGGCGGTGCCGCATGGTGGGGCCTGGGCCAGAAGGGCGGCGGAGACGCTGTGTCAATTGCGCGTGCGGCCGCGGCTGCCCAGTCCTGTAGCTGGATCAATGTTCAGGCAGATCCGACATCGCCCAAGGTTCTGGTGCTGGAAGGCGCGGCGCTTGACCCGACCGGGGCCAAGAACGCGATCGCCAAAGCGGTTGGTGAAGCAGCCGATGACATGACGCTGGATGCCGACAAGGTTGGCCCCCTGATGCGTGATGCGTGCCCGCTGATTGATTCCGCGCGCGCCATCCGCAGTGACCGTCCGCTGCTGTCGGGCCAACAATATGAGTATGAAGCCCGGCTTGATGGCGCGGCCAGCATGCCGGGCCGGGTGGCCATCCGCACCGAACAAACCTTGAATATCGGCGCGCCGACGCAGGATTTCAGTGTTTTCGGCTTTGATCCCAATGGCACAGCCACATGGCTGATGGATCGTTCCAAAGTCAGCGAACGCGTGGCGAACAAGACGCTCGATGTGCTGGACAATGACCGGTATCGCCTGAAAATCGATACGGACTCGCTGGGGCGCGTCGGCATTCTTGTGGTAACCGGCACGTCGCCGCTTGACACCAGATGGGCGAGCGATGCCCCCAATGTCCGCGATGCTGCATGGCAGCAACGCTTTGCCGAAGAGGCCAAGGCTGGTGGCTGGCAGGCTGACATGATCTGGTTTGATGTGCGGGATTCCAGTCCGGGCTGATAAGGGCGAATTGACCGATCAGGATATGGCTTCACGAACTGGCGAACCCATATGGCTCTAAAATGCCCTTGGAGGGGCCGCCAGCGACGATTCTGAAGGGCTCCGCTACCAGGGTAGCGGACGCATAGGAAAACGCCTGTGCGGGGCCTCCACGGGCTCCTGTGAACGCATTGGCAGTTTTGCGTGGGTGGCGCGGATCTGTCGCAAGATGTTCTATGCGTTGATGAGATCAGGCATATCCGGGTTCGTCGCCCCGTGCTCGACACGGGGC
>JANOAJ010000155.1:0-3466 GCA_031411035.1 Sphingomonadales bacterium
GGGCAATATCGGCAATCACATAATCGTTGGACACGGGGAAGCTCCGGATTTGGCTAAGATGCCGCGCCCCGTAGCTGCCCGCGTCCGCAAAAGCAAATATAAAGATTTCTTTATATCTGTAATTTAATTGCGCGCAGCCAGTGTCAGCGGACAGCGCCCCCCGGCCAGCACCGGTTCCACCCCAGCATCATTGGCAAGCCGCGCAAGCCCTGCTGCGGAGCCGCCCTCGGCGTTGGCGGCCGACAGGATTGATGCCATATCGGCACAGGTCAGCCCTTCTGCGCCCGCGCCATATCGATTGGCGATGGCGGTAACATAGCGATCATAGGCGTCCAGCCCGCCGCGTGGCCCCGCCGCTTCCACAAAATGCGCCCGCAGCGTATCGTTCATCGCGGTCAGCGCCGTGCGGCTCTGCTGGATCAGATGATTATAGTCTCCCAGAAAATTCTCACCTGAAAGGCGGCATCGCAACGCCCCTACCATCAGCATGGTTTCCAGATCGCGCACCTTGGCGGCAGAAACGGCTTCCTCGCTCCAGCAGGCGGCCTGTGCCGGAATGCTCGTGCCGATGGCTGCCAGCGCGATGGCCGCAGCAATTGATTTCATGGAATTGCGCATGACGATACCCCCTGTGACTGTCTGTTTGCCCAGGCGGAAGGGTTACATTTGCTGGTTCACGGGTGATGAAGGAACACAGTTAACGCGCAACGGTTCGTCGCAGGCCAATATTAGCAAATTGTCTGTAACAGGCGCGGCGATGATCAGTTGTGTGGCCAGGTTTCGGGGGTAAGGGAGTTCGCTATGGCGGGGCGCATCACAGGCATGAACGGCAATCACGGATGGTTCCGCATGTTGCCCTGGTTCGGAAGCCTTGCGGGTCTCCTTCTGCTGGCGTTCGAACAGCTTAGCCTCAAGGGCCATCGCGGCAGTGACTTCTTCGTGTTCCATGACGCGGTGAAGCGCGTGCTCGCTGATCCGGCGACGCTCTATGACGACGTCCGCGGCGTGGCGGGCACAGCGGAATCGCTGCAGGGCTTTCTCTATCCGCCGCCCAGCATCGCCATGCTGTTGCCGTTCGGGCTGGGCACGGTCGAAACGGGTTTTGCCTTACTGGCCTGGGGTGCGCTGATCGCGGCGATTGTGGCGCTTTGGTTGTGGTTCGGCGTGATGCGTGATGCGGGGATAGTGCAGCCAGACCGGCCAACCCGGGTGATGCTGATGCTGCTCGCGCTGGCGAGTGGCCCGGTTTTCACCTGCCGGGCCGGGCAGGTCGATACGCTGATCCTGCTGATCATCATGGCCGGCACCGTGCTCGCCTTTCGGGGGCGAGCGGGATGGGGCGCCGCGGTGCTGGCGTTCGGCGCCTGGGTAAAAATCTATCCCGCCCTGCTGATCTTGCCCGTGCTGGTTGACCCGAAGCGGCGCTGGCCTGCGATCCTGGGCTTTGGCGCGGGTGCGGTGATTGTGCCGCTGCTAGCGGCGGCGGTGTTCCCGCTATCTGTCTGGATTACCTATTTCACCCAAATGATGCCGGTGATGGCCAGTCGTACCATCGTCAATATCGACAACCAGTCGGTCGTGGCGGACATTGTGCGGCTGTCGCTGGATCACCGGTTGGCGCTTGCCAGCTATGATACGGTGGTTGTCCCGGCGCTGCTGCGCAATGGCGTGGTGTTGATGGGGCTGGCCATCATGGGTGCCATGCAGTGGCGGGTGTGGCGCACGGACGCACCACAACTCACTGTCGCTGCGATTACCATGGCCGTGATCAGCCTGATTGCCCCGCTTGGCTGGGGGCACAGCTATGCCTATGTCCTGCCGCTGCTCGTGATGGTCGCGGCGCAGGCTTGGAATGCCCGCTCTCCGGGCTGGCTGGCGGTGATCGGGTGTGCATATCTGGCCATTCTGCTGCCGGGGCACCGCCAGTTCGGCTTTGCCGAAGCCAGTCCGGTACTATGGCATCTGATCTACAGTCGCTACGCGCTGGCAACATTCGGCCTGCTGGCGGCTGCCTGGCGGTTTGCAGGGGCGGTGACCAAAGCTAGCTGACCGTCTTTGCGAGCGCAGCGAAGCAATCCAGACTGTTCGCCGCGTCCACTGGATTGCTTCGCTGCGCTCGCAAAGACGAAGTGGATCAACCTTGGCATGAGTGCCCCTGACCCAGCAATTCCGCTGCCCGCGCGCGCCATCCGCTGAACAAGGGCTCCATTGCAGCCAATTCCCGCAACGCCGCGCGATCGCGCTTATACTCCCCGCCAATCAGCAAACCGAAAACCCGGCGGACGCTCCAATCCGGCAAGGGGCGTTCAACAAGGCTCAGCATATCGCCCGCTTCGGCCACGCCTTCCTTCAACACCCGATAATACCAGCCGCTGCGGCGTTCCTTCACCATCAGCGCGGGCAGACTTGTCCATGCCATCCGCGCGGCCTGTTTCCAGCAGGGCTGGCGGCCCTGGCTGATTTCCAGCAGCGCACTGCCCAGCGTCAGCCGGTCGCCAATGCAGACATCCGCTTCGGTCAGCCCGTGGGTCGAGATATTTTCGCCAAAGGCACCCGGCGCGCCCAGCAAGGGATGATCCACTGCCTGCGTTGCCCAGCGGGCATAATGATCGGCGGGATAGTGATGCAGCGCCTTGTCCGGCCCGCCATGATAGCGCGGATCGGCCTGTTCATCGCCTGCAACGCCCAGAAATCCGATCTGCACGCGCCCGGCAAGCGGTGCCTTGGCAATCGCGCTGTTCTCGCCTTGCGCAAACACAACGGATTTGCCCGCCAGCAGCGCAAGGACGGGAACAGGCGTCATCGCGTGGCGTTATACTGCAACTGGTCCGCGGTGAGCTGGAAGCCCACCAGCAATTCAAAACTGACGCGCAGCACAGCGGCGCGCACATCGGGATCCGCCATCGGATCAATCGAGGCATCGGGATCGCCCGCCTTGCGCTTGCGGGTAATCTTGGCGCGAACATCTTCGGGCAGGGTCGCCGCCGCGCGGTTGACGCTGGCGCTGGCGGCACCTGTGGTCGTGGCCCGCAGTTCGCCATCGTTGAAGTGCAGGTTGACGCGGCTGACGCGCTTGGAAACGACCACGCGACCGCCCTGGACCACCGTGGCAAAATAAGGGAGCACCACATCGCGCGCGCCCTGCGGGTTGCTGCGCCGGGCGTTGACCGTGAACGTGGCGTTGACCGTCACTTCCGCGCCGCCCGCCGTCTCGTCGCAGGTGTTGCGGACGTTGGTCAGATTGGCCACCACATCGATCGCCCGGGCATCGCGGCTGGCGGGCGGATCGAACAGGGTGATGTCGCCGGTATTGGCGGGAACGGCAACGGCCGGACAAACACTGCGCGTCATGCGGATCCCGCCCGTTTCATCGAAATCGCCATTTTTGGCGCAACCGGCGGTGAGCGCAGCAAGCGCAAAAAGGGCAACAAGGGGGCGGCAATTCGACACTGGCAGGGTTCCTGAG
>JANOAJ010000156.1:0-5105 GCA_031411035.1 Sphingomonadales bacterium
TTCATCACCAACCCGGAAAAGATGCAGGTCGAACTCAATGACCCCTACATCCTGATCCACGAAAAGAAGCTGTCGAACCTGCAGGCGATGCTCCCCATTCTGGAAGCTGTCGTTCAGTCGGGCCGCCCGCTCCTGATCATCGCGGAAGACATTGAAGGCGAAGCGCTTGCCACTCTCGTGGTCAACAAGCTGCGTGGCGGCCTCAAGGTTGCTGCGGTCAAGGCACCTGGCTTTGGCGATCGTCGCAAGGCGATGCTGGAAGACATTGCGATCCTGACCAAGGGCGAAATGATTTCCGAAGATCTGGGCATCAAGCTGGAAACCGTTACGCTTGCGATGCTGGGTTCGGCCAAGCGCGTCACGATCGACAAGGACAACACCACCATCGTTGATGGCGCTGGCGATCATGACTCGATCAAGGGCCGCACGGAAGCGATCCGTCAGCAGATCGAAAACACCACCAGCGACTATGACAAGGAAAAGCTCCAGGAGCGTCTTGCCAAGCTCGCCGGCGGCGTGGCCGTGATCAAGGTTGGCGGCGCGACCGAAGTGGAAGTCAAGGAACGCAAGGATCGCGTTGACGATGCCCTGCACGCCACCCGCGCCGCGGTTGAAGAAGGCATCGTCCCTGGTGGCGGCACCGCACTTCTTTATGCCACCAAGGTTCTGGTTGGCATGAAGGGCGCGAATGACGACCAGTCACGCGGCATCGACATCATCCGCAAGGCCATCGAAGCGCCGCTGCGCCAGATCGCCCAGAATGCGGGCGTTGACGGTGCGGTTGTTGCTGGCAACCTGCTGCGCGAAAATGACGAAACGATGGGCTTCAACGCATCCACCGATGTGTATGAAAACCTCGTCAAGGCTGGCGTGATCGACCCGACCAAGGTGGTTCGCACAGCCCTTCAGGATGCTGCCTCGGTTGCTGGTCTGCTGATCACCACCGAAGCGGCCATCTCTGATGCGCCGGAGGACAAGGCCCCGGCCATGGGCGGAATGCCCGGTGGCGGCATGGGCGGCATGGGCGGCATGGACTTCTAAGTCCTGCCATCCCACGCAGTTACAAGAAGGGCCGGGGGCGCAATCCTCCGGCCCTTTGCTTTTGGCTATTGGGCAGGCCCTGCGGGCTGGTCCGGCTGGGGTGCCGTATCATTCAGCACGCTGGGTGGCGGCTCGGTCTGGTCAAGCATGGCGGCCGCATCGTTAAGCGCCTCCGCCTCGCCGCGCGTGACACCGCCAACGCCGGGGTCATTGGGGGATCCCCCGCATCCGGCAAGCAGGAACATGATGGCCAGCATGGCTCTGCGCACTATCTCTCTCCAACAAAAAAAGGGCTGCATCCCGAAGGATACAGCCCCTTTATCGCATGATCAGCCTTGCGGCTGAAAAAGCTTACTTCTTGGCAGCGTCCGCAGCCGCGTCAACAGCGCTCGTCGCGGCGTTGCCAGCAGCATCGGCAGCGTTGCCAGCAGCTTCAACAGCGTTACCAGCGGCAGCAGCAGCGTCGTTGGCGGCGCCCATCGCAGCATCAGCAGCGTTTTCTGCACCGGCAGCTGCGTCAGCAGCCATCGTGTCAGCAGCGTTGGTGGTTTCTTCAGCAGCCTTCTGGCTGCAGGCGGCAACAGCCATCGAGGCCGCGAGAACGAGTGAAAGTGTAATGGACTTCTTCATAAAATAATCCCTCCCGTTGGGGTCAGAAAACAAGCGGCGGAAGGCGCGAAACATTCACGCCGCTCGGACCCGCAGCGACTCGCATTAGTGATTCGTTCATTTGTTGGCAATGTGGAAAATGCGGGAGGCCGCGAAGGCGACGCCGGGCGCGTTGACTTCCGAGATTGACATATAAAGAATTCTTTATATGATGTTCCGCGATGACACTCGCCCTCGACATGTTCCGTGCGCTTGCCGATCCCACCCGGCTAAGGATCGTCGCGTTGCTGCGCGCGATGGAGCTTTCGGTTGGCGAACTGGCACAAGTCCTTGGCCAGAGCCAACCCCGCGTATCCCGCCACGTCAAGATTTTATGCGATGCGGGCATCGCCCGCCGCCGCAAGGAAGGAAGCTGGGTGTTCCTTGCCACGGGCCTGCCCGAACGCACTGCCACCCTGTTTGCCGCCATTGACCAGTGGAATGCGACGCAGGGCGGCGACCATTGGGCGCTGGCCGATACGGCGCGTCTGGCGGCAGTGCGTGCGGATCGCGCGACCGCTGCGGCCCGGTATTTCGAATCCCACGCCGGCCAATGGGATGCCATCCGCTCGCTTCACGCGCCGGAAAGTGCGGTGGAAGCGGCAATGGCGCATGCCCTGGCGGACGCGCCCATTGGCCGCCTTGCCGATATAGGCACCGGCACCGGACGGATGCTTGAGCTCTTCGCCCCCCAGGCGATCGCGGCGACCGGCATAGACCGCTCGTCCGAGATGCTCCGGCTCGCTCGTGCCAAACTCGCCGATCTGTCCAACTGCCCGGTTGATCTGCGCCAGGGCGATATCGCCGAACTGCACCTCGCCAGCGGCAGCGTGGATACAGCCATCCTCCATCAGGTGCTGCATTACCTGCCTGCCCCCGAAGCGGCGCTGGGGGAACTGGCCCGCGTGCTTGCGCCGGGCGGGCGCTTGCTGGTTGTCGATTTCGCCCCGCATGACCGCGAGGAATTGCGCGATCGCGACGCCCATGCCCGTCTGGGCTTTTCGGACGAGCAGATCGCCGACTGGTTCACCCGGGTGGGCCTTGCCCTTGACCACGCGCAAAGCCTTGAAGGCGGCGCACTGACTGTAAAAATCTGGCGCGGCACGCGCGCTGCCCAACCCAAACTGAAAGCTGTGGCCGCATGACTCTTTCCCTCGCGCAACTCGAAGAAGCGCGCCGTGCCCTTGATGCGCCGCTGTTCGCCGATCTGGCAGGCGACGCGCAGGTGAGCTTTGAATTTTTCCCGCCCAAAACCGAGAAGATGGAGCAGACGCTTTGGGAAACGATGCAGACGCTGGAGCCGCTGGCCCCGCGCTTCGTGTCCGTAACCTATGGCGCGGGCGGATCAACCCGCGAACGCACGCACAACACTGTGGCCCGGATTGCGCGGGATACAGCCACGCCTGCCGCCGCGCATCTCACCTGCGTTGAAGCGTCCAAGGCGGAAATCGCCGAAGTCGCCCATGCCTATTGGGAAGCGGGGGTGCGCCATATTGTGGCCCTGCGCGGTGACCCGCCAGTTGCTGGAACGAAATTCACCCCCCACCCGCAAGGCTATGCCAGCGCGGCGGAACTGGTGGAAGGACTGCGCACGCTGCATCCTTTCGAGATTTCGGTAAGCGCCTATCCCGAAACCCATCCCGAAGCCCAAAGCCCCGCTTCGGATATCGACTTTCTGAAGCGCAAGCTGGACGCCGGGGCCAGCCGCGCGATCACGCAGTTCTTCTTTGAACCCGAAACCTTTTTCCGTTTCCGCGATGCCGTGGCCAAGGCGGGCATTGATGCCGAAATCGTTCCCGGCATCATGCCGGTGACCAATTTTGCCAGTATCGTCCGCATGTCCCACATGACCGGAACGGCTGTGCCGCCCTGGCTTGGCCGCCTGTTTCACGGGCTGGATGATCATCCCGCCGCGCGCCAACTGGTCGCAGCCACGGTATCAGCCGAAATGTGCCGCAGACTCTATGCCGGCGGTGTGCGCAACTTCCACTTTTACACGCTGAACCGCGCGGAACTGAGCTATGCCATCTGCCATCTGCTTGGGCTGCGGCCCGCCGCCACCCCATTGGAGAAAGCCGCATGAGCGCCCGCACGAATCTCCTCGCCGCCGCCGCTGATCGCGTGCTGCTGACCGACGGGGCCTTTGGCACCGAAATCCAGAACTACAAACTGGATGAGGCCGCCTATGCCGGGGATCTGAAGCTGGCCAAGGATCAGAAGGGCAATAACGACATCCTGGCCCTTACCCGCCCGTCCGTGCTGGAGGAAATCACCCGCGCCTATCTGAACGCGGGATCGGACATTGTTTCCACCAACACCTTCAGCGCCAACCAGATCAGCCAGGCGGACTATGCCGCCGAACATCTGGTGCGGGAGATCAACATTGCATCGGCCAGCCTCGCCCGCCGCGAAGCCGACGCCGCGCAGGCCCGGGATGGCCGTCCGCGTTTCGTGGCCGGGGCCATCGGGCCGACCAACAAGACCCTTTCGCTTTCGCCCGACGTCAATGATCCGGGTTTCCGCGAAATCACCTTTGACTATCTGAAAGATGTCTATCGCGAGCAGGTGGACGCGCTGGTGGAAGGCGGGGTGGATTTCATCCTGATCGAAACCGTGTTTGATACGCTGAACGCCAAGGCCGGTGTGATGGCCGTGCTGGAGGCGCAGGACGCGCTGGGCCGCGATCTGCCGATGATGATTTCCATGACGCTGACTGATCTTTCCGGACGCAATCTTTCGGGCCACACTGTCGAAGCCTTCTGGCACGCGGTGCGCCACGCCAAGCCGGTGACCATTGGCCTCAACTGCTCCTTTGGCGCGGAACAGCTTCGCCCGCATGTCCGCACGCTTTCGGGCATCGCGGATACGCTGATCATGGTCTATCCCAATGCCGGGCTGCCCAACGATCTGGGTGAGTATGATGAAATGCCGGATCAGACAGCGGCTTTGGTGCGTGACTGGGCCGAACATGGCCAGGTCAACATTCTGGGCGGTTGTTGCGGATCAACGCCTGCCCATATCGCCGCGATGCGGGATGCCGTGGCGGGGCTCGCCCCGCGCACTATGGTTGTGCCGCCTGTGGTGACGCGATTGGCCGGGCTCGAGCCGATGACGATGGCGGCGTGAGCCTTGTGGAAACAACCTCCGACTATCCTGAGTAGCCATTGAGCTTGTCGAAATGGCGTATCGAAGGACGCACACCGGCCCTTCGATATGGGTCTTCGACAAGCTCAGCCCCTACTCAGGACATTCGGAATTAGTGAAAAGTATCAAATGACCCAGACCACCCAGACTGCCACTTTCGTCAATATCGGCGAACGCACCAATGTTACCGGCTCTGCCGCGTTCAAGAAGCTGATCATGGCCGGGGACTATCCCAAGGCCGTGGAAGTGGCGCGCCAGCAGGTGGAAAATGG
>JANOAJ010000157.1:0-24558 GCA_031411035.1 Sphingomonadales bacterium
GCCATAGCCGACGGTCAGCTTGCCTTCGCTGGCTTTCAGCTTGGGCTTGTTGCTGAAAAAGCTGATCGCGCCGCCTGTTGTGTTGCGGCCATAAAGCGTGCCCTGCGGCCCGCGCAGCACCTCCACCCGTTCAAGATCGAACAGTTGCTGGCCGTGGCTGGCGCGGAACGACTGATAGACTTCATCGACATAGACGCCGACCGGCGACGCGGTTGACGAGGAGAATTCATTTGCCACCGAAACGCCGCGCAGCGAAAAGTTCGGCTGGGTGCGGCCATAGGGTGTCGTGATCTGCAAGCTGGGGACAAAGCCCTGAAGATCAGATGTCTCGCTGACGCCGCGGGCTTCCATCTCGTCCCCGGCAAGGGCGGAAACGGCCACCGGCACGTCCTGCAATATCTGCGAACGCTTCTGCGCGGTGACGACGATATCGGCAATGCCGCCCGAATCTTCCTCTGCTGCCGGTGGCGCTTCCTGGGCGAAAACGGCGGGAGCCCCGCCGATCTGGACGGCGATAAAGGCGCAGCTCGCCAGCAATGTGGATTTTCTCACAGCATTCTCTCCCTCTTGTCCCGGGCGCGCCATTTTGCGGACTCGGTCATTTATTGTGGCAGGAAGCTAGGAAAAGTCAGGAGGGGGCCGCAATGCCGGTGATGGGGGGGTGATTGGGGGGGTGAAAGTTGCGCTTGCACCGGGAAGCTGCCCGCGCCAAGTTCTGCAGCGGGAAACGAGGCGGGGGCGGCACCCCGCGGGAGAGGGCCTCATATGGTCGAAATCAGGGCTTCGCGCCCGGGCCAGGATGTGTCCGCGCGACCGGCAGGGGCGAACCCGGGCTATCCGGGGCTGACGCGCACCAAGCTGGTGCCGCCGCGCCTGCCTGCCAATCCGGTGGCGCTTGACCGCCATGCCCGGTGGCTCGATGCGATCATGGGCCACAGCCTGTGCCTTGTTCGCGCGCCCAGCGGCTATGGCAAGTCAACAGTCTGCACGGCCTGGTATCAGGCGCTGCCCCGGCGCGGCGCGCGTGTGGGCTGGGTATCGTTCGAGCGGGAGGATGACGATCCGGCCCGCGCCATTGTCTATATCTTTGAAGCGGTGCGCGGCCTCGGCTTCGCGCAGGACATGATGTATGACGCGCTGACGCCGCCGCAGTCGCTGGCCACGCAGTTCATCAATGCGCTTCACGTCTATGGCCAGCATTTCGTGCTGTTCCTGGATGATCTGGACAAGCTGACGGATCCGCGCATCCTCCAGTTCCTCAATTATGTGCTGCTGCATTGCCCGGACAATCTTCATATCGTCAGCACCTGCCAGGCCAATCCGGCGCTGCCGCTGTCCTATCTTGATACCCATGCCATGCTGTTGCGCGTCGGGATCGAGGAACTGCGGCTGAGCGATCATGAAGCGCGGGATTTGCTCGCAAGCGGGGGCAATCCGCTGGGTGAGGCCGATATACGCAAGCTCAACGAAGCGATGGCGGGCTGGGTTACGGGTCTGAGGATCGGCTCTGCGGCGCTCCGCAACAACCGCGACGCCCTGTTTGACATCGGGCTCGTCTCGCATGGCGCGCACTGGCTGAGCGATTATCTGGAAGACAATATCTTTCGGCATCTGACACCGGTGACGCGCCAGTTCCTGATGCGCTGCGCGGTGGTGGAAAATATGACCACGGCGCTGTGCCAGGCGCTTTCGGGGGAAAGCGGCGCGGCGCAACTGCTCACCTGGCTGGCCGACCAGAATCTGTTCATCCAGCGGCTGGATGATGCCGGGACCCGCTTTCGCATCCACCCGGTCTTTCGCGAATTCCTGCTGGCGCGATTGGCGCAGGAAGCGCCCGGTTCGCTGGCTGACCTGCACCGCACGGCCAGCCGCTGGTTTGCCGCGCACGACCAGCTCGCTGAAGCCATCGGCCACGCCTTTGATGCCGGCGAAACCCGGCAGGCTGCGGCGCTCGTCAACAAGGCCGCGATGGCGATGGTCGAGCATTCGGATATCGTTGCCTTGCTCGGCTGGATCGCGCGCCTGCCCGAAGAGGCCGTGGCCGAACATATTTCGCTGCGGCTTGCCGAAGCCTGGGCGCTGACGCTCAGCCTGCGTCCGCAGGCGCGCACCCTGATCGACCAGCTTGTGGTGAGTGTGGCCGGGATCGCAGATCTCGCGGAAAAGGCGCGGCTGGAACGGGAACTGGCGGGCATCGAAGCGATATTCCTGGCTGTTTATGAAGACCGGCTCGATGCGGCGGTGGATTCGGGATATGCGTTTCTTTCGGGCGCGGTGGAGGAAGACAGTTTTGTCTCCCGCGCCGTGCGCAATGCCACCGCTTATTGTGAAATCACGCGCGGCAATATGCATCTGGTACATGATCTGGTGCGCCCCGGCCAGTTGGCGGCGCAGCGCAAGGAACAGATTTTCCCCACCGCGTATCGCTATTGCATTCTTGGCCTTGGCTTTCGCGCGCAAGGGGAACTGGCGGAGGCGGAACGCACATTCCAGAACGGGCTGGCGCTCGCCGAACAGCATGGCGGACGACAGGCTGCGGCATCGGGCCTGCTAGCGGCGTTCGTGGCGCGCAGCCTCTATGAACGGGGCGATCTCAACGGGGCAGCGGCAATGCTGCAAGACCGGATGCCGACCATCGACGAAGCCGCGTTTCACGAAGCAGTGATAGACGCCTATTTCGTGCTGATCCGTATTGCGGGCGCCCGCGGCCAGATCGAACAGGCGGCCATCACCATCGAACATGCCGAACTGATCGGCCATGAACGCGGCTGGCGGCGCTTGCTGGCTATGTGCATGGGCGAACGCATCCGGCTGCGTCTGCCGATGACCACGGATCCTGACCGGCTGGCTCCGGCCCCGGATGCGGAGCGGATTGCCGAAGGCCTGCTGTCACTTGACCTGCGCACCTATGCCGTCGCTGCCGAGGCACGGGCGCTGGAGGCCATCATGAAGGGAGAAGGTGCCCGCTATGCGCAGGCCGAACAGTGCCTCTTCCGCTTTGTGGACGCGTCACATAATGACCCCCTTGCGCTCAGGCTGGAACTGCTGCGGATCGTGGAAGCGGCGCGTGCAGATCCTGATTTCGTTCTGACTGCTGAGGCGCTCGCGCTGCTCGAAGCGGCTGTCGGCAAAGGCTATCGGCGGACAATCCTTGATGGCCTTGCGCCGCTGGGGGCCGCACGTGTCCATGCGTTGCTGTGCACGGGCGGCGGACTGGGCGCGCTGCTGTCCCTGATTGAGGGCGCAGATGACAATGCGAAAGCAAGCGCGCCGCCCAGGGGCAATGTGTTCTCCATCCTCACTTCGCGTGAAATTGACGTGCTGACCGGCGTTGGCCGCGGGGATTCCAACAAGGAAATCGCGCGCAGGCTTCATCTGACTCCCGAAACAGTGAAGTGGCATCTCAAGAACGTCATGCGCAAACTGAATGCAGACAGCCGCGCGCAGGCGGTGTCACACGCCGCAGGCCTGGGGCTGTCACTATCAGGGGATGATCGCGTGCAATCCTGATTGTTGTATTTGCGCGCGACGCCGCCTGACCACTGGCGTAGGACGCAAGACCATGATCGAACAATCCAGTGCCATCCTGCTTGCCCGGGCGCAATTCGCCTTCACGGTCAGCTTCCATTTCCTGTTTCCCGCCTTCACTATCGGGCTGGCGAGCTTTCTGATGGTGCTCGAAGGGCTATGGCTCAAAACGGGCAAAGGCGTTTACGCCAATCTCTATCGCTACTGGATCAAGATATTCGCGGTGGTGTTCGCGATGGGCGTGGTTTCGGGCATTGTCATGTCTTACCAGTTCGGCACGAACTGGGCGGTGTTTTCGGACAAGGCCGGGCCAGTGATCGGGCCGCTCATGGCCTATGAAGTGCTGACAGCCTTTTTTCTGGAAGCGGGGTTTCTGGGTGTAATGCTGTTCGGCATCAACAAGGTGGGCCGCGCCCTGCACTTCACGGCCACCTGCGCCGTGGCGCTGGGCACGTTCATTTCCGCTTTCTGGATTCTCTCGGTCAATAGCTGGATGCAGACGCCCGTGGGATATGCGATCAATGAGGTCGGCCAGTTCGTGCCCAAAGAAGGCTGGTGGGAAATTGTCTGGAACCCCAGCTTCCCTTACCGCCTGATCCACACCGTCATCGCGGCCTATCTGACGACCGCCTTTGCCGTGGGCGCGGTGGGTGCGTGGCATTTGCTGAAGGACCGCACCAATCCCGGCGCGCGCACAATGTTTTCCATGGCGATGTGGATGGCCGCGCTTGTCGCCCCCGTCCAGATCTTTGCGGGCGACGAACATGGCCTCAACACGCTGGAACATCAGCCGGTCAAGATCATGGCGATGGAAGGACATTACCAAAGCCACCCGCACGGTGCGCCGCTGATCCTGTTTGGCATTCCCAACAGCCGGGACAATAGGATCGACTATGCCATTGAAATCCCCAAGGCATCCTCGCTGATCCTGAAACATGATCCCGATGCGCCGCTCGCCGGGCTGGATAGTGTGCCTGATGACCGGGAACCGCCAGTGGCCATCCTGTTCTGGTCATTCCGGGTGATGGTCGGGCTGGGCTTTGCCATGCTGGGGATCGGCGTGTGGAGCCTGATCGCCCGGATGCGCAAAAAACTCTATGACTGGCGCTGGCTGCACCGCGCGGCGCTGGCGATGGGGCCGTCGGGATTTGTCGCGGTACTGGCGGGCTGGATCACGACCGAAGTGGGTCGCCAGCCCTGGACGATCTACGGTCTGCTCCGCACGACGCAATCAGCCTCGCCGCTTGATGCCCCTGCGGTGGCAGCGTCGCTGCTTGCGTTTGTGCTGGTCTATTTCGCGGTCTTCGGCGCTGGCATCTATTACCTGTTTCGCCTGATGGCCAAAGCGCCTCACGCCCATGAAGCTGCACTGGATGGCAGCCCAGTACGCGCGGCTGGGATAACGCCCGCGCCTGCCGTGCGGGAAGGAGGCGCATCATGACCGGCATTGATCTGACCATCATCTGGGCAGGTATCATCAGCTTCGCCGTTGCCGCCTATGTGGTGATGGACGGCTTTGATCTGGGCATCGGCATTCTGTTCCCGCGGTTTTCGGTGGGCGCTGAACGCGACACTGCGATGAACAGCATCGCCCCGGTCTGGGATGGCAATGAAACCTGGCTGGTGCTGGGCGGCGGCGGGTTGCTCGCCGCATTCCCGCTCGCTTATGCCATCATCCTGCCCGCGCTCTATGCGCCGCTGATCGCGATGCTGCTCGGCCTTGTTCTGCGCGGCGTGGCCTTCGAGTTCCGCTGGCGCGATCCTGATCACCGGGCAATATGGGATATTGCCTTTACCGGCGGATCGGCCATCGCCACCTTTGCGCAAGGGATAACGCTGGGTGCGATGCTGCAAGGCATTACTGTAACCGGCCGCGCTTATGGCGGTGGCTGGTGGGAATGGCTCACCCCGTTCAGCCTGCTGACCGGATTGGCGCTGATGATCGGCTATGCCTTGCTTGGCGCGTGCTGGCTGATCTGGAAAACCGAAGGCGCGCTTCAAGGCAAGGCATTTGCCCTTGCCAAACCGATCGGCTTTGCGCTGATTGCCGCTATCGCCGTGGTGAGCGCGGCAACGCCGTTCCTCGAAACCCAATATTATGCGCGCTGGTTCGCCTATCCCGGCATCGTGGCAGCCGCCCCTGTGCCGCTGGCGACGCTTATCGTTACGATCCAATTTTTCCGCAGCCTTTCAAAGCGGCACGAACGCGCACCCTTCTTTTATGCGCTGGGCCTGTTCGGCCTGTGCCTTGTCGGGTTGGCAGTCTCGATCTGGCCGGACGTCATTCCGGGGCGCGTCACGATCTGGCAGGCGGCGGCTCCCCACAAGAGCCAGGTGTTCATGCTGTTCGGTGCCGGGCTGCTGGTGCCTGTGATCCTTGCCTATACCGGCTGGGCTTACTGGGTGTTTCGCGGCAAGGTGGGTCAGGACGGGTATCACTGATGGCGCAGCGGCTGCGCCGGATCGGCTGGTTCATTGCCATCTGGGCTGTCAGCGTTGCTGCCGTTGGCGTGGTCGGCTTTGCGATCAGGCTGGTGCTGAAGGGCTGACGGCCCGGATGATAATTGACCGAGGCCGGATTGCTCTGACGGGATTTCTGTTCAGCTTTACGTATGGTTCGCTATATCGGCGACTTGACAACCGGATTTGGCCGGTCAATTTTATGTGAATTGGTCAGGCCATTTATGAACAGGATACACGCTGCGTGATACCTTCGCCAAGTTCGGGCCATGATCGCCTGTATCAGGAACTCGCCCGCAAACTGATCGATGATCTGGCAAGCGGGGCCTATGCCGTTGGTGACCGCCTGCCTGCCGAACGCGAATTGGCCGCCGAACATGAGGTCAGCCGCCCCACTGTGCGCGAAGCGATCATCGCGCTGGAAGTGCAGGGGCTGGTGGAAGTCAGGATCGGCTCGGGTGCCTATGTGAAGCGGCTGCCTGGCAAGGGCGATATCCCCGGCTTCAACATGACAGCGTTCGAGCTGACCGAAGCGCGGCTGTTGTTCGAAGGGGAAGCAGCGGCGCTGGCAGCCGCGCAGATCACACCTGAGGAACTGGCCGGGATCGAGGCATTGGTGGAGGAAATCGCGCGCGAAAACCGTAATCCCAATGGCACGGACAAGGCGGATCGTGCCTTTCACCTCGCCATTGCGCGCGCCACGCGCAACGGGGCCGTTTATGACACGATCGAGAAATTATGGGATTTGCGCGCCAATTCACCCGAAAGCGCGCTGCTCCATGAAAAGGCCCGCAGCGCCAATATCAAGCCGGTGGTGGAAGAACATACAGCCGTGCTTGATGCCCTGAAAGCGCATGATGCGCCAGCGGCGCGGGCGGCGATGCGGGCCCATCTTGCCGCCGTGCTCGACAGCCTTCTCTTCGCGACCGAGGAAAGGGCCGTGGAAGAAGCCCGCAAGGCTGTGCAGGCCAAGCGCGCACGCTATTCGCTGGCCTGATCATGACGCGCCCCCTTGTCCTGAACCCCGACCGGTTGTTCCCCGCTGACCAGAGCGTGCGTGCCCTTGCGCGCCAGCTTTATGATGGCGTCGCCCGCCTGCCGATCATCAGCCCGCATGGCCATACCGATCCCGAATGGTTTGCCACGAACGCGCCCTTCACCAATGCAGCGGAACTGCTGCTCCATCCCGATCATTATGTATTCCGGATGCTCTATTCGCAGGGTGTGTCGCTCGAAGCGCTGGGCATCGGCAATCCCGGCGCCGACCCGCGCGAAAGCTGGCGGCTGTTTGCCGCGCGCTATCATTTGTTCCGCGGCACGCCATCGCGCATGTGGCTGGACTGGGTGTTTGGCGAAGCCTTTGGCATGGACGTGCAACTGGCGGCCGACACCGCCGATCTTTATTATGACAGCATCACCGCCGCGCTGGCGACGGAAGCGTTTCGTCCGCGCGCGCTTTTTGAACGCTTCAATATCGAAGTGATTGCCACCACAGAATCCCCGATTGACGATTTGCGCCACCACAAGGCGATCCGCGACAGCGGCTGGAACGGCCGGGTGATCACGGCCTATCGCCCCGATCCGGTGGTGGATCCGGAGTTTGAGGGATTTCGTGACAATCTGAAAACCCTCTCTGACCTGACCGGGGAGGATGCCTTTGGCTGGCACGGCTATCTCTCCGCGCATCGCAAACGCCGCGCCTTTTTTGCCGCGATGGGGGCCACGTCCACCGATCATGGCCACCCCACCGCGCAAACCGCCGATCTGTCTCCCGCCCAAGCCGAGGCACTGTTTGGGCGCGTGACGTCGGGTGATGCGACGCCTGCCGAGGCAGAACTGTTCCGGGCGCAAATGCTGACTGTCATGGCCGGGATGAGCCTGGAGGACGGGCTGGTGATGCAGATTCATCCCGGTTCCTTCCGCAATCACAATGCGCAGCTTTTTACGGGCTTCGGACGCGACAAGGGGGCGGATATCCCGACGCGCACAGACTTTGTCCACGCGCTCCGCCCGCTGCTTTCGCGTTATGGCAATGCGGCGGGCCTTTCGATCATTCTCTTCACGCTGGATGAAAGCGCCTATGCCCGCGAACTGGCACCGCTGGCCGGTCACTATCCCGTGCTGAAGCTGGGGCCTGCCTGGTGGTTCCATGACAGCCCGGAAGGCATGCGCCGCTTCCGCCAGCAGGTTACGGAAACCGCCGGATTCTACAACACGGTGGGCTTCAACGATGATACCCGCGCGTTTCTCTCAATCCCCGCGCGTCATGACGTGGCCCGCCGGATCGATTGCGGTTTCCTTGCCCAGCTCGTTTCCGAACACCGGATGGAGGATTGGGAAGCGGCAGAACTGGCGCAAGACCTTGCCTATAACCTTGCCAAAAGGGCGTACCGGTTGTGAGGCTGTCTGCCGCGACGCTTGATCGCCTGCCCCCCGGTGTCGCGCGCTTTGGCTATGATCGGGATGCGCAACCGGCAGGCATCGTGCATTTCGGGATTGGTGCGTTCCACCGCGCGCATCAGGCTGTCTATACCGATGATGCGATGAATGCCGGTGATAGGGGCTGGGGCATTACCGGTGTCTCGCTGCGTTCGGGGGATGTCGCTGCGCAGACCAATCCGCAGGACGGGCTTTATACGGTGTCCGCGCGGTCGGCGCAGGGCGATGCGACGCGGCTTATCGGGTCTGTCCGCTCCGTTCTTGTGGGGCATGAACATCCGCAGGCCGTGATTGATGCCCTGGCGTCGCCAGATACCCATATCGTCAGCTTCACCATTACCGAGAAAGGCTATTGCCGCACGCCGGACGGCGCGCTTGACCGGGCCTTGGCCGGAGATGGATCGATTTATGCCTATCTTGCGGCAGCCTTTCGCCGCCGCAGGGACATGGGGCTGCCCGGCGTGACTTTGCTTTGCTGCGATAACCTGGCGGATAATGGCGCGCAGCTTTCCCGGCTCGTTGGTGATTATCTTGATCCTGATCTGGCCCGCTGGTTCTCTGTCGAATGCGCCTGCCCCTCGACAATGGTTGACCGCATCGTGCCTGCAACGTCCGGTGCGGACCGTGATGCGGTCGAAGCGCAGCTTGGCCTCCGTGATGAAGCGACGATCATCACTGAACCCTTCAGCCAATGGGTGATCGAGGATCGCTTTGCCGGGCCGCGCCCCCGCTGGGAAACGGGTGGGGCACAGTTCACCCACAACGTTCACGCGTTTGAAACGGCCAAGCTGCGGATGCTGAACGGCGCGCATTCGGCACTTGCCTATCTCGGCCTCGCGCGGGGTTATGAATTTGTCCATCAGGCTGTGGCTGATCCCGAACTGACAGCACTGGCCGGCGCGCTGATGCGGGATGAAGCGGCATCCAGCATCACGCCCGCACAGGGGCAGGATCTGGATGCCTATGCGGCGGCCCTGCTTGCCCGTTTCCGCAATCCCGCCCTCAACCACCGCCTTGCCCAGATCGCGATGGATGGCAGCCAGAAAATCCCCCAGCGCTGGCTGGAAACGCTCGCCTTCCACCAAAAGGCGGGCCGGAACTGTCCGGCCATCCTGACGGCGCTGGCCGCATGGATTGTCCATATACGAGGCGATGCCCGCCCGGTGGATGACCCACTGGCGAACGACCTGCGCATGCTGTGGCGCAAGGCCGGAACCGCGCAGATCATTGATGCCCTTTTCGGGCAGAATGGCCTGTTTTCGGCGCGCTGGACGGCAGACGCTGCCGCGCGCCATTTCATGCAGCCATTGCTGGCCTGAAAGACTTTGCGCGCGGGCCGCGCCGCAAACGTATTCCTAGTTGCAATATCCAATGTTGCGCTGCAACATGGCGCGGGCTGGAGGCACTTGTTGTCGATCTGAACAGGGAAGGAAGCATTTCGCATGGCAGACAGCGAATCCGGGGGGCTCCTTCCAGCACGGGAACGCATCCTTGATGTCCTGATCCACCGGATCGGCAAGGATGAGCGCGCCGCCAAACCGCACGACTGGTTCGCCGCCACAGCCTATGCCGTTCGCGACAAGGTGATTGAGCTCTGGATGGACTCTACCCGTGCGACAATCGCGGCGGGGGACAAAAGAGTCTATTATCTCAGCCTTGAATTCCTGATTGGCCGCCTGCTGCGTGATGCGATCAGCAATCTGGGGATGACGGCGGAAATCGAAGCGGCGCTGGCGTCACACGGTGTCGGCCTTGCCGCCATTGAGGAGATCGAGCCGGATGCCGCGCTGGGCAATGGCGGTCTTGGCCGGTTGGCGGCCTGCTTCATGGAAAGCCTCGCTTCGCTGGGCCTGCCGGCGTACGGTTATGGCATCCGCTATGTGAACGGCATGTTCCGCCAGCGGATTGACGATGGCTGGCAGGTGGAACTGCCCGAAACCTGGCTGGCGCATGGCAATCCGTGGGAGTTTGAGCGGCGCGAAAGTTCCTATCTGGTCGGCTTTGGCGGCGAAGTGCTGGGTACGGCCAATGGCGGTGTGGTGTGGCATCCGGGTGAGCAGGTCGAAGCGATGGCGATGGATACGCCCGTGGTCGGTTGGCGTGGCAAGCGGGTCAATACGCTGCGGCTGTGGACGGCGCGCGCCATTGATCCGATCAGCCTGGATGCGTTCAACGCGGGCGATCATGCCGGGGCGCTGGCGGCACAAGTGCGGGCCGAAAGCCTTGTGCGCGTCCTCTATCCGGCGGATTCGAACGCATCGGGGCAGGAATTGCGGCTGCGGCAGGAATATTTCTTCTCGTCGGCTTCCATCCAGGACATTGTCCGCCGCCATGTCCAGTATCATGGCGATATCCGCACGCTGGCAGACAAGGCGGCGATCCAGTTGAACGATACCCATCCGGCTGTGTCGGTGGCAGAACTGATGCGGATCCTGATCGATCATCACGAAATGGATTTCGACGAAGCCTGGGAAATCACGCGCGAAACCTTTGGCTATACCAACCACACGCTGTTGCCCGAAGCCTTGGAAAGCTGGCCGCTGCCGCTGTTTGAACGCCTGCTGCCGCGCCATATGCAGATTGTGTATGCGATCAATTCCCGCCTGCTGCGGCAAGCGCACAAACAGCCCGATATGGATGCCGCCGCGATTTCCTCCATTTCGCTGATTGATGAAAATGGGGAGCGGCGGGTGCGGATGGCAAACCTTGCCTTTGTCGGCGCACACAGCGTCAATGGGGTGGCGGCGCTTCATACCGATCTGATGAAAGCGACGGTCTTTTCCGATCTCCACCGGATGTTTCCAAACCGGATCAACAACAAGACCAATGGCGTCACGCCGCGCCGCTGGCTCCAGCAATGCAATCCGGGGCTGACCGGCCTGATCCGCAACGCGATTGGTGATGCGTTTCTGGATGATGCCGAAAAACTCGTTGATCTGGGGGCCCTGTCGGGCGATGCGGCGCTGGGGGAACGGATTGCCGAAGTGAAGCGTGCCAACAAGGTCGCACTGGCGGCGCATCTGAAGGATCTGATCGGGCTGCGGCTTGATCCCGATGCGTTGTTCGACGTGCAGATCAAGCGCATCCACGAATATAAGCGGCAATTGCTCAACCTGATTGAAACGGTGGCACTCTACGATCAGATCCGCAGCCATCCCGAACGCAACTGGATTCCGCGCGTCAAGATCTTCGGCGGCAAGGCGGCATCGAGCTATCACAACGCCAAGCTGATCATCAAACTGGCGAATGACATTGCCCGGCGGATCAATTCCGATCCCTCGGTGGGTGGCTTGCTGAAAGTGGTGTTCATTCCCAATTACAATGTCTCGCTTGCCGAACGGATCATCCCGGCAGCCGATCTGTCCGAACAGATTTCGACAGCGGGCATGGAGGCGTCCGGCACCGGCAATATGAAATTTGCCCTGAACGGCGCGCTGACGATTGGCACGCTCGATGGCGCGAATATCGAGATCAAGGACCGCGTGGGGGATGAAAACATCGTCATATTCGGCCTGACGGCGGATGAAGTCGCGCAGAAGCGGGCGGAAGGCTATAATCCCCGTGCCTTGATCGAGGAGTCGCGCGAATTGCAGCAGGCCGTCTCTGCCATTGCCTCGGGCGTGTTTTCGCCTGACGATCCCCATCGTTATGCCGGGCTGATGGGCGGGCTGTATGACCATGACTGGTTCATGGTAGCGGCCGATTTTGAAAGCTATGCGAATGCCCAGCGTGACGTGGATGCGCGCTGGATGGATCAGACCGCGTGGCGCGCCTCTGCCATCCAGAATATCGCCAATGTCGGCTGGTTCTCGTCCGACCGTACAATCAGTGAATATGCGCGCGATATCTGGGGCGTGATGTGAAGCCATCGGCAAAGGCTATCTCTGCCCTGCTTGACGGACTTCACGCCGATCCTTTTTCACTTCTGGGGGTGCATCAGGGCCCGAAGGGCGCGTTTGCCCGGACCATCATTCCGGGTGCCGAAACGGCTGAGGCGCATGATCTTTCAGGGGAAAGCCTTGGCGCGCTCAAACGGATTGATGATCGCGGGCTGTTTGAAGGCAAGGTGCAGGGCGAACGTCAGCCGGTCAGATACCGCGCGACACGGGGGGCGGACGAATGGTGGGTTGCCGATCCCTACAGCTTCGGCCCGGTGCTGGGCCCGATTGATGATCTGCTGATTGCGCAAGGCACGCATTTTCGTCTGTTCGACAAGATGGGCGCGCATCTGATCGATCATGAAGGCGCGGCAGGTGTGCATTTCGCGGTCTGGGCGCCCAACGCGCAGCGCGTGTCGCTGGTGGGTGATTTCAATCACTGGGATGCGCGGCGGCACCTGATGCGCAAGCGCATGGATATCGGCGTGTGGGAGATTTTCCTGCCCGGTATCGGTGAAGGGGCCGCGTACAAATACCAGATCACCGGGGCCGATGGCGTGGTGCTGCCGCTGAAAGCAGATCCGTTTGCCTTCGCGTCGGAACTGCGGCCCGCCACGGCCTCCCGAACCGCGCTGCCCGCCAAGCCGGACTGGGGCGACGACGCACACCGCGCGCACTGGGCCTCGGTTGATCCGCGCCGCGAGGCGATCAGCATCTATGAAGTCCATCCCGGATCATGGGAACGCGATGCGCATGGCTGGTTCCTGACATGGGACGCGCTGGCCGAAAGGCTGATCCCCTATGTCGTCGATATGGGCTTTACCCATATCGAGTTCATGCCCGTCAGCGAACATCCCTATGATCCCAGTTGGGGCTATCAGACAACCGGCCTCTATGCGCCGTCAGCCCGGTTCGGGGATGTGGGCGGCTTTGCGCGCTTTGTGGACGGCGCGCACCGGGCCGGGATTGGCGTACTGATAGACTGGGTGCCTGCCCATTTCCCGACAGACGCGCACGGCCTTGCCCATTTTGATGGCACCGCGCTGTATGAACATGAAGACCCGCGGCTTGGGTTCCATCCGGACTGGAATACCGCGATCTATAATTTCGGGCGGCGCGAGGTTTCCAGCTTTCTGGTCAACAACGCGCTGTTCTGGGCCGAACGTTATCATGTTGATGGTCTGCGCGTCGATGCCGTCGCCTCAATGCTGTACCGCGATTATTCCCGCAAGGCCGACCAATGGATTCCCAACAAGGACGGCGGGCGCGAGAACTGGGAAGCGGTGGAGTTCCTCCGTGCGATGAACAAGGCGGTCTATGGCCAGCACAAGGGCGTGATCACCATCGCCGAGGAATCCACCTCATGGCCAGGCGTAACGCAGCCGGTGCATGAAAAAGGGCTGGGCTTCGGCTTCAAATGGAACATGGGATTCATGAATGACACGCTGGCCTATATGGCGCGTGATCCCGTTCACCGGCGGTTCCACCACAACGAAATCACCTTCGGGCTGATGTATGCGTTCAGCGAGAATTTCGTGCTGCCGATTTCGCATGACGAAGTGGTGCATGGCAAAGGATCGCTGCTCACCAAAATGTCTGGAGATACATGGCAGAAATTTGCCAGCCTGCGCGCCTATTATGGCCTGATGTGGGGCTATCCGGGCAAGAAGCTGCTGTTCATGGGACAGGAGTTTGCGCAAGCCCGGGAGTGGAGCGAGGAACGCGCGCTGGACTGGTATCTGCGCGATGCCCCGGCGCATGAAGGTGTGCGGACGCTCGTGCGGGATCTCAACCACCTCTACCGTGAAACGCCTGCGCTCCATGCCCGGGACTGTGAAGGCGATGGCTTTGAATGGCTGATCCCGGATGACGCGGAAAATTCGGTCTTTGCCTGGCAGCGCAAGGCGCCGGGTGCGAACCCGGTGGCGGTGATCAGTAACATGACGCCCGCGCTGCGTGATGGCTACCGCGTGCCGCTGCCGCGTGACGGGCGCTGGCGCGAAGTGCTGAACAGCGATGCCGGAATTTATGGTGGTAGTGGGAAGGGCAATCTGGGTGGGGTGAATGCCACGAACGGCGCCGCGTCGATGGTGCTGCCGCCGCTGGCCACGATCATGCTGGAATATCAAGGGTAAGCGGGCAACGACCCGGAGAGGAGACTGGATCATGGTGGAGAAGCGGCAACAACCCCTGGCACGCGATGCGATGGCCTATGTGCTGGCGGGCGGACGTGGCAGCCGCCTGAACGAACTGACGGACAATCGCGCCAAGCCTGCGGTCTATTTCGGGGGCATGTCCCGCATCATCGATTTTGCCCTGTCCAACGCGATCAATTCCGGCATCCGCAGGATCGGGGTGGCAACGCAGTACAAGGCACATTCCCTGATCCGCCACATGCAGCGCGCGTGGAATTTCATGCGCCCGGAACGGAATGAAAGTTTCGATATCCTGCCCGCATCCCAGCGGATCGACGAGCTGCACTGGTATGAAGGCACTGCCGATGCGGTGTTCCAGAATATCGACATCATCGAAAGCTATGCCCCCAAATATATGGTGATCCTGGCGGGCGATCATATCTACAAGATGGATTATGAGCTGATGCTGCGCCAGCACGTAAATTCCGGCGCGGATGTGACTGTTGGCTGTCTTGTCGTCCCGCGCGCGGAGGCCAGCGGTTTCGGCGTGATGGCAGTGGACAAGAACGATACGATCACCGCCTTCGTCGAAAAACCCAAGGATCCGCCCGGCATTCCCGGCGATCCTGAAAACGCGCTGGCCTCAATGGGCATCTATGTGTTCGAAACGAAATTCCTGTTCGAACAACTGCGCCGGGATGCCGCGACGCCGAATTCCACGCGCGATTTTGGCGGGGATATCATCCCCTATGTCGTGACCCACGGCAAGGCGGTGGCCCACCGCTTCACCAATAGCTGCATCCGTGCGTCGGAGGAACTGGGCGAATATTGGCGCGATGTCGGCACGCTGGACGCGTATTTCGAAGCCAATCTTGACCTGACGGACGTGGTGCCCAAGCTCAACATGTATGACCGGGACTGGCCGATCTGGACGGATCAGATTGTCGCTGCCCCGGCAAAGTTTGTGCATGATGAAGACGGGCGGCGCGGCTCTGCGGTATCGTCATTGATTTCGCAGGATTGCATTGTTTCGGGAGCCACCGCGCACCGCAGCCTGCTGTTTACCGGGGTGAAGATGGGCAGCTTTTCCAGCGTCGATGAAGCGGTGATCCTGCCCTATTGCAATATCGGGCGCGGTGCGCGGCTGAGCCGGGTGATTATCGACAGCGGCGTGCGCATTCCCGAAGGCCTGATCGTGGGCGAAGATCCGGTGCTGGATGCCCGGCGCTTCCGCCGCACCGAGAAGGGAGTGTGCCTGATCAACAAGGCGATGATCGACAGCCTGACATGACAATCGCCGTCCTCTCTGTGGCGTCCGAAGCCGTGCCGTTAGTCAAGACTGGCGGGCTGGCGGATGTGGCGGGTGCCCTGCCCGCTGCGGTTGCCCCGCACGGGGTGGCGATGACAACGCTGATCCCCGGATACCCGGCAGTGATGGCGGCCATCGGCAAGGCGAAGCTGGTTCAAAAATATGACAACCTGTTCGGGCATCCCGCGCGGCTGGTTTCTGTGCAGAGCGGCGGGCATCCCCTGCTGGTGCTTGATGCGCCGAGCCTGTTCGCGCGCGATGGTGGCCCTTACAGCGATGGCGGCGGCAAGGACTGGGGCGATAACTGGCTGCGCTTTGCCGCCTTCGCCCGGGTCGCGGCTGATCTGGCGAGCGGCGCGATCAAGGGCAAACGCTTCGATATCCTCCACGCGCATGACTGGCAGACGGGGCTGGCCCCGGCCTATCTGCGCTATGCCTCCGGCCCCGGGCCGGTCGCCCGCAGCGTGATGACGATCCATAACATGGCCTTTCAGGGTTATTACGGTGCGGAGATTTTTCCCGCGCTGGGCCTGCCCAAAGCCGCCTGGGCCATTGACGGGGTGGAATATCATGGCGGTGTGGGCTTTCTGAAAGCGGGGATGGAAGCGGCAGACGCCATCACCACGGTCAGCCCCAGCTATGCCGCCGAAATCCGTTCGCCCGAATTCGGCATGGGGCTGGAAGGCATTGTCGTCAGCCGGGGAGATCGGGTGTCGGGCATCGTCAACGGGATTGATCCGGCGATCTGGATTCCGGAACGCGACGCGGATCTGGCCGCGACATTCTCCGCCCGCACATTGGCACGCCGCGTCGTGAACAAGCGCGCGGTCGAAGCGGCCTTCGGGCTGGATGCGGACGAGGGGCCGCTGTTCATCGTGATCAGCCGACTGACCTGGCAAAAGGGCATGGACGTGCTGCTGCAGGCGCTTGACCATCTGGTCGGCAATGGCGCGCGGCTGGCGTTGCTCGGATCGGGCGATCCCGGTTTCGAAGCGGAATTCCATGCCGCCGCAGCGCGCCATCCAGGGCGGATCGGCATCCGGATTGGCTATGATGAAGCCCTGTCGCATCTGATGCAGGGCGGCGGCGATGCGATCCTTGTGCCATCCCGCTTTGAGCCCTGCGGGCTGACCCAGCTCTACGGCCTTGCCTATGGCTGTGTGCCGGTGGTGGCGCGCACGGGCGGGCTTGCCGATACAGTGATTGACGCCAATGTCGCGGCGCTCGCGGGGGGCGTGGCGACCGGCGTGCAGTTTATGCCAGTCACTGCGGAAACGCTGCGCCACGCCATCACGCGGAGCATCGGGCTCTACCGCCAGCCGGAGGTGTGGAAACGCATCCAGCAGCAGGGCATGAAGGCCGATTTTTCCTGGGGGCAGAGCGGCAAAGCCTATGCCGATCTCTATGCGCGGCTGAAAGAACACGCATGACGATCCATACCATCCCGTCCACGCCCTTTGACGGCCAGAAACCCGGCACATCGGGCCTGCGCAAGAAAGTGCGGGTGTTCCAGCAGGCGCACTATGCGGAAAACTTTATCCAATCCGTGTTCGATGTGGTCGAGGGCAAGGCCGGGGCGACGCTCGTGATTGGCGGGGACGGGCGCTATCACAACCGCACGGTCATCCAGCAGGCGATCCGCATGGCGGCGGCGAACGGCTTCGGGCGGGTGCTGGTGGGGCAGGGCGGCATTCTCTCCACGCCTGCGGCCAGCCATGTGATCCGCAAATATGGCGCGATTGGCGGCCTTATTCTGTCTGCGAGCCATAATCCGGGTGGGCCGGATGAGGATTTCGGGATCAAATACAATATCGGGAATGGCGGTCCCGCCCCGGAAAAGGTGACTGACGCCATCTACGCCCGCACCATGACGATAGACCGCTGGCTGACAGTCGAGGCAGTGGATATTGATCTGGACGCGCCGGGCACAGTCTCCGCGGGCGGTATGGCCGTCGAAGTGATTGATCCGGTCAGTGATTATGCCGCGCTTATGGAAAGCCTGTTCGATTTTCCCGCGATCCGCGCCGCTGTCGCAGGCGGGTTCACAATGGCGTTTGATGCGATGCACGCGGTTACCGGGCCTTATGCAACTGAAATCCTGGAGCGCCGTCTGGGTTTTGCCCCCGGCACGGTGCGGGGTGGTGTGCCGCTGGAGGATTTCGGGCATCATCATCCCGATCCCAATCTCGTCCATGCGAAAGACCTGTATGAATTGATGATGGGGCCGGATGCCCCGGATTTCGGCGCCGCATCAGACGGGGACGGGGATCGCAATCTGATCGTCGGCCGGGGCCGTTTCATCACGCCTTCGGATTCGCTCGCGATGCTCGCCGCGAACGCGCATCTGGCACCCGGCTATGCGGGCGGGCTGAAAGGCATTGCCCGTTCGATGCCGACCAGTGCGGCCGCGGATCGCGTGGCGGAAGTGCTCGGCGTTCCCTGTTATGAAACGCCGACAGGATGGAAATTCTTCGGCAATCTGCTGGACGCCGGCATGGCGACCATTTGCGGTGAGGAAAGTGCCGGCACCGGCTCTGATCATGTCCGCGAAAAGGACGGGCTGTGGGCCGTGCTGCTCTGGCTCAACATATTGGCTGTTCGCAAGGTGTCGGCGGATGCGCTGGCGCGGGATCACTGGGCGAAATACGGGCGGAACTATTATGCGCGGCATGATTATGAAGCGATTGACACGGCCAGCGCCGATGCCCTGATGGCCGCGCTTAACGCCGCGCTGCCGATGCTGACCGGCACAGCATTCGGCGCGCTGACTGTCGCGAAAGCAGACAATTTCGCCTATCAGGACCCTGTCGATGGCTCTTTCAGTGCCAATCAGGGCGTGCGCATATTGTTCGCAGGCGGTTCGCGCGTGGCCTTCCGCCTGTCCGGCACCGGCACCCAAGGGGCGACATTGCGTGTCTATCTCGAACGCTATGAACCGGCAGGCGGGGCGCTGGACGAGGAAACGCCCGCGATGCTGGCTGATCTGATTATGGCAGCGGACGCGATAGCGGGGATTGCGCGGCACACGGGGCGGACGGCGCCTGATGTGGTGACGTGACCGTGCCCGTCATTCCGGCGAAAGCCGGAATCCCTCTTTTCTTGGGACGCACTGATGAAAGGGAAAGTGAGATTCCGGCTTTCGCCGGAATGACAGAAGGATGGTTCTGGCGGTGAGTCCGCTTGGCGCACATCCTTGTCAGGGCGGAACGCGCTTTGCGGTGCGGTCTGCCTCGGCTGAGGCGATCACGCTCTGCCTGTTTGATGGCGACGCGGAAACCCGCATTCCCATGACATGCGCGGACGACATCTGGCACGCTGATGCCTCCGGCACCGGGCCTGGCCAGCGTTATGGCTATCGCGCGCATGGGGAATGGGCACCTGAACGCGGCCTGTGGTTCGATCCCGCCAAGCTGCTGGTTGATCCCTATGCCATCCAGCTTGACCGCCGCTTCGCCTATGATCCCCGGCTTGGCGAATATGGCACAGACACTGCCGCGCTGGTGCCAAAGGCGGTTGTGCAGGCCGCCTTGCCTGCCGTTCCGCTTGCCCCGCCGCACTTCACCCCCGGCGGGCTGATTTATGAAATCAATGTGCGCGGCTTTACCATGCTACATCCCGATGTGCCGCCGCCGCAGCGTGGCACCGTCGCGGCGCTCGCGCATCCTGCCATTATCGCGCATCTGAAAAAACTCCGTGTCAGCGCTATCGAGCTGATGCCGGTCACGGCGTGGATCGACGAACGCCATCTGCCCCCGCTCGGCCTCACCAATGCCTGGGGTTACAATCCCGTGGCGATGATGGCGCTTGATCCGGGGTTGGTTCCCGGCGGCGTCGCGGAAGTGCGGGAAACGGTGGCCGCGCTGCATGCCGCTGGCATTGGCGTGATCCTAGACCTGGTGTTCAACCACACCGGCGAAAGCGATGCGGCAGGCCCGGTCCTTTCGCTGCGCGGCCTCGATAACCGCATCTATTATGCCCATACGCCTGATGGATCGCTGATCAATGATACGGGTTGTGGCAACACGCTGAATGCCGCCCAACCGGCCGTCCGCGCGCTCATCCTTGATACGCTGCGGCATTTTGTGCGGCACTGCGGCGTGGACGGATTCCGCCTCGATCTCGCGCCCGTCATTGCCCGTGCGCCCGGCTTTGATGCGGATGCACCGATCTTCGGGGAGATCGCGGCTGATCCGTTGCTGGCAGACCGGATCATGATTGCCGAGCCCTGGGATATTGGACCGGGCGGATATCAGCTTGGGAATTTTCCGGCAAACTGGCTCGAATGGAACGACCGCTACCGTGATGATGTCCGCTGCTTCTGGAAGGGAACAAGCGGCGTCGGCGCGCTGGCAACGCGGATCGCCGGATCGTCAGACATATTCGGCCCGCACACCCGCAGTGTCAATTTCCTTGCCGCGCATGACGGCTTCACTCTGGCTGATACGGTTGCATACGAAACCCGCCACAATCACGCCAATGGGGAGGATAATCGGGATGGCCATGGCGAAAATCATTCCTGGAACAATGGCGCGGAAGGGCCCAGCGATGATCCCGAAATCCGCGCGCGGCGGCGCGCTGATCTGAAGGCCCTGCTAGGCACGCTGTTTGCCTCGACCGGCACGATCATGCTCACCGCAGGCGACGAATTTGGCCGCACCCAACAGGGCAACAACAATGCCTATGCGCAGGATAATGCCATCAGTTGGATCGATTGGACGGGAAGAGATAGGGAACTGGAAGCCTGTGTCGCCGCTCTGGCCGCGTTTCGCGCGGACCATCCAGGCTGGTTTGCGGCGTTCCCCGAACCGGGCCAGTGGAAGCGGCTGGACGGTGCGGTGATGACAGTTGCGGATTGGGAAGATCCGGCCACGCCGGGGTTTGAATATGCCTCTCCGCGCTATCACATGCGGGTTGATCGCGGCGCGCGGGTTGCCGCTTTTTGGGAGTAACGGGTCGGCATGGGGTTTCGCCGCGCGGACTTGCCCCCTAACAACCCGGCATGGAATCGACTCGGAAGAACCGCAATTTTGGCATTCTCTTTCTGGTGATGCTGACGACCGGCGGCGGGAATACCGCCTTGCAATCCATACTGCCTTCGCTCGGGCGGTCCATCAAAGTGCCCGATTATCTGATCGCGGCGGTCTTTTCGGTGTCGGCGGCGATGTGGGTGATTTCGGCCCCCTATTGGGCGCGCCGGTCTGACCGGCAGGGGCGGCGGACAATGGTGCTGATGGGCGTGGCGGGATTTTCGGTATCCACCTTGCTTGTCGGCCTGCTACTTTCGGCAGGAATCCTGGGGATTATCGGGCCGGTCACCACCATCGTCGCGGTGGTATTCGCGCGGCTGATCTATGGCACATTCGGATCAGCATCCCCGCCTGCCGCGCAAGCCATTGTGGCATTGCAGACATCGCGGGCGGAACGGACAAAGGCGCTGACGCTGCTTGGCTCTGCCTTCGGCCTGGGTACGATCATCGGCCCGGCGCTTGCCCCCTATCTGGTGCTGCCGCGCGTCGGGCTGGCAGGCCCGGCCTATATATTTGCGCTGTTCGGCTTTGGCGTGCTCATCTTTGCATGGAAAACCCTGCCGGCGGACAAGCCCGACGGCGTGGGGCATGGCGTTTCGGTCAGTTACCCGTCCATTGGCGGCGCGCCCGCCGGGGCCAGTATCGCCGGGGCCATGGAGCCCAAATCAGACGTAAAGCTGCCCAGCCGCGATCCGCGCATCTGGCCCTGGATGCTGACCGGGCTGGTTTCCGGCCATGCGCAAGCGATGGCTGGCGCCGCGATGGGGTTTCTTGTGATTGACCGGCTGGGCCTGCCCGCAACGGACATCACCACGCAGCAGTCCATTGGCATGGTGCTGATGATGGGTGCCTTCGCGGCGCTGCTGGTGCAATGGGGCCTGATCCCCTTGCTGGGCTTTACGCCGCGAATGATGGTGCTGGTCGGGCTTGTGCTGGCGGCTGCAGGTCTGGGCCTGACATCACAGGCAATGACCCTGTTCGGGATATCAACCGCCTATGCCCTTACGTCCATGGGCTTCGGTTTTGTCCGACCGGCAGTTACGTCGGGATCATCGCTGGCGGTGCCGCGCGCCCTGCAGGGGGCCGTCGCGGGACGGGTGACAGCGAACAATGGGGCGTCCTTCATCTTTGGCCCCTCGATCGGTGTGGGCCTGTATGAAATCTGGCGGCCAATGCCCTATCTTGTGGCATCAGCCGCCCTGGCCCTGCTGTTTTTCTATGCCTGGCGTGCGGTCAATCCTTCCCCGCTTTCGGAGCCAGCATCCCCGGTGTGACAAAGCCGATGGAGTTGGCCTTGAACGCCTGCGCTTTCAGTGTCCCGGCAATATTTTCATATTCCTTCTCCATTTCCGGCGTCACCGACGCGCGCATTTCGCCCAGGGCCTTTTCGAAATGCTCCCAGGTGACTTGCTTCACTTCCATCGATTCGCGCAGGGCCACCATGCCGGCGCGCCGCACCAGATCTTCCAGATCCGCGCCAGAGAAGCGTTCCGTCCGCTGCGCCAGCACTTCCAGGCTGACACCTTCGGCAAGCGGCATGGTCTTTGTCTGAATACCCAGAATATGCTTGCGTCCCGCATCATCGGGAAGCGGCACATAGATCAGCTCGTCCAGCCTGCCGGGCCGCATCAGCGCGGGGTCGATCAGGTTGGGCCGGTTGGTGGCGCCGATCACGATCACGGACTGCATGTCTTCCACCCCGTCCATTTCGGCCAGGATGGTGTTGACCACGCGTTCCGTAACCTGCGGTTCGCCCATGCCGCCGCCGCGCGCGGGAACAAGGCTGTCCATTTCATCAATGAAGATGATGCACGGGGCCACTTGCCGCGCCCGGGCAAACAGGCGGCTGATCTGCTGTTCGCTTTCGCCATACCATTTGGACAGCAGGTCTGACGAGCGTGTGGCGATGAAGTTGGCTTCGCTTTCCTTGGCCACGGCCTTGGCCAGCAGGGTCTTGCCCGTGCCTGGCGGGCCGTAGAGCAGAAAGCCCTTGGCCGGACGGATGCCGAGCCTGCGAAACGCTTCAGGATTTTTGAGCGGCAGTTCAACGCCTTCCTTCAGCTTGCGCTGTGGCTCTCCCAGCCCGCCAATATCATCCCAGCCGACATCAGGCACCTGCACCATCACTTCGCGCATGGCCGATGGCTGGACGCGCTTGATTGCCGTCAGGAAATCATCGCGGGTAACAGACAGTGTGGCCAGCACTTCGGGCGGGATGGAAGTGGTTTCCAGATCAAGCTGGGGCATGATCCGGCGCACCGATTCAATCGCCGCTTCCCGGGTAAGTGCCGACAGATCCGCCCCTACAAAGCCGTAGGTGGTGCGGGCCAGTTCATTGAGATCAACCCCCTCGGCCAGCGGCATGCCGCGCGTGTGGATCCCCAGAATTTCCCGGCGGCCCCGCGCGTCCGGCACACCGACCACGATTTCCCGGTCAAACCGGCCGGGGCGGCGCAAGGCCTCGTCAATCGCCTCGGGGCGGTTTGTGGCGGCAATCACCACCAGATTGGCGCGCGGTTCCAGCCCGTCCATCAGCGTCAGCAATTGCGCGACGAGCCGCTTTTCCGCTTCACCGCTCACATTGCCGCGCTTGGGTGCAATCGAATCGATCTCGTCGATAAAGACAATGCTGGGTGCGGCCTTGGCGGCCTTTTCGAAAACCTCGCGCAGCTTCTTCTCGCTCTCGCCATAGCCCGAACCCATGATTTCCGGGCCGTTGATCAGGAAGAATTCGGCAGAGCTTTCATTGGCCACGGCGCGGGCAAGCCGGGTCTTGCCCGTGCCTGGCGGGCCGTGGAGCAGGACGCCTTTGGGCGGATCAACGCCCAACCGCTCGAACAGCTCAGGATAGCGCAGCGGCAGTTCCACCATTTCGCGGAGCTGGTCGATTGTGTCGCTCATCCCGCCAATATCGTCATAGGTAACGTCGGCCCGGCGCGAATCCTTGGGTTCGGCGTATTCCGAGCGCAGCTCCACTTCGGTTCCTGTATCTATATGAACAATGCCCTTGGGGCTGGCTTCCACCACCACGAGCCGGATTTCCTGCAACGCATAGGCAGGGGCTGCCAGCATCTGGCGCAACTGGGGGGGCATGTCTTCGCCTGCCACCTGTTGCTGGCCAGCGGTGGCAACCACATCGCCTGCCGTCATCGGGCGGCCGGCGAAATTGCGCTTGAGCGCCGCGCCGGAGCCGTGAAGCCGCAGATTCTGCTGGGCAGGCGCAAACACGATCCGCGTAGCAGGCTTTGATTCGGCAGCCCGCACCGAAACCTGTTCGCCCGAACCAACGCCGGCATTGATGCGCAGCAGCCCGTCTAGCCGGATAACGTCCAGCCCTTCATCCTCGGCATAGGGCAGCACAGCCCGCGCCGGGGTGGCGCGCTTGCCGGTAATTTCGATCACATCGCCCTGCTGGATACCCAGCTCTGTCATCAACGCGGGCGGCAGCCGGGCAATGCCCTGGCCGCTATCCTCTGGCCGGGCATTGGCCACCTGGATGCGCCGGTTCCTGTTTTCGCTGTCCGCCATCGTTCCACTCCGCCTTTCGGTTCACAGCGCAAAGATAGGATGCCAATGGCCATCTTGCGACTCCGGGCGGCAAAAACCAAAAAAAGGGGCCGGTTCACTTGGAACCAGCCCCGTAAAGTTTGATAGGAGAGGATGCCTGAAAGGCACGGTCTTTTTGCGCTGCACCAAGTTTTTGTGCAATTGCGAAATGAATAATGATGATTGCAGTTTTTGCACTTTGATTTAAGTTCGCTCTCTCGCCACACAGGGGCGGT
>JANOAJ010000158.1:0-23159 GCA_031411035.1 Sphingomonadales bacterium
CCCGAGAATGAAGAAGAGGTTGAATTCCAGCGCGCCCTGAAGGCCTTCCTGGTCAAGAAGCCCGGTTACCTGACCCAGACCGTCAAGAACCTGAAGGGCGTTTCGGAAGAAACCACCACGGGCGTGCACCGGCTTTATGAAATCGCCAAGAAGGGCGAACTGCCTTTCCCCGCGATCAACGTGAATGACTCGGTGACCAAGTCCAAGTTCGACAACCTCTATGGCTGCAAGGAATCGCTGGTCGACGCGATCCGCCGCGCGACCGACGTGATGCTGGCCGGCAAGGTTGCCTGCGTTGCCGGCTTTGGGGATGTGGGCAAGGGTTCGGCCCAGTCGCTCCGCAATGGCGGCGCGCGCGTGATGGTGACAGAAGTCGATCCGATCTGCGCGCTTCAGGCCGCAATGGAAGGCTTTGAAGTCGTCACGATGGAAGAGGCTGTTACCCGCGCAGACATTTTCTGCACGGCCACGGGCAATGCCGACGTGATCACGGCTGATCACATGAAGGCAATGAAGCCCATGTCGATCGTCTGCAACATCGGCCATTTCGACAGCGAAATCCAGATTGCCGCGCTGTCCAACTATAAATGGACCGAAGTGAAGCCTGGCACCGACCTGGTGGAATTTCCCGATGGCAAGCAGATCATTGTGCTCGCCAAGGGCCGTCTGGTGAACCTTGGTTGCGCCACCGGCCATCCCAGCTTCGTGATGTCATCGAGCTTCACCAATCAGGTGCTGGCGCAGATCGAGCTGTGGACCAAGGGTGAGAATTACAAGAACGAAGTCTATGTTCTGCCCAAGCATCTCGATGAAAAGGTCGCGATGCTCCACCTCGCAAAGCTGGGTGTGAAACTGACCAAGCTGACCGACAAGCAGGCCAGCTATATCGGCGTTTCCACCGAAGGCCCGTTCAAGCCGGACCATTATCGTTATTGATCCGCAACTCCCCGGCGAAAGCCGGGGAAGGGCTGTTTGCAAGACCGCGTCTGCCCGGTAAGGGCAATGCCATGAATTGCGGGCGTTTCCCATGCTGACACTCTCCCACGCCACGGCCTTGCTGATTGGCGCGGTGATGGCCGTCTGGCTGGGGCTGGCTGTATGGGCCGTGTGGACGGGCCTGAAGCTGCGATCACGCGCGGCTTTTTCCACCAGCCAGGCAGACCGGCTGGCGGCCCTGCTGGATTCCGCCCCTGCTTTGCCGCTGATGGTCCGCAATGACGGGCGGATCGAAGCGCCTGAACGACTGGCAGACTGGCTGGGGCTGGCGCGCGTGCCCAATTTCCTGACCGATCTGGCGGGCAATAACAGCGGCCTTTCCTCCGAAGATGCCGCCGCCCTTGGCCGCGATGCGAGCGCCGTCCAGAAAACCGGCCGCAGCTTTGCCCGTGCCGTGAGGCCGGTGGGTTCCGCCCGCACGCTGCTCATCAAGGGCGCGCCCGCGTCAACCGGGCTTGCCTCTTCAGGCGCTGTCATCCTCTGGTGGTTCGATGCGACCGAAAGCCAGGCCGAAATCGGGCGGCTGGGCGAGGAAGCGGCGCGGCTGACGTTGGCGTTCGACCGCTTGTCCGGCCTGATCGAGGCGGCGCCGATGCCGATGTGGCACCGCAGCCCCGATCTGAAACTGGCGCTGGTCAACGCGGCCTATGTCCGCGCGGTGGAAGCGCCGTCAGGCGCGGACGTCATTTCGCGCGGCCTTGAACTGGTGGATGCCGGCAATGGCGACAGCCCGCTGAAAAGCGCGATGCAGGCCAGCGAGAAAGGGCAGCCTGTCAGCCGAATCGTGCCGGTCACGCTGGCGGGCGAGCGCCGTTCAATGCGGATTGTGGATGTGCCGCTGGGCGAAGCCGGCGTGGCGGGCTATGCGCTTGACGTTGATGATGTCGAGCGCGCCAATACGGCTTTCCGCCGCTTTGCCGCCACGCAGCGCGATACGCTTGACCGGCTTTCGGCAGGCGTGGCGCAGTTCAGCGCGGATCGCACGCTTGTCTTTTGCAACCAACCGTTCCAGCGGCTGTTCGCGCTCAAGCCCGAATGGGTGACCGATCATCCCGAATTTGACCGACTGCTTGACCGGATGCGCGAAGCGGGGCGCATTCCCGAAACCCGCGATTTTCCTGGCTGGCGCGCGGAACGCCGCGAATGGTTTCAGGCGACAGGCGGGGCCTTTGAGGAAAGCTGGATATTGGGCGGCGGGCAGCACTTGCGTGTTGTTGTCCAGCCGCTTCCCGATGGCGGCCTCCTGCTTGTCTTCGAGGACCGGACCGAACAGGCGCAGCTGGCCAGTGCGCGCGATACGCTGCTGCGGGTCCGCACCGCCACCTTTGACAATCTGTTTGAAGCTGTCGCCGTGTTCGAAGCCAATGGCCGCCTGCATCTTTGGAACAACCGCTTCCGGGATGTGTGGGGCTTTGAAGAGGATTTTCTGGCAACGCACCCCCATGTTGACGCGCTGGCCGAAGCAGCAGCATCGCGCCTGTCGTCGGGTGGTCGCGCCAATGTGATCCGGGAAATGGTGCGCTCCGCCACACAGGAACGCGCGCAGCGCAGCGGCCGCCTTGCCATGAAGAATGGCCAGCACTTCGAATTTGCTGCTGTGCCGTTGCCCGATGGCAATGCCCTGTTCGCGCTGCTCGACATATCGGACAGCCGCAAGGTGGAACGCGCGCTGCGCGAACGGACGACGGCGCTGGAAGAAGCGGACAAGGTCAAGACCGCGTTCGTCGCCAACATGTCCTATGAATTGCGCACGCCGCTTACCTCGATCAGCGGCTTTGCCGAAATGCTCCAGCAGGGCTTTGGCGGCGCGCTTGAGCCTTCTGGCAAGGACTATGTGGACGCCATCCTTGAATCAACCGCACGGCTTGGGTCGCTGGTGGATCGCGTGCTTGACCTTACCCAGAGCGACGCAGGGCAGCTTCCGCTGGAACGCAAGCATGTCGAACTTGCACTGGTCCTGCATGATGCCGTGCAGGCCCACAAAGCGCAGGCAGAGGCAAAGCAGATCGATTTCGCGATAGAGATTGATCCGATGGTGGGGGCCATTGGTGGCGATGCGAGGCGCCTGCGGCAGGCCTTCGACGCACTTCTGGAAAATGCCCTGGGTTATACGCCCGCAGGGGGCCGGGTGCTGCTGCATGCGGGCGGTGATGCCAGGGAAGCGCAGATTGTGGTTTCAGACAATGGTCCCGGCATGGACGCCGCAGCGCAGACCGCCGCGCTAGACCGTTTCAGTCGGGCGACCGCCCCGCGCGATGGCGATACCGCGCTGGGCCTTGGCCTGCCGCTGGCCCGGCAATTTGTGGAAGCGCATGGCGGCACGCTGACCCTGATGTCCGAACCCGGGCAGGGAACAGCGGTGCAGGTGGCGCTGCCCCGGTGATTCTGCCGGACCCTGAGGCCACGCATGCCGCAGGCCGGGCGCTGGCCACCCGACTGAAGGCGGGCGATGTGATTGCCCTTTCCGGACCGCTTGGCGCAGGAAAATCGAGCCTTGCGCGCGGTGTGATCGAAGCGCTTGGCTTTGCGGGCGAAGTCCCCAGCCCCAGCTTCGCGCTGGTCATCCCCTATGCCCCGCCGGATGTCCGTCTGCCGGTCTGGCATGTTGACCTGTACCGGCTCGACGCGCCTGAAGAGGCCGAACCGCTGGCGCTTGACGAAGCCCTTTTCGATGGCGCGCTGCTGATCGAATGGCCGGAGCGGCTTGGCGCGCGATTATGGCCGGAAGCGCTTTATCTGACCCTGGATTTTGATGAGAAGGGCGGCAGACTCTTGACAGCCCGCGTGCCGCCGTCTTGGGAGGCCCGATGTCCGTTTCCATGACCCCGCCCGAAGCCGCCCCTACGTTCCTTGCCAAGGTTGGCTGGGCAGACGCTGCCGTCCTGCCCCTTGCGGGCGACGCATCTTTCCGCCGCTATTTCCGGGTAGTGCTGGGCGGCAAAGTGGCTGTGTTGATGGATGCCCCGCCGCTGCATGAAGATGCCCGCCCGTTCATTGCAGTGTCTGACTGGCTGAATGCGCAAGGATTTTCCGCGCCGGCCGTGCTGGCGGCCGATCTTGATGCGGGTCTGGTGCTGCTGGAGGATTTTGGCGAAATCCGGATGCGCGAAACCATTGATGCGGCCCCCGAGCTGGAACGCCCCCTCTATCGCGACACAGTCTCGTTGCTCGCTGTTCTGGCGCAAAAGCCCGCGATGACGCTCAAACCCTATTCGATTGCCGAATATCAGCGCGAACTGGCGCTGTTTACAGACTGGTATTGCACTGCCCTCAGCCTTGATGTTGACGTGAACGGCTATGTTGCCATCTGGGACCGGCTGTTGGCGCAGGTCGTTGCCGGACAGCCCCGGCCGGTGACAGTGCTGCGGGATTATCACGCCGAAAACATCATGCTGGTGCCGGGGCGCGAAGGCATAGCACGGCTGGGCCTGCTTGATTTTCAGGACGCGCTGGCGGGGCATCCCGCCTATGATCTGGTATCGATGCTGCAGGATGCGCGCCGCGATGTATCAGCCGATGTCGAAGCGGAAATGCTGGCCTTTCACGCCTCGATTGCCGCGCCGGGGCCGGATTTCGAGGCCGCCTATCATATCCTTGGCATGCAGCGGAACCTGAAGATTCTGGGCATCTTCACGCGCCTGTGGAAACGTGATGACAAGCCGCGCTACCGCGCCTTTCAGCCCCGTGTATGGGGTTATGTGGAGCGTGGCCTTGCCCATCCGGCGCTTGCCGAAATGAAGGACTGGATGAACCGCAACATTCCCGAACGTCGTCGCGCCGCGGCCTGGACGGATTTCGCGCGGTGAGCAAACCCCGCAAACCGCTTGCCATTCGCCCAACGCTTGATGTGAAAGTCCCCGGCACGGCGATGGTGATGGCTGCGGGCATGGGCAAAAGGATGCGTCCGCTGACCGCAACGCGGCCCAAGCCGCTGATCCAGATTGCCGGTACAACCTTTCTGGATCATGTGCTGGATCACCTGCGCACTGCGGGCGTGGGCAAGATTGTGGTCAATGTCCATTATCTGGCGGACGCGCTGGAAGCCCATCTGCGCGCGAATGCCGCTGATCTGGATGTCGCCATTTCCGATGAGCGGGAGAAGCTGCTGGAAACCGGCGGCGGGCTGGTCAAGGCGTTGCCCCTGATCCAGGATGATCCGTTCCTGTGCGTGAATACAGACAATGTCTGGATCGATGGCCCGCTCAACGCGTTCGAATTGCTCGCGTCGCGCTGGGATGATGCGCGGATGGACGTGCTGATGCTGCTGGTGCCCTATGCCCGGGCCAATCATCATCACGGGATGGGCGATTTCCATATGGATGCCGTCGGCCACCTCTCCCGCCGCAAGCCGGGCCGGGTCGCGCCGTTCGTCTGGACGGGCATCCAGATGCTGTCCAAGCGGCTGATTGTTGACCCGCCAACGGATTCCTTCTCCACCAACATATTCTGGGATCGCGCCATTGCGGCGAAGCGGGCATTCGGGATTGTCCACCAGGGCATCTGGTTCGATGTCGGCACGCCTGGCGCCATTCCCAAGACGGAAGCCAGCCTCGCGGATGGCTAGGGTTGATCCGTCATTCCGGCGAAAGCCGGAATCTCGCTTTTCTTCTCGCACCATTGCTAAGAAAGAGAGATTCCGGCTTTCGCCGGAATGACGGATACGCCCGGCTCATGGCTTCACCCACCCGCCCAACAGTTTTCACGATCCCGCCCCACCGGGCCTTTGCCGATGCGCTGGCGACGGGCATCCTCGCCCAATTCGGGGCCGACCGCATGGCAATGGCGCGCGGCACGATATTGGTGCCAAACAACCGCGCCGGGCAGGCCATTTCCGAAGCCTTTGTCCGCAAGGCAGACAATGGCCTGTTGCTGCCGCGCCTCGTGGCGATTGGTGATCCGGATCTGGATGAACGCACCGGCGCGCTGCTCGATCCGATGGAAGCAGACGCGATTCCGCCCGCGATTGATCCGCTGCGTCGCCAGTTCATGCTCGCCCGGCTTATCCAGCAGGAACGTGCCCTGGCACACGAGCCTGTGGATATGGCCGAAGCCATGCGGCTGGCGGGAGAGCTTGGCCGGGTACTGGACCAACTGCATGTGGAACGCGTTGCCCCCGCGCAACTGCGTGAAATCGATACCGGGCTGCTTTCCAGCCACTGGCAAAAGGCGCTCGACCAGTTGGCAGTGATCCTTGTCCGCTGGCCCGAGTCATTGGCGCAGATCGGGCATATCGATCTGGCTGATCGTCGCAACCGCCAGCTTGCGGCCGTCGCGGATCGCTGGCGCGCGGAACCACCGCCCGGTTTCGTGATTGCTGCAGGCATCAGCACGACTGCACCTGCCGTGGCCGATGTGCTGCGCGTGGTCGCCTTTTCGCCGCGTGGACAGGTCGTGCTGGCGGGACTTGACCAGACCATGCCGCCCGAGGAGTGGGACGAGATTGCGGGAAACGAAGAGGCCACTCCGCTCGAATCGCACCCGCAATTCCACCTCGCGCAGTTGCTGGAACGGATGGGCGTGGCGCGCGGTGAAATTAGCGAATGGCGCTGGGGCGGCGGCGAGGCGGATTCCCGCGCCCCGCGCAGCAAGGCCCTGTCGCGCGCAATGGTGCCGCCGCGCTTCACGGTGGAATGGGAAACCATGGCCGCCCCGGCGCGCGCGCTTGCGGGCGTTCAGGCGCTGGAACTGGCGACGCCCGCAGAAGAAGCGCAGGCCGTTGCGCTGGCCCTGCGGGAGGCGCTGGAGACGCCGGGCAAGACTGCAGCCCTCGTTACCCCGGACCGGGATCTGGCCAAGCGCGTGTCAGCGCTGCTCGAACGCTGGGGCATTGCTGCGGACGATTCCGCGGGCAAGCCCTTGTCTGCCACTTTGCCCGGAACCCTGATGCTCGCGCTGGCAACCGCTGCCGTTGAAGCCTTTGCTCCTGCGCCGCTTTTGACGCTGCTCAAGCATCCGCTGGTGACGGGTAGTGACGAACGCCTTGCCTGGCTGGACAAGGTGCGGCGACTTGACCTTGCCCTTCGCGGCCCACGCCCGGCACCGGGGCTGGCCGGGGTTGCGGATTTCCTCACCGCCGGAGACAGCCGGACCCAGCCGGTGCGCACAGCGGCACAGGCAGGATGGGCGCAGGCGTCGGCTTTGCTCGCGCCCGTCGAGCAAGGCTTTGCCACCGGCGCGCCAACCCTGACCCACTATCTCGCCGTGCTGCGCGAAGGGCTGGGCGCTCTGGCCGGGGATGCCATCTGGTCAGGCCGCGAGGGGCGCCAGCTTGCTGATCTGATCGCCAGTCTGGAAGATCATGCCGGGGAAGGTCCGCAGGATGTGCAGCCCCATGCCCTGCCCCAGTTGCTGCGCCATCTGCTTGACTCTGTGTCCATGCGGCCCGCGCAAGGGGGCCATCCGCGCCTTTCCATCTGGGGCCTGCTGGAAGCCAAGCTGCAATCTGCGCAACTCATGGTATTGGGCGGGCTCAATGAAACCGTCTGGCCCGCTTTGCCCGCGCCCGATCCGTGGCTGGCCCCGGCGATCCGCAAGGCGCTGGGCCTGCCCAGCCTTGAACGCCGCATCGGCCTGTCCGCGCATGATCTGGCAGGCGCGATGGGGGCACCCGATGTGCTGATGACCCGCGCGCGGCGTGATGCCAGTGCCCCGGCCATTGCCTCGCGCTTCTGGCTGCGGCTGGAGACGATGACCGGCGGCCTGCCTAGGCCGGAACTGCGGTATGACCTGCTGGCCCGCGCGCTCGATGCCAGCGCGGCACCACCGCAGCGCAGCGGTCGCCCGGCGCCATCCCCCCCGGCTGACGAACGACCCCGCACGATTTCCGTCACAGAAGTCGACGGGTTGAATGCTGATCCCTTCGCCTTTTATGCACGCAAGATGCTGCAATTGTCCTCGCTTGATGTCGTGGACGCCGAACCCGGCCCTGCGTGGCGAGGTACTCTGGTGCATGACGCGCTGGATAAATGGGCGAAGGAAGATGACTATGCGCCCGATGCCTTGCCGAAACAGATTGCCGCAGCACTGGGCAGCCCGGGCATCCATCCGCTGATCCGCGCGCTCTGGTCTCCCCGTTTTGATGAGGCCGCGCGCTGGATTGCCCGCACCGTGGCAAAGGATCGCGCCGAGGGCCGCGCGCCGCTCGCTTCCGAACGGAAAGGCAGTATTGATCTGGATGGTATCACCCTGAAGGGCGTGGCAGACCGGATTGACCGGATCGGTGCCAGCGGGCTGGCCGTGGTGGATTACAAGACGGGCATTCCTCCCAGCAAGAAACAGGTGGCAGCGGGCCTTGCCCTCCAACTGGGCCTGATCGCGCTTATTGCCGAGCGCGGCGGCTTTGACGGGGTAAAGGGGACGGCAGAAGCGTTCGAATACTGGTCGCTGGGGCGCGAAACGGGTAAGAGGAATTTCGGTTATCGCCGGTCTCCTGTAGGGGGCAAGGACGCCATTGACCCGGCGGATTTTGTGGTGGACACGCTGCGTCGCTTTGCCGAAGCAGCAGACAAATGGCTGACCGGCACCGCGCCTTTCACTGCCAAGCTGCATCCCGATTATGCCTATGACGAATTTGACCATCTGATGCGTTTGGAAGAATGGCAAGGTCGCAATGGCTAGGCGCGAACACAGCCCCTTCCCCCTGCTGAAAGACCAGCAGGCCGATGCCTCGCATCCCGAAGCCAAGGTGTGGCTGTCCGCCTCGGCAGGCACGGGAAAGACGCAGGTGCTGACCGCGCGGGTGCTGCGCCTGTTGCTGCGCGGGGCGGCCCCCGAAAGCATTCTCTGCCTGACTTTCACCAAAGCCGGGGCGGCCGAAATGGCCGAGCGCATTCATGACCGGCTGGGGCAGTGGGTGCGCCTGTCCGGGCCGGAGCTTCATGCCGATCTCCGGAATCTGGGCGAAGCCGACGGCCCGGACGCGCAGGCCCATGCCCGCACCTTGTTCGCGCGCGTGCTTGATGCACGCGGCGGGGGATTGCGCATTCAGACGATCCACAGTTTCTGCCAGAGCCTGCTCGGCAGCTTTCCCGCCGAAGCCGGCCTCATCCCGGGTTTCCGCCCGATTGAGGGGCGTGAGGAAGCCTTGCTGCGGCAAACCACGCTTGCTGATCTGGTCAGCAATGCGGAACGCAGCGGCCAGCTTGGTGTGATTGACCGGCTTCAGGCGCTGGCCGCCCGGCTGGGCGAAGAGGGTGCGCGCGCCTTTCTCGGGCGCTGCGCCGCCGCACCGGATGCGATGGACGATCTGGGCATGGCGATTGAGGCCAAAGTGCGCCGCTGGCTGGGGCTGGGTGATATTGATCCGCGCGCCATGCTGCACAATGCGTGCGAGGAAGGTGGCTATGACAGGACGGGGCTTGAGACGATCCGCGATCATAATCTGGTGTGGAACACCAAGACCGGGATCGCGAGCGCAGAGGCGATCACCGACTGGCTGATGATGCCCCCCGAACGGCGCCACGCGCATATCGGCGATCTGGTGGAAGTCTGGACCAAAAAGGATGGCGAAGCGCGCGTCATACCAAGCGGACTGGCAAAATTCCCGGACTATGCTGCGCTGATTGATCGGCAATGGGCGCTCTTCAACCGCTTGCTGCAACTGTGTCAACTTGAGGATACCGCGATTGCCCTCTCCAGCGCGCTCAGTCTCGGCCAGGACTATGCCCGCGCCTATGCCGATGCGAAACGGGCGGCGGGCGCTGTGGATTTCCACGACATGATCCGCACCACCGTGACCCTGCTGCGCGAGCCGGGGATTGGTGACTGGATCAGCTACAAGCTGGATCAGGCGACCGATCATGTGCTGATTGATGAGGCGCAGGATACCAATGCCGAACAGTGGGAAATCGTCCGCGCACTGGCGGGGGAATTCTTCGCGGGCGAAGGGGCCAAGGGCAAGGCCAACCGCACGCTGTTTGTAGTGGGCGATTACAAACAAGCGATCTTCGGCTTTCAGGGCACGGATCCGCAAGAGTTCAACAAAGCCCACACCTATTTCGACGAGGCGGCGCGACAGTCAGGGTCGCCCTTGCTCGATCTCTCGCTCGCCCGTTCTTTCCGTTCCGGCCCGCCCGTGCTTGAACTGGTGGATGCGACGCTAGACACGCTGGGGCATGCGGCCCTGGGCCTGCCGCGCCCCGATCCGGCGCATATCAGCGCGCGCGGCGGTTCCGGCAGCGTTACCCTTTTGCCACCAGTCGCAGGCGCGCTGTCCGACGCGGAGGACGAGGACGCCGAAGAAGAATGGCTAAGCGATGCGACGCTTGCCTTCGCCAGCGATCTGGCCGCGCGGGTGAAGCACTGGACAACCGGCGGCCTCACCCTGCGCAATCAGGGGGATCGCCCGGCCCGGCCGGAGGATGTGCTGATCCTGCTGCGCAGCCGGGGGGACATGGCTCGGCTGATCGTGTCGCGGCTGTATGAAGCAGGCGTTCCGGTGGCAGGCGTGGATCGTCTGCGGCTGGGCGCGCCGATTGCGGTGATGGACTTGCTGACGTGCATCCGCTTTGCGCTTCAGCCGCTTGATGATCTTAACCTCGCGGCGCTGCTGGTATCCCCGCTGGTTGGCTGGTCGCAAGACGAACTTTACGAACGCGCCAAGGGGCGGAAAGGCGCGCTTTGGCCGCATCTGCGAAACAGTCTGGATGAGGAGATGCTTTCCCTCCCCTACGCCCTGCTTCGCATGGCCGACCTGACGACGCCGCACCGGTTTCTCGAATCCATCCTCTCCGGCCCGATCCGGGGCCGCGCAAAGCTGATTGCGCGACTTGGCGAGGAGGCGCGCGACCCGATCGAGGAACTGCTCAACGCCGCCCTGGCCTTTGAACGCGATGCCCCGCCATCCCTGCAATTGTTTCTCGACTGGTTTGACCGGGGCGATGTCGAGATCAAGCGCGATCCTTCCAAGCCGGAAAGCGCGGTGCGGGTGATGACCGTGCACGGCGCGAAGGGCTTGCAGGCACCCATCGTCGTGCTGGCCGATGCCACACGCGATCCCGATTTCAAGAATCCGCGCGATCTCGAGTGGATTGCGGAGGCGGGGCTGAAACTGCCCGTGTTCCGCCCGCGCAAGGCGGAACTGGTGGGTTCCCTAAAAGCCTCTGCCGAAGCCAGCGATGCGCGGGAGCGGGAGGAACATTGGCGGCTGCTCTATGTCGCGCTCACCCGGGCGGAGGAGCATCTGTTTGTCGGCGGCGCGCTGGGGCCGCGTCAGGTGAAAAGCGGCATGGGTGAGGATTGCTGGCACATGCGCGTCGGCGTAGCGCTGCGGTCACTTGGGGCCGTCAGCGCTGAAAGCGGCATGCTGGTGCATGCGCGCGAGGACAAGCCCTTGCCTGCCCCCAAGCACGCGCACGAGGGGGATATCCTGCACACGCCGCTGCCCCGCTGGTCGGCAACGTCCGCGCCGGAAGAAGCGCGCCCGCCGCGCCCGCTTGCCCCTTCAAAACTGGAAGCGGATGACACGGAAGCCAGCCCGCCGCCCGATCCGGACATGCGCGCGGCGGCACGGCGGGGCATCCGGCTTCATGCGCTGTTCGAACGCTTGCCCGGCGTGGCCCCGGAACGCCGGGCAGCGGTGGCGGCACACTGGCTGGAACAGTCGGAAGGCGTGGCGGATTCTGCCGAGAGGACCGCCCTTGTTTCAGACGCGCTCACCGTCATCGACCACCCGGACTTCGCGGCCATTTTCGGCCCTGAAGCACTCGCCGAAGCCCCGCTTGCCGGTATTGTCGGCGAACGCGTTATCTCCGGAACGGTGGATCGCCTGCTGGTGAGTGACAGGGACATCCTGATTGTAGATTTCAAGACCGGACGGCGTGTGCCTTCAGGCGAGACCACCGTTCCGGAACATCACAAGGCGCAGATGGCGGCCTATGCCGCTGTGCTGGCCGGGATATTCCCGACCCACGAAATCCGCGCCGCATTGCTTTACACCAGCGGGCCGCGCCTGATCACGCTTGATGCCGGGACACTCGAAGCGCACAAGCCGGGCTATCGTGACCAACAGGACAAATTGCCCGCCGCCAGTTGAGATTGCCTGCGCGCGCTCCTAGATTGGCAGTCAACCAAGGAGATATGTAATGGCCACCAAGTCAGTCACCGATGCCAGCTTTGCCACCGACGTTCTCGGCGCATCCGGCCCCGTTCTCGTCGATTTCTGGGCAGAATGGTGCGGCCCGTGCAAGATGATCGGGCCGAGCCTTGAGGAAATCTCTGACGAGCTGGGCGAAAAGGTCTCGATCGTGAAACTCAACATCGATGACAATCCCGATGCGCCGGGCAAATATGGCGTGCGCGGCATTCCCACGATGATCTTGTTCAAGGATGGCGCGCCCGTGGAAACCAAGGTCGGCGCTGCGCCCAAAAGCGCGCTCAAAAGCTGGCTGGAAGGTGCGCTTTAAAGCGCGCCCTGCCACACCCGGATCGCGTCAAGCGGATGCACCAGCATCAAGATGTTGAGCGTCAGATTGTCGCGGATCATCCACAGGGTGAAGAGTTCGAACAGCAGCGCCAGACCGACTGTCACTTTCCAGGGCAGTCGGCTGGCGAGCAGGAAGCCGGCGACCATCATCCCGCCATCTGACATCGAATTCAGGATCGAATCCCCCGAATACCCCACTGCTGCCGTCGCCGCGCGGTAACGGTCAATCACCACCGGGGAATTCTCCGCAATCTCCCACGCCATCTCGACGACCGCCGCAATGATCAGCCGCATCCCCAGAGGCCAACGCCGCAGCGCCCACGCGCCGATGCCGAAAAAGATGAAGCCGTGGATTACATGGCTGAGGGAATACCAGTCTGACAGATGCTGGCTGTTGCCTTCGCTTGCCACCACGCCTTCCCACAGCTTGATATAGCCGCAGGTGCAGATCGGCGGGCGGTGCATGGCGAGCAGGATCAGCAGCGCGGCGACGAAAACCGCCGCCACCCCGAACCAGTATTTGCGTGCAAACCCCATGCACCCCTGATTGACGCACGCGCCCGCGCGTTGCAAGAGCGCGCGATGCCCAATGCCAGCCCCTTCAAGCGCCGTGGTGTGCTGTTCGTCCTGTCCTCACCCTCGGGTGCCGGGAAATCCACCATTGCGCGCAAGCTGCTTGCGTCTGACAATAATCTCGAAATGTCGGTTTCCGCCACCACCCGCCCGATCCGGCCCGGCGAAGTGGACGGCAAGGATTATCATTTCGTCGATCTCGATCATTTTCGCGAGATGGTGGCCAAGGGCGACTTTCTCGAATGGGCGCATGTCTTCGGCCATCGCTACGGCACCCCGCACGAACCGGTGGAAAAGGCGCTGTCCGAAGGGCGGGATGTGCTGTTCGATATTGACTGGCAGGGCGCGCAGCAACTGTTCCAGCAAGCGGGTGGCGATGTTGTCCGCGTATTTATTTTCCCGCCGTCGCTCACCGAACTGGAGCGCCGCCTGCGATCACGCGGCACGGATTCCGATGCAGTGATCGACGCCCGCATGGCACGGGCAGCCGCAGAGATAAGCCATTGGGACGGTTATGAATATGTTCTTGTCAACGAAGATGCGGAAGCCTGCTACCGGTCTGTCCAGACGATCCTCAACGCCGAACGCCTGAAGCGCAGTCGCCAGACCAGCCTGATCGGCTTTGTCCGCAGCCTCAACAAGTCGGGTTGACGCCCGAATATTGCGCACTAGCCTCTCCTGACAAAACAAGGAGGGCGCATCATGTTCAAACTGGCACTCGGAACCTTGGCCGCGGCTGTGGCTATGTTTCTGACGGGGTTTCTCTATTTCGCCGGGCCGATGGCCATGCTCGGTTATGGCACGGCAAGCGAAGCGCAGAACGCTGCCGTGCAAACCGCGCTTGCGGCGAATCTCCCCGCCACCGGCACCTATATGATCCCTGATCCGTCCACTCAGGCGGGCACGATCCTGTATGGCAAGGGGCCGATTGCAACCGTGCACTATAATGCGCGGGGCTTCTCGCTGGAATCGATGGATGGCATCGTCTGGGGTTTCGGCCTGTATCTGGTGGTGGCCATCCTGATCGCTGCAGCCCTTTCCCAACTGGGCAATCGCGTGACGGATTTCCGTTCTCGCGCGGCCATCGTGATCTGCTTTGCGCTGGCAACTTCCGTGATGCTGACGCTGGGGGATCCGATCTGGCTGCATCAGGACTGGACCTACGCGATCTTCGGCTTCATCGGCAACGCGCTGATGCTGATCATTGCCGGGCTGGTGATTGCCCGCTGGTTCCTGCCCAAAGCGGCAGGCGCTGCGTCCCTACCCGTCGAGCCGCCGCAGGAAAGTGCAGGCATCTAGAAAATCCTTGCGATGCGCCGCGCGCTGATCTGCGGCCATCCAGTCTTCGCCCCATTGCTGCGCCTGCCATAGCTCGTCGAGATGGGCAGCATCGAACGCGGCATCCGGTTCGATTGCGCCCTCCAGCACGGCGAGCGCAATCACAAGCGATCCGGCAATGGTAACAATTGGGGAGAGCGCCGCGAGTTCCCACGGGCTGCGCGCTGCCATTGCCGCGCCCAGCCGGGCCAGTGTTTCGGGCGGCTGGGGCCTGTGCATGATCCCGGTGACAAGCGTGAATCCCACATCATAGCGCGCCCGCGCCCAAGCGAGCAGCGGCCCCCACACCGCCTCCTGCCGCGTGACCAGTTCCGGCGGCTCCCCGGCGCGGTAACAGAGCAGTTCGCTTTCGCCGTACCCGGAAAGCCCCGCCGCAAAGGCCTCAGGATCGGGGGCGACCCGGTCTATCACCGCATTGGCAAGGCCGGTGCAGGGCATCGAGAGCGGCCTGATATCCGCCTCTTGCGCGCGCCATTCCTCTGCCACGGCTTCCGCCAGCCCGTCATTGGGCAGGATCAGCAGCGCCTTTGCAGGCGTGCGGACGGGTCGGGCATCAAGCAGGATGCCGCGTTCGGGCGTAACCGAAACTGTCTTGTAAAACCGCTTCATGCGTCAGGGGTGCGCCACAGTTTCTTCAGCAATACTGGCGCGGCGAAGAAATCCACCGCACCCGCCACCAGCAAGACATAACCCAGCAGCGGCGTCAATTCCGGCAGCAGTTTGCCGCCGATATTGGCGGCCCCGGCAAAAACCAGCGCCACGCCCGTCAGGCGGACGATATTAAGCAGGATGAATCGCTTTTTGGCTTCGTCTTCGGTCATCGCAGTGCCTCCGCAAGGTCAGCCGGGTGGCCGGCCACATGATAGGCGCCCGCCGCCCGCAATTCGTCTGCCGGGTGATAGCCCCAATCGACGCCGAGTGCGCGCGCACCCGCCGCGACGCCCATCAACATGTCATAGCTGGTATCGCCGATCATCACTGTGGTTTCAGGCGACGCGCCTGCTTCCGTCATCGCCAGATAGACCATTGAGGGATGCGGCTTGGAAGGATGGCGATCCGCCGTTTGCAGCGTCACAAACCGATCGCGAAGCCCGTGGTGGCGCAGGCACAGATCAAGCCCGCGATCCGATTTGCCGGTGGCGACCCCCAGCATCCAGCCATCGGCTTCCAGCACGTCCAGCGCCCCGGCAATGCCCTCAAACAGAGGCTCGTCAATCATCCCGCGCCCGCGCAGGCGGTGAAATGCCTGCTTGTAATCCTCCGCCAACTGGACGTGCAGATCATGGCCGCCATCGGGCAGGATCATCTGCATGGCGGGGAGCAGGCTCAAACCCACCACCCGCCGCGTGGCGCTGCGCGGCGGCGGGGGCAGCCCGGCGCGCGCAAAACTGTCTTCCATCGCCAGGCAGATGTTGTGCTGGCTGTCCACCAGCGTGCCATCACAATCGAACAGGGCGAGGCGGTTGGTCATGCCGGTATTTCGCGGATCAGATGCGCCATCGCCTTTTGCCCGCGTGCATCCAGCGCCTCCGCCACGCGCCCGCGCACTGCCTCCGGCTTGTTCTGGCCGAGTTTCGCGGTGCCGCGCCAGGCTGTCACGCGCATTTCAAAGCCGGTGATCGCGCCGAGCATCTTGTCAAACAAGCCCTCTGCCATCTTGTCCCGCGTCCAGACCGGTTTGGGCAGCAGCCGACTTTCCTGTGTCTGCGAGAGGGCGTCGATCTGCGCGGCCAGTGCCTCCCGGTCCATTTTTGCAACGGGCCCCTGCATTTCCACCGCCAGATAATTCCAGGTGGGTACCTGATCCTCCGCGCCATACCAGTCCGGGCTGATATAGGCATCCGGCCCGTTCACCACGAATAGCGCTTCCGCACCATCAAGATGCCGGACGATGCCATTGCCGCGCGCCAGATGGAAGCCGATCCGGTCAGGCCCCAGCAGCACGAACGGCACATGCGCCACGCGCGGCCCGTCGGGCGTGCCCGAAAACAACATGCCAAAACCGATCTCTGCCGCAAACAGCCGCAGAGCGTCATCATCATTCCAGCGAAAGGCAGCGTTTGGGTGCATCAGGTCAGTCTTGCCACGCGGTAAAGTGGCGTCGTGCCTGTCAAAACAGTTTGGCGATGATCGGGGTCAAGCCGATAATGGCGAGCATCGTGCCTATGAATCCGAGCAGCCAGTTCTGGGCAGCAAGCTTTGCCTCCAGCCCCTTGTTCGCTTCGGTAATCTTCACGGCAATGTGCTCCTCAAGCGTCCCAACGACTTTCGCCGCCTGATCATCACCGATTTTAACGGACTTGAGTGCCTGATACAAGGTGATGTGCATATGTCGCCATCATACAAAATAAGATGGCGACTGTCGAGTCCAGATCCGCTCTTACTCGCGCTTGCCTCGCCCGCGCCGTTCGCCCTTGCGTTCCTTGCGGGCGGATTTGGCGATGTTGAGCGCGGTGCGCTTCTTGCCCTCGTCGGTATCCTTGAACTTCACTTCATCCAGCACCAGCGCATCGCCCGTCGCCGCGTCAAAGCCCAGCCCTTCAAGGGTTTCGGCAAAATGTTCGGGCAGTTCCGCCCGCACATCAATCTGCCCGCCATCGGGATGATCCACCCGGATGCGGCGCGCGTGCAAGTGCATCTTGCGGCTGATCGATCCCGTCAGGAAACTGTCCCGCCCGCCATATTTGCCATCGCCGACAATCGGATGACCAATCGCCGCCATATGCACGCGCAACTGGTGGGTGCGCCCGGTAAAGGGCTGCAGTTCCACCCAGGCCGCCGTATTTCCGGCGCGTTCGATCACGCGGTAACGGGTGCGTGCGGCAGCGCCTTCCTTCATATCGACATGCATCTTCTCGCCACCGCTGCCGGGCTGTTTGGCGATGGGCAGTTCAATCATGCCATCATGAATATCCGGCACGCCAACGACAATCGCCCAGTAAACCTTGCGCGCCGTGCGGCTGGAGAAAGCCTTGGCGAAAAAGCCCGCCGTCCGCGCGGTCCGCGCCACAATCAGCGCGCCAGAGGTATCCTTGTCCAGCCGGTGGACAAGCTTGGGCCGCCCTTCCTCTTCGAACCAGAGCGCATCAAGCAGCCGGTCAACATGCTCGTCCGTCTTGGTGCCGCCCTGTGTGGCAAGGCCGGGCGGCTTGTTCAGCACCAGCGCGGCCGCGTCCTTATGGATCACCAGACTCTGCGCAAAGGCCGTTTCATCGTCGCTCAGAACCGGGCGCTGCTTTTTCGGGCGCGGCGCGGGGGCGGGTTTGCCGTCCTTGCCCTCTTTTCCCTCGACCGGCGCTTCGGCGGGCGGCACGCGGATGCTCTGCCCGGTTTCGACACGATCCCCCGGGGTCGCGCGCTTGCCATCAATCCGCAACTGCCCCGTCCGCGCCCAGCGCGAGACGAGATTGAAGCTCGCATCAGGCAGATGCCGCTTGAACCAGCGATCAAGGCGGATGCCATCATCATCGGGCGCAACCGTGAAGGTGCGAACTGTATCACTCATGCCCGTGCCATCCATAATCCAGCGCCCAGCGCCGCAATCGCGCCGATCACCGACGCCGCGATATAGGCCAGCGCCACCAGCATCTGGCCGGTTTCAATCATCCGCCAGCTTTCAAGACTGAAGGCGGAAAAGGTGGTGAACCCGCCCAGCACGCCGACACCCAGCAGCAGGCGGAAATGCTCCCCCGCCCCCGTCCGCGCCATTACGCCGACCAGCAGCCCCATCAGCAACCCGCCGACCAGATTGACGCTCAGAGTCCACCACGGAAACCCCGGCCCCAGCCGCGCCAGCATCGCCGCGCCCACCAGATGCCGCGCCCCAGCCCCCAGCGCACCGCCTGCCATCACATAAAAAAGATTGCCCATCCCCGCCCCATAGCGGGGGTTGGGGGTTTGGGCTAGGTGGGGGAAGACAGTGCCTCAGTTCCCATCCCGGGTCTTCCGCTCCTCATTCCGGCGCAAGCCGTAATTCCGCTGGACCTGGCAATGACAGACGCCATAGAGGAAAGTGAGATTCCGGCCTGTGCCGGAATGACTGAACCTCACCGCCCCCGGTTGGTCACCAGATCCGCACTCGTTCCCGTACCTGCCGGTTTGAGGATCACATAAAAGGCCGATCCATCGCCCGCTCGCGTGCCGGATACCAGCACCCCGCCATCCTCGCTGCCGGTATGTGCCGCATAGCCGCCGCGTTTGGCCAGCGTCAGATAATAGTCGGTCAGCGCGCGCGGCGCGGCGGCGCTGGCATAGGTGACCGCGCGGAGCTGGCAGCCGGGGGTATCGCTGCCGGCCGCTTCGCTGACGCGGGCCTGCGGATAGAGGGGCAGTTCGGCGGGCAGGCGGTTGGCATATTGGGGGGAATAGGCGACGTCGAGCACGCAGCCGGTGAACAGCGCCTTGGCGGCGTTCGCCTGTTCCGCCGCCCGCGCGCCCAGCGTCTGGCCGGGATTGGCGGTATCCGCCTGCGCGCGCGCATCGGGCGGGATAGGGGCCTGGAACGGCTCATCGGGCGGGCGGACGCTGTGTTCGTTCGATTGCTGGGTCAGTTGCGGATCGACCATGATCTGATCTTCCAGCGCCTGGGTCAGCGCCGGGTCAGCCCCGGGCTTGCCGCCCAGCCGCGCGTCCATATTGTCGATATCCGCCTTGTCGGGCTTTTTGTCTCCGCACGCGGCCAGGCCCAGCACAAGGCCGAGCGTCAGGGGCAGCAAAGACAGTCTGGAGGAACCGCGCATGGCATGGTTACTACACGGGAAAGCTTGACCGCGCCTTTGTGAAAAGGGTTAACGGGGTGGTCGGCGGCTATTTCGCGTCGATTGCCACGGTGCCCGCCGTCTGCCCGGCAACACCCGGCGTCAGTGCGATCGTGAAGGGATTGCCGTCGCTGGTGGTGCCGGCAAGGCTGGCATCATTGCCGGCCACCTTGATGTCCTCATCTGCAAAGGCCTGGCGGAAATAGGCGGCAACCTTGGCCGGATCAGCGGGCGACGTGAACGTGACGTTGACTTTCGCGCTGTCATGGTCCCCGCTATCGTTCGCATTGACGTTGACATTCGTGACCTTCGATCCGGGATAGAGCTTCACACCGTCAATATCGAAGTTTGAATGATCGAGCATCATCTTGGGCAGCGTCATCTTGCCTTCAAAGCCGGGGATCTTCACCGCGACCTTGCCGGTTTCGCCATCGGCCTTGATCTGCACATCATCGCCGTCATCGCTCTTGGCGTTGATGCTGACGCTGGTGCCGGGCTCCTTGGTTTCATCGCGCCCGTGACAGGCAGACAGCACCAGCAACGGGGAAAGGATCAGAACGGGGCGCATGGCAATCTCCTTAACTGTATTGCTTGTATAATACAGTGGAGTCCGGCACTTGTCAAACCGGCCTGAGCGTAATCGGCAAACCGTCGCGCGGCTTGGGGATGGGCCAGGGCTGCCACGTATCGCCGCTGCCCGGTGCCAGCACAATCTCATGCTCCCGCAGCATGTGCCACATCAGCAGCTTGATCTGCATATAGGCAAAGTGCAGCCCCAGGCACATATGCGCGCCGCCGCCAAACGGCACCCAGGCATATTTGTGGCGCGCCTTGACCTGCTCCGGCTCGAAGCGCAGCGGATCGAAACTTTCGGGATCGTGCCAGTGCTCAGCCTGCTTGTGGACCCAGGCGGGCTGGACGCCGACATAAGTGCCAGCGGGAAAATCATAACCGGCATGGCTGAACGGCTTGACCGCCCGGCGCGGGATCGAAGGCACGGGCGGGATCAGCCGCAGCGATTCCTTGAAGGCATAATCGGTCAGCACCAGATCATTCAGCCGTTCATAGGGCAGGTCATCGCCATTCACGCCCAGCCCCGCCATCTCCGCGCGCAGCTTTGCCTGCCACTCCGGGTGCTTGCCCAACTGCATCACCATCGCCGTGCCCGAAGAGGTGATCGTATCGTGCGCGGCCATCATCAGGAAATTCATGTGATCGATGATCGCGTCGTCGGAAAGCAGATTGCCTTCCTCGTCGGTGGCGCGGCAGAACTGGCTGAACATGTCCTGCGCGTCACCCGCCCGGCGTTTGGGCACTTCGCGGGCGAAGAAATCGACCAGGAACTTGCGCGCGGCCACACCCCGCCCCATGGCCGTGCCGGGCACGGGATAGCGGATAATGCCGACCGACGCCTGCACCATATCGACAAACGCCCTGTTGATCTTCGCGGCTTCCGGCCCCCAGGGAATGCCCAGAAACGCGGTGGCGGCCAGATCGAGCGTCAGCGCCTTGATTGCGGGATAGAAAGCGAAGCGGGTGCCCGACCAGTCCCGCACCCGCTCCGCAATCCCCTTGCTCAGCGATTCGCAATAGATCTTCATCGCTTCAGGCTTGAACGCCACGGACAATGTCCGCCGGTCTGCCCGGTGCTTTTCGAAATCCATCAGCATCAGCCCGCGCGGGAACAGCAGGTTGAGCATCGGGCCCCAGCCCTGTTCGGACGAAAAAGTCTTGTCCCGGTCAAACAGCACCAGTTCGTTGGCATCCGCCCCCAGCATCTGGACAAAGCGCCCGCCAAAGCTGTTGGTGCGATAGACCGGGCCGAATTCGTCATGCATCCGCCTGGTGAAGGCGTGCGGGTCTTTCAACTGTTCGAGCGTGGTGCCAATCAGCGGCCAGCCGTCGCGCCCCGGCACATAATCGATATCCTGCCCCTGCTTGGCGGGGATCCAGTGCGGATTGGCTTCGTGGGTATGGGCATAGGCCATGGGCAGGCTCCGGACATTGCTGACATGAATGTCAATATAGCGGGGTGTTGCTGAGTTCAACTCGTTTCGGCGCATGACTCATGGGGTCAAAAATGCAGCCTCTTGAAATCTGTCGCGCAAAGGCAGACACTCTGTTCATGCTCAACATCTTCTCGATCCTTGTCGGCTGCTTCGCACTGTTGCTTGCGGTGCCCGCCTTTCTTCCCCTGCTCGGCTGGGCCAACTGGGTGATCCTGCCGGTTGCGCTGATCGGCCTCGCCATGGGGGCGATGTCTGACCGGACGGCGGGGCGGAACCTCAATCTGGCTGTCCTTGTGGTTGGCATTGCCCGGCTGTGGCTGGGCGGTGGCATTATCTGACAATGCAGGCGGATCCCCGCGTTGACGCGCTGATCGCCAAGGCGCAGCCCTTCGCCCGGCCGATCCTTACCCATTTGCGCGGCCTGCTTCACGCCCATTGCCCGGATGGCGAGGAAACGATGAAGTGGAGCACGGCCGCCGTCACCTACAAGGGCATCATTGTCACGATGATGGCGGGCTTCAAGGAGCATGTGACCTTCGGCTTCTGGTACGGCAAAATGGTAACCGGCGGCACGGGGCAGGAAACCGGCGCGATGGGCAGCTTTGGCCGGATCACTTCGCTTGCCGATCTGCCGCCGGACGCGGACATTGCCAAAATGATCGCCAATTCCGTCCGTCTGATTGATCAGGGCGTGAAAGCCCCGCAATTTTCCGGCCCGAAAAAGGCCCCCAAGCCGGAACTCGAAACGCCCCCCGCCCTGGCAGCGGCGCTTGCCGCTGATGCTGCCGCAGACACGGAGTGGAAAGGCTTCACCCCCGCCCAGCGCCGCGAATATTCTGAATGGATCGGCGAAGCCAAACGCGAAGAAACCCGCGACAAGCGCGTGGCCGAAGCGATTGGCTGGATCGCGCAAGGCAAGAAGCGCAACTGGAAATATGAGAATTGCTAAGGGGGACTGTCCCTTCACGGGCTGTCCCCCAGGTACAAGCAGGTGACAGTCCCTGAAGGGACCGTCACCGTGCTGCGTCACCATTACAGCGCTTCAAATCATGCCGGTAATATAATACCCGTTACAAACACCCTGCTTTTCCTTGACTTTCTTGAGGCCCGCTGCAAAAGGCCCGCCAGCGACGCGATCCGGAAGGGTCGCGCGTTTTCGTTTCAAACCGAGAAGGTCTAAGCCCATGAAGGCTCTGCAAAAGACCACAAAGTCGATCAAACCGGCTGAGGTGGAAAAAAAGTGGCTCTTGATTGATGCCGAAGGACTGGTCGTTGGCCGTATGGCATCGATCGTCGCCAATATCCTGCGTGGCAAGCACAAGCCAAGCTACACCCCGCATGTCGATTGCGGCGACAATGTCGTCATCATCAACGCGGACAAGGTGCGCTTCACCGGCCGCAAGCTGGGCCAGAAGGTCTATTATCGCCACACCGGCTATCCCGGTGGCATCAAGGGCGTGACGGCGGGCAAGGTGCTTGAAGGCCGTTTCCCGGAACGCATCCTTGAAAAGGCTGTGGAACGCATGATCCCGCGCGGTCCGCTGGGCCGTCAGCAGATGCGCAACCTGCGCGTGTTCAAGGGAACCGAACACCCGCACGCTGCGCAGAACCCCGAAATTCTCGACATCGCGGCGATGAACCGCAAGAACAAGGTGGGTGCATAATGTCCGATACCCGTCAATCTCTGGCTGATCTCAAGGATCTGACCGCTGCGGCCGCCGTGGTTGCTGCCGCGCCCGTTGAAGCGGCTGATGAAGCCGCACCGGTTGCCCCTGCACCGCCTTCCACACCCGCGATCGTGCGCGAACGTGAAGTCGATTCCAAGGGCCGCTCCTATGCCACGGGCCGTCGTAAGGACGCTGTGGCCCGCGTCTGGATCATGCCCGGCACGGGCCGCGTGATCGTCAATGGTCGCGATCAGAACAGCTATTTTGCACGCCCGACCCTGCGTCTGGTGATCAATCAGCCGTTCGAAGTGACCGACCGCAAGGAACAGTTCGACGTGATCTGCACCGTCAAGGGCGGCGGGCTTTCGGGCCAGGCCGGTGCCCTGAAGCACGGCAT
>JANOAJ010000159.1:0-13223 GCA_031411035.1 Sphingomonadales bacterium
GTCACGCTGGCGCGGAACTTCTTCAGGCAATCGCGGGTCTCGCGGATCCGGTCGAGCTCGCCTTCGCCGCGATAGCGCTGGGGATCGCCCTCGAAGTGGCCGAAGAAACGCTCGGTATCGAACTCGACCGCCGCCGGGCCGTTGCCCGCGCGGACATATTCGAGGACTTCGCGCATGGTTTCGTGGACGCTGAAGAAATCGGTCCCGTCGCCGCGCCAGACCTTCATTCCGAATGCCTCGGCGCGACTGGCGATGTCACGCTGGGTGCCGACTGCGTAATCGACCCCGGTGTGTTCGGAATAGTGGTTGTTTTCGAACAGGAAGATGCACGGCGCCTTGGTGACGACCGCCAGGTTCATCGCCTCGAAGGTGGTACCCTGGTTGCAGGCGCCATCGCCCGAGAAGGTGATCGCGACCCGAAATCCATTTGGGCCCGTGCCGTCGAGCTTGGCGGCCAGCGCCGCGCCGACCCCGATCGGCGATCCCGCCCCGACGATGCCATTGGCGCCGAGCATGCCGAGGTCGATGTCGGCGATGTGCATCGATCCGCCCTTGCCCTTGCACAGCCCTTCGGAGGAGCCCCACAGCTCTTTCATCATCCCCGTCACGTCGCAGCCTTTGGCCAGGCAGTGGCCGTGGCCACGGTGCGTGCTGACGATCTTGTCCTCGATGCTGAGGTGCTCGCACACCCCCACCGCGACCGCTTCCTGCCCGCAATAGAGGTGCGTAAAGCCCGCAATCTCGCCGGTGGCGATCTCGACGTGCAAACGTTCCTCGAATTCGCGGATGACTTTCATCTGGCGGTAGGCGCGCAGCAGCGCGTCACGGCTCAATTGCATCTGTCCTGCTCCCTGGCGGCCCGGAGGCGGCGCCGTTCTTTAGCCCGAGTTCACCCCCCGCACACGACTCTGCAAAACGCTAGGGCGCCCCCGCCGCTTCGCGTTGCTTGAGCCAGTCGATGCCGCGGCGCAGCAGTTCGTAGAACACCGGCAGGTCCCAGGCGCAGCGATCGACCGTCGGCCACCACGCGGCCATCGGCTGGAGGTCATAGTGGCCGCGGCAGTGGCCGAGCGTGTTGTAGAGAACCGCGCCCTTGCCGTGGCTCTTCAGGTACATCACCGGATGCGTGCCCGGCGCGTCTTCCGCCTCGACAAAGCCGGTGCCGGGCTCGGCGTTATCGGTTTCGAGCAGAACATGAAGATCGCCATGGGTTTCGAGGTGGTAGAGCTCGTCGGTGGTTTCGAACGCTTCGATCCCCTCCATCAGCGGATGCGAAGGATCGGCAACGGTGACGGTATAAGGCTCGATCGCGGGATGGCTGATGAACTGGCTGCCGACGAGGTCCATGAACAGGGGCGCCCACCGCGGCGCATCCCACAGGCCCGCATTCGACCCTTCGCTGAGCAGCCGCAGCACCGAATTGGTGCCGTGCAGCGCATACCAGCGTCCGCCCTTTGCCAGCCACGCCCGCAACGCCTCCTGCGCGGCAAGAGAGGGCGTCACATCGCAGGTATAGGTGATGAGGATATCAGCCTGCTCGATGGCGGCGATGGTCTCATAATCCTCGAACACGCGGGTGCGCACGGACGGATCCTCGGACAGGAGCTTCAGCAATTCCAGCCGGGCGAAGTCCATATCGTGCCACACGCCGCCGCAGATCAGGACGCAATTGATACGGGGCGGATGCGCCTCTTCGCTCACGCCTTGGCACCCACATATTTGTCCATTGTCTGGTGGAACTGGCGGATGCGGATTTCCTGATAATTGGCCAGTTGCAGCTTGCCTGTCTTGGATGCGTGCATGCCATCCTGCACGAAGGGCAGGTTTTCCATATCCTGCTCAAACACATCGCCCAATACGCCCAGTTCGGGCGCGTCGGACCATTTCTGCTCGGGCGAAAGCAAGGTCATCGGCACGCCGCGCGGGATCGGATCGCCTTTTTTTACGCGGGAAAGGATCCGCACTTCCATCAGGCAGGTGTCGGGCGTCTTGCCGGGCCGCCAGCGATAGATGATGTTCGGCATGAACCCGCCCCAGGGCGCGAAATTGGGGAAGACGTTATAGACAAGGCCGTCGAGCAGTTCGGCGTCCGTTGCGTCTTCATGGTCATAGCCGGTGGCTTTGGTATAGTTCTGGCGCATGGCCGCGCCCAGGGCCTCGCGCGCTGTCATCCCTTCAGGCACTTTGACGGCCATCGGGTTCTCGGTATCATAATTGTCGGCAGAGCGGCCGTTGAACTTGATGAATTCGTCCACGATCCATTGCTCGCCTTTTCCGCTGGCGTCGATATGCGGGGAAGGCACGCCAAAGGGCACATGGTTGACGTTCACATTGTCTCCCCACGTCCAGTAGGCCCCCGTGCAGTCGCCTGTGAACGGCAGCAACTGCGGATGGGTGACGACGGTGTGCCATGCCTCCATAAAGGCCTCCATCGTCACCTTCCAGTTGGCTTTGACTTCCTTGGCAACCCAGATAACGGTTGTGCATTCTTCGTGCCGCCAGCGTTTGAAATGCTCGGGCAGCGGCGCGAGATAGTCGGCAAGGCTTGGCCCGCCTGGTTCTTCGCGCAAGAAAATATAGCCTGCCCAACGACCCACTTCCGCTTCGGGCAAGCGCAAATCCTTGTCTTCCAGATGCTGGAAATCCCATTTGCATGGCATCCCGGCAAACTGGCCGTCCTTGTTCCACGAAAATCCGTGAAAGGGGCAGATGAACTTGTCCGCCGTGCCGTCTTCAAGGCGCAACTTGCGCCCGCGATGGAGGCAGACATTATGCATCGCCTTCACAGATCCGTCTTCCTGCCGGGAGATCAGCCAGCTTCGGCCTGCATTTTCAAACACGACATAATCGCCGGGCTCAGGCAGGTCTTCATCACGCGCGGCGAATTGCCAGACATGGGGCCACATCGTTTCGCGTTCCAGCCGGGCAAAGTCTTCGCTGGTGTAGCGGCTGGCATCAAGCGGTTCGGAACCCAGATACTGATATGCATCGGTAACAAGCATGGCAGGCGCGGGCCGGGAATCGCGCCTCAGCAGTTCGATCCAGTTACTCCGTTCCGGGCGATCCGCGGATTCCTGCATCCGCGCGTCGAAATCAGCCATCCATTCCTCCAAACACTATCAGCGATTATGCCAGCCAGATAAGCGTGCGCGTGCACCCAAGTCACCTTGTCGAAAGCATAGGTTATTTGCGGATGAAAATCGGCCACTCAGGCTGGAGAATCAAGAGGAGAGGTGTGTCGTGTCAAACCGACTCGAAGGCAAGGTGGCGCTGGTCACGGGCGGAACGTCCGGCATCGGGGCGGGCGCGGTGCGCCGCTTTGTGAAAGAGGGCGCCCGGGTGGTGTTCACCGGCTCCAATGCAGAGGCTGCTGCCGGGCTGGTTGCCGAAACGGGTGCAATCTTCATGGCGCACCGCGTGCAGGAAGCCGGAGCATGGCCAGCACTTATGGACAGGATTGCGAACGATTTCGGGCGGCTCGACATTGCCTTTGCCAATGCCGGAACAGAAGCCGGCGATGGCAGCGTGGAAGACATCTCGATTGACGGCTGGAACAATGTGATCGGCGTCAACCAGACTGGCGTGATGCTGACGATCCAGCACGCCATTCGCGCCATGGCGAAAAATCCGGAAGGGGCAACCGGATCGATCATCGTCAATTCCTCAATGAACGCGCACCGGGCGATGGGGAATTTCGTGGCTTACTCCGTATCCAAGGCGGCCGTCGTGGCGCTGGTAAAATCGTCTGCCGTCCATTGCGGCAACCGGGGATACAGCATCCGCGTCAATGCCATCCTGCCAGGCGTGGTGGAAACCGCGATGATCACCAATCTGATCAATCAGGCGCCCGATCCCGCTGCCGCGCGCGGTGCCTATGAAGGCATGTCACCGCTCAAGCGCATGGCGCATGTCGATGAGATTGCCGGGATCGTTGCCTTCCTTGCTTCGGATGAGGCCGCGTTCATTTCAGGCAGCGAATATGTGATTGATGGGGCAACAACAGCAGGGATGATGGGTGTATGAGCGATCTGGGTTCACAGCGGCTGAAGGGCAAGGTTGCCTTCGTATCAGGCGGCCTGCGCGGCATCGGCCTTGCATGTGTAGAACGGTTTCTGGCCGAAGGCGCTGAAGTCATCCTGTCTGATCTGGATGGCGAAGACAGCGAGGCCGTGAAAGAGGTGATGGGCAAGCTCGGGCAGGCCGCCAGCTATGTGCAGGCCAATGTGACGCAGGAGGCGGACTGGCAGCGCGCGCGCGATGTGGTGGGGCGGCGGCATGGGGGGCTCAACATCCTCGTTAACAACGCAGGGACTGACCTGACCGGGCCGGTCGAAACGCTGGAAATGGAAAAATGGCGGCGGATCATGGACATCAATGTCGATGGCGTGTTCCTGGGCGTAAAGACGTTCGTGCCGATGATGGCCGAAAGCGGCAAAGCCGTGAAGGGCGGTTCTTCCATCATCAATGTCAGCTCTATCATGGGCCTGGTCGGCTATAATGAAGTTTCTGCCTATAATGCGTCTAAGGGCGCGGTGCGGATGTTTACCAAAGGTATTGCGATCGAATTCGCGCAAAAGCAGATGCCGATCCGCGCCAATTCGCTGCATCCCGGCTTTGTGGTCACGCCGCTGCTCCATGCCGGTTTCCAGCGCTGGGTAGATAGCGGCTTTGTCGAAAAGAAACAGGATCTGATGGATGCCGTTTCCGGGCAGACGCCAATGGGCCGCCTCGCCGACCCGTCCGAGCTCGCCGCCGGTGCTTTCTTCCTCGCCAGCGAGGACAGCAGCTACATGACCGGCGCGGAACTGGTGATGGATGGCGGCTGGACCGCGCAGTAAGGATTTAGCTGAATGACCATTTCCCTTGATAATGTCGTCGCCCTTGTTACCGGCGCGAATGGCGGCATTGGCCGCGAAATCTGCAAGGCGATGAAAGCCGCCAATGCGGTTGTGATCGCCACCGATATGGGGCCGGAGGCTGTCGATGTGTCATGCGATGCCTATGTGCAACATAATGTCACCAGTGCTGATGACTGGCGCAAGGTGGAACGATTGATCCGCGAACGCTGGGGGCGGCTCGACGCGCTGGTGAACAATGCGGGCATTTCGATTGTCACCAAATTTGAAGACACTGACCTTTCGGAATTCCACAAGGTCAATTCCGTGAATGTCGATGGCCCGATCATCGGCACACAAATTCTGCTCGATCTGCTGAAAGAAGGCGGAAAGGCCCGCAAGGGCGGTGCCTCCATCGTCAATTTCTCCAGCGTCGGCGGTCTGCGCGGTGCGGCCTTCAACGCGGCCTATTGCACCAGCAAGGCGGCGATCAAGATGCTGAGCAAGTGCCTTGGCGCGGAGTTCGCGGCGCTGAAATATAATATCCGCGTCAATTCCGTGCATCCTGGCGGCATTGATACCAATATGCTCGGTTCGATCATGGATCGCTATGTGGAACTGGGTGCAGCCCCTTCACGAGAAGCCGCGGAGGCGGGCATCGCGGTCAACCATCCGATCGGCCGCATGGGCCGTCCCGAGGAATTGGGCGGCGGGGTCGTTTATCTCTGTTCTGAGGCGGCCAGTTTTGTCACGTGCAGTGAATTTCTGATCGACGGAGGCTTTTCGCAGATCTGATCTGGCGTTGTCATTCCGGCACCGGTAACAATGGCAACGCGGCCATCCAGACGGTTCTTCACGGCTTCGCACCTTCGGAAATCCATTTGCGGATCCTGGCAATCTTGTCCGCTGACAAGGTCGGTGCGCCGAACGGCATGCGGGCACCGGCACCGCCATGTTCGATATGTGTGCCTTCCAGCTTCATCAGGATATAGCTGCTGTCGGGATCGCCTGCGACGACGCGGGTCAGCTTGGGCGCACCGACAGAAGGCACCCCGACCAGCGTTGCAATCGCCTGCGCGGGCACCAGAGACATTTTTCCGGCTTCCTGACCGGTCAGGTGACAGGTCGCGCAATGGCTCTGAAAAATCGGTGCCACGTCCGTCTCGTAAAAGGACGCGGTTGCGGTCGCCTTCGTGTCCGCATTGCCCTTTGCTGCGTCCTTCGATCCTGACGAACAGGCAGATGCGAGCAGGGCCATGCCCATGATGACGGGTACGGCCCAAATCCTGAAACGATCCTCACGCATTGGCCGCATTCTTACCGGCAATATAGCCAAAGGTAACAGCCGGTCCGATCGTGCCACCAGCACCCAGATAGGCCTGACCCGTGGGGGCCGAAATGCAGTTGCCTGCCGCATAGAGTCCTTCGATGGGGGTGCCATCTGCGCCCAACACCTGGGCCTTTTCGTTGATCTGCGGGCCGCCTGCCGTGTCCAGCGTGCCGGGTGCCAGGATGATGCAATAATAGGGGCCTTTATCGGCAAAGGGGTGCATCACCGGATTGGGGTAGGGGTTTGCCGGAAAGCTTGTCCCCTCCCGCCGCGTCGAGAAGAGCAGATGCCATTCGCGGTCATACAGATATTTGCCGCGGTTGAAGTCCGGATCCGTGCCCGCCCTGGCATAATCGTTGAACTTGCCCACTGTTTCCTTGGTCGTGGCGGTAAAGCCTTCTGCCAGTGTCACTCCGCCGGTATGCGCTTCCCAGCCTTTAAGCTGCGCGGAAATCTTGCCGAACAGGTCATCCCATGTTGCGCCTTCCAGAAGATGGGGTTGCTCCCCCTTATTGGCGGGGAAGGGGAAAGCACCGCCAAACGCGTCAATCGAGCGTTCGTCAAACAGCATGAACTGGATATGGTTGGGATATTCCTCGTGGGCAGGGTCATAGGGGAAGTGTGATTGAGTCCGGTCATTATAGTCACGCTTTTCGTTGACGATCCGCTTGCCATATTTGTTGACGAGGATCATCGAATCCCCGGGCAGCACGAACGCGCCCAAGCCGACACCCCGGCTGCCCAGAGCTTCGCCAAGCACAACCTGACTGCGCCACGCATAGCCAAGCGTCCCCATTTTCGCGCCAGCGGCTTGTGCCAGCGGGATGAAATCCCCGGTCGATCCGGGCAGCGAGCAGGTGCCGTAAACGGCGGGCTGGTGAAGTTTGCACAGATCGACATTGTGCGAATAGCCCCCGCTGCCGAACACCACGCCCTTGCTGGCCTTGATCCGCAGCGTCTTGCCCTTCTGGTCAGCCTCCACGCCAATCACGCGGCCGTCGGCGTCTTTCAGGATTCTGGTGACGCGCGTATCCAGCATCATCGGCATGTTCTTTTTCTTGAGATATGCCGCCAACTGGCTCGCCAGGCTTCCGCCGCCTTCGGAAGAGCCAGAGCCAACCGCCGGTTCCAGCGCCCGGCCTGTAGGCACCTTGTTCTCCGGCAGATGATCGGCATAGTCCGGGGCAGGGTGATTTACCGCGAACATGCGGAATTGCTTGAACTGAACGGCATCAAGTTCCCGCAATTTGTCAATCGCGTCAGAGCCATTGTCGTAAAAGGCTTCAATGACCTTGAAGCGCGTTTCATCCAGCCCGAGTGTTGGCGAAGCGGGATCATAGTCGCGCGAATAGCCGTAGCGGACGACATATTTCAGCGCGTCTTCCTTCGGATCCTTGATGCCTTGTTCCTTCAGTGCGAAATGGTTGAAAATCCACGTCACGCCGCCGGATTTTGCTGTGGTTCCGCCCTGGACCGGCATTTTTTCGAGTACCAGAACCTTGGCCCCCTCAGCAGCGGCGATTACCGCCGCCGTGCCACCCGCAGCGCCTGATCCCACGCAGACCACATCTGCCTCATGATCCCACTTGCCTTCGGCCGCGGCGCTGCCGCCTTTGGTGCATGCTGCGGTGGTCGCGGCAACGGCGGCAACACCGGCACCCGCGAGAACCTGTCTGCGACCAATTTTTGACGCGCCCATTCTTGTCTCTCCTTGGTGAATTTGACTATCTGTCGGCATGGATTTCGGCGAGAGATCCGGGCAGGGGCATCATGAAATCCATGCTGTAGCGCGTGGCTTTCCACCCCGCAGGGGTGCGGCGGGCGTCGAAATAATAGCGCCCGTGAACGGTCACTTCGCTGCCGCTTTTTGAACGTCCCATGCCGATGATATAGGCGCGGGCGGAGGCGGTATCGCCGTCAAAGGCGGTCATCGCGAAGTTGGTCAGATAATGGGCGTGGTGGCTCATGTCCGCGAATACGCCTGAGAAAAAGGCGCGGATGCCGGCATGGCCTTCGGCTTTGGGCAGGCCAATGCCGGACAGGTCAAACACCGCGTCTTGGGTGAAGACGTCAAGGATCGCCTGAATGTCAGAAAGCGAATCCACCGCCGTGCAATAGGCAACCATCAGATCATTGATCGCCAGCCGGTCTTCGATCGGCACGTTCTGCATCCTCTGGTCTCTCCTATTCCGGCATGCCGGGGCGCACCGGATCGGTAACACCGTCCCAGGTTTCGGCACCTTCCCTGATGCGGGCAAAAATCCGGTCTTCGAGCGCATTATGCTCGATGATTTCAACCATGCAGCCCAAAGTGCTGCGCGTATCGACATAGGCAAAGTGCATGTCGCCAAAGAGACCTTCCACCGATGGCGCAAACCCCTGATCGGTAAAATGCCTCAACGCGGCGGTATAATCCGCGACGTAGATGGCGACATGGTGGACGCCGCCCTGCCCGCCATTGGGGAACACCTCATTATAGGCATAGGGCGCATCGCTTACTTGCTGGGCGAGTTCAATCTGCACATCGCCGGCCTGTGCCATCGCAATGTGGAAACGCACGCGGGTCGGCGCACCGCGATGCTTGACGGTATCAATGTCCAGATCTCGGAAGAGGAAGAAGGGGCCGATGCCCATCGTCTCCGTCCAGTTCCGCATGGCGACATCAATGTCTGGCACAACCCAGCAGATCTGCATCACGCGCTTTTGTTCGGAAGGTATCCGCATCTCAGATGCGGCCCTTCACATAGTCATCAAGCAGTTCGTGAAACCGCTGCACGCGCTTTTCCTGATGGGTGAGCAGGCAGCCCTTGAACCCGCGTGAATTGAGCCCCTGTTGCTGGCTGGTGCCGATGCTCAGATCCTGATCCGCGACAAAGCCGAGCGACTGGCCATCGCCATAGACAGAATGGTGATGCTCGGCATGTTTGAGCGGCACCTGGCCAACCGGTGTGTCAACCAGCTTCATGCCCTTGACCGGCGGCACCAACACCCAGTGCTGGAACACGCATTTTTCCGGATCGGTCGGGTGCGGCTCCGTGCGCAGTATCTGGCACTGTTCGGGCGACATGGTGAGCGTGAGGTTGGGGAACATCGTGCAGTGGAAATAATCGACCAGTTGCTGGTCGGTCATGTCCGCATAGTTGGTATAGCCCCGCTCCGCCCCCAAAGCGCGTTTCGCCTCGATCACGGCCTGGCGGACATCGCCGGTATGCCCCTTATAGTCATCGGGGTTCACACCCCAGGCGCGGGCAATGTCATCAAGCGGTGGGGGAACATCGCCCGCATTGTAATCCGTCCGCGTGGTGGCCTGATGGCCCTTCATCCACATGGCGTTGTGGCCGCTATCATACATTTCGAACAGCGTGTCCGGCAGGCCGTCATTGATGAAGGTTGAAAGCTCTGGATGGATGGTCGGCAGGTGATAGCTTTCGTTGAAATTGTCGCGGATGATCTTCCAGTTGAATTCGCAGTCAGCTGACAGGTTCAGCACGCGCACCCAGTTGTCCAGGCCATAGCCCTTCAGCCTTTCGGGATAGGGTGTGAGCCATTCCAGCAGCGGCTTGACGCTGTCATCCATGCACCAGAAGACGAATGGTCCCCAGGTTTCGCAGCGCACTTCTGCCAGCTTCACCTTGCCGCACGGATTGCCGCCGGGAAAATCGTCTGGATCCTGCACATGGGCAAGGGTGCCATCGGGATCGAACTGCCAGCCGTGATAGCCGCAGGTCAGTCGCGGCGTGCTGCCGACATCGCCCAGCACCAGCCGGTTCCCACGATGGGGGCAGGTGTTGTAGAACGCCTTGACGGAACCGTCGGCCTGCTTGACCATGATGACGGATTCCTTGCCGAAATTGTGGCGGACGAAATCGCCTTCTTCCTCCAGTTCGGCAGTAACAGCGCCCAGGTGCCACACGCGCGGCCACAGGTTCCGGGTTTCCAGCTCCATCCAGTCGCGGCTGATATAGCGTTCAGCCGTGATGGTATCGCCGCGCACGGGCTGATCGAAGCCATGGGCATAGCGGGACGGCGGGGAAATGGCGTTCATGATCCTCTCGATCCTCTCTCTCAAACGGGCCAGTTTCGTTTCTGGCTGAAATCTTCACCACGCCGCTTGCCCACTGGCACCAGGGGGTTCTGTTCAAAGAACGAATCCGATGCCGGGTCTGTGCGTGCCCAATCCACAATCTCCTTCCGCTTCTGAATGCGCCACTCGCCATTCTTGCAGGTGTAAAGATCGATATAGCGTCCGGCGACGGACAGGTCTTTGGGTTCACCATTGTCGGTGATGCGATGCCATGCGTAGAAATACACCTCGCCATCGGCTTCGTCTCCGCGCATTTCGATGCGTACCTGGCCGATAATGTGCTGGCTGGATCCAAGATCGGCGAGAAAGCCCTGCGCGAAGTCCACAAATTCCTGTGCGGAACCGTTCATCAGGCCGCAATCGACCCATGCATCTTCATGAAATGCGGAAATGTGCAGTTCGGGATCAAGCCGGTCCTGCCCACGCATATAGCGCTGCAGGGCGTCGGTAATGTCTCGCCGTGCGCACAGGTCTCGCACTTCGGCTTCAAGATCGAAACTCATCCCGCAGTCTCCCCGTTATCGATCACCATGTTGGTGCCAGTGATGTGCTTGCCATCGGCACAGGCAAGATAAAGGACCATGTTGGCGATGTCGGCAGGCTCGCCCATGCCGTGGCTCTGGATCTGATCCAGCCCGGCGCTGTCTGCGGGAAGCTGTGCCAGTGCTTGTTCTGTCATCGGGGTCACGATTCCGCCCGGTGCTATGGAATTCACCCGGATGCCGTTATTCTGCTCCCGGCAATGGATGGCGATGCTGCGCGTCATGCCGATGATCCCGGCCTTGGCGGCGGCATAGGCCGGGATGGTGCTGATGCCCTTGATGCCGCCAACAGAGGCCATGTTGATGACGGCGCCACCATCCGCTTTGGCCATGTGCGGGATGGCCGCGCGGCAACCCAAGAAGGTGCCGTCCAGCATCACGTCCACCTGCAATTTGTAATCGGCATAGGACAAGTCTTCAACCGTGCCGAACCGCACCAGCCCGGCATTATTGACCAGCGTATCCAGCCGCCCGAATGCGCGCAATGTTTCGGCGACAACCTCGCCCCAGCGGGCTTCGCTGCGGACGTCATGATTGAGGTAGAGGCAGCCGGGAATGCTCGCGGCAACCTCTGCTCCCAATGCGTCCTGCACGTCGGTGATCACGACCCGCGCGCCTTCACGGGCAAGAACGCGCGCGTCCTCGGCCCCCAGCCCGGATGCCCCGCCAGTAATCAGCGCGACCTTGCCGTCCATCTTGCCCATCACAATATCTCCCATTCCAGCACCAGCCGGTTGATCTGCCCGACGATCCCGCCGGAGCAATTTGTGTCTGCGTCTTCGCTCACGCGGAAATCGGGAATGCGCTTCAGCCATTCCTCAATGGTGATCGCCACTTCGGCGCGGGCGAGTTCCTGCCCCGGGCACATATGCGGGCCGCTGCCAAAGGCGGAATGGCGCGGGCGCTTGCGGGTGAAATCAACCTGCATCGGGCATTCGTTGATCCGCTCATCCAGGCCGTGAACCTGGGTGGGGATGCAGATCAACTCGCCTGCTTTAAGCGACACGCCGTGAAACTCCATATCCTCGCGCACGGTGCGGGCAATCGTGACCAGACCGAAGCGGCGGAACAGTTCATGCACTGCGGGCAGAATGCCCGCCGGGTTGGCCGCCAGCGCCGTGCGGGCGTCCGGGGTGCGGGCAAGGAACAGCATGACAAAGCCCAGAAAATTGACGACGGTATCGACGCCCGCAATCAGGATCTGGGTTACGATGGCCAGTGCCTCGGTATCGTCCAGGTTCCGCCCGCCCATATCCGCCGTCACCACGCGGCTGATCAGATCTTCGCCGGGAGACGCGCGGCGAGCGGCAATGATTGGCCCGACATAGTCGAAGAAATTCTGTTTCGCGACATCGAAGGGCAGGGGCATGTTCGGTCGCGTCATGCACTCCGCCCACAGCTTGATCTTCGGCGCGTCTTCCATTGGCAGGCCGACAATCTTCAGGAATATCCGGATCGGAAATACCTGCGCATAGGACGCCGTGAAGTCGCAGCGGCCTTGCGCAACAAAGCCGTCGATCAACTCACTGGCAGTGGCACGGAGTTGTTTGTGCATCCCGCGGATTGCCGAAGGTGCCAGTTGGGCATTCAGCAGCAGGCGATAGGGACGATGTTCGGGCGGATCGATCGTCGTGGGGATCAGACCGTGTAGTTCGCCGACCGATTTTGGCAGCACAATGATCCGGTTGGAAAAGCGCGTGTGATCAGACTGCACCTCCGCCAGTATGTCTCCGCGCAAGGCAATCCAGTGGCCTTCGTTCCGGGGCGTCCAGACAATGTCTGGCGATGATGTCTGCAACGCGCGCCATGCCTGGTGAAAATCCGCCTCCTGTTCCGGCAGGGCGTAGATGTTCACATCCCGGATGCGATCTGCAGGGACGTGCGCGGGCGTCACAGACTCGCCCAATGGGCATAGACGGGATCGCCCTTGCCAAAACTGCCCCGCGTCTTCAGCGGCTCATACATCCCGTCCAATTCCAGCGACGTGGGATGGGATGTATTCCAGTCCGCCACAAAAGTGCGGCTCTTGATCTTCCACACGCCGTCGCGGCGTTCATAGCTGTCGATATAGCGGCCGCCAGTCATCACATCCTGGCCGCCTGCACACATATGGGCGAGCACATAATGTTCACCGACGGCGTGATCGCCTTTCACGTCAATCCATTCATTGGCGTTCGAGTGGAAACAATAGTCGAGATTGGTGGTCACATAATCGACGATGCCGTCGGAAAATGCACTGCCTGAAGCGTTGACCACGCCAGAAATGACTGTGGAATCCTCCCAGAAAATGGAGGAAAGCAGTTCTTTGTCCCCCCGGTCAACGCCCCGGCTATAGGCCGTAATCAACTGGCGGATCGCATCGCGGGAAAGGGCGGCATCAAGGGCCGTGGTTTCAGCATATCGTGTTCGGGCGCTATCTTGACCGGCATGAG
>JANOAJ010000160.1:0-33482 GCA_031411035.1 Sphingomonadales bacterium
TCCAGCTCATCGGGCAATGTCAGTTCCAGCACGTCCTCAAGCTCGTCGGGCAATGTGAGCAGCAGCACAAGTTCGAGCACATCGTCCAGTTCGTCGGGCAATGTCAGCACCTCGACCAGTTCATCAAGCTTTGGCGGCACATCAACGTCGACATCCACCTCAAGCGGTGCCACATCAAGTGGTGCCACCTCCAGCGGCGCGACGTCCAGCGGCACCGATGTGCCCGCGCCGCCGATGGTCCTGCTCTTCGGCATGGGGGCCGCCGCACTTGTGGCCCGCCGTCGCCTGACAAAATCCGCGCACGCCTGATACCAAGTTCGTGCGCGATATATGGGCGCTTCCGGGAAACCGGGAGCGCCCTTTTTGTTGAGATGCGCCCCTCTCCCCTAGCGGGAGAGGGTGCCCGCAGGGCGGGAGAGGGGCGGCGCGCGTCTGCGCGCCAAAAGACGACACTGTTTGACCAAGCGGGAGCGAACAGGTCTTTTGCGCCGCAGACGCGGCGGGCTCGGATTTGTGGCTTGCCCCCGGCAAGCCAGTCGCCGAACCCCTCTCCCGTCGCTTCGCGCCACCCTCTCCCGCAAGGGGAGAGGGATAGGCCTAACCAGTCTTGCATCCCGCCCGCGCCCAAGCCATAGCCGCGCCCCATGCACGATATTAAGTTCATCCGCGAAAATCCCGAGGCTTTTGACGCTGCACTGGCGCGTCGGGGGCTGGAGCCTGTGAGCGCAGGCGCGCTGTCTATTGATGAAATCCGCCGCAAGAACGCCACCACCCTTCAGGAGGGACAGGCCCGCCGCAAAGAGCTTTCACAGGCTTTCGGACAGCATAAGGCGAAAGGGAGCCAGCCTCCCGCGGAACTGGTTGCGGAACTGGAGAGCCTGAAAGCCGGCTTGCCCCAGGCTGAGGAAGGCGAACGCAAGGCGACCGAACAACTGGCTGATTTACTCGCCGCCATCCCCAATCTCCCCGCCGAAGATGTCCCCCAGGGCGCGGATGAAAATGACAACGCCATTGCCCATACGCGCGGCGCAATCCGGAATTTCGCGTTCGCCGCGCGTGAGCATTTTGACATTGGCCCGGCCCTCGGCCTCGATTTCGAATCTGCCCAGAAAGTCTCCGGTGCGCGCTTCACCTATTTGCGGAGCGGCGTTGCGCGGCTGGCGCGGGCGCTGGGGCAATTCATGCTCGACACCCACACGGTAGAATTCGGCTATCAGGAAGTATCGCCGCCGCTGCTGGTGCGCGATGACGCCTTGTTCGGCACGGGCCAACTGCCCAAATTCGCCGAGGATCTGTTCCAGACGACCGATGGCCGCTGGCTGATCCCCACGGCTGAAGTCTCTCTCACCAATATCGTCAACGGCCAGATCCTTGCCGAAACCGAGATTGCGGCACCGATGCGCTTCACCGCGCTCACGCCCTGTTTCCGCAGCGAAGCGGGCGCGGCGGGGAAGGATACGCGCGGGCTGATCCGCCAGCACCAGTTTGACAAGGTGGAGCTTGTGTCCATCACCCGGCCAGAGGATTCGGACGCAGAGCATGAACGCATGACGTCATGCGCGGAGGCCATTCTTGACCGGCTCGAACTACCCTACCGCCGCATGCTGCTGTGCACCGGCGATATGGGCTTTTCCGCGCGCAAGACCTTTGATCTGGAAGTCTGGCTGCCGGGCCAGGGCAAGTATCGCGAGATTTCAAGCTGTTCCAACTGCGGGGATTTTCAGGCGCGGCGGATGAACACGCGCTACCGCCCCGAAGGGGAGAAAGGCACGCGCTTTGTCCACACCCTCAACGGTTCCGGCCTTGCTGTCGGACGCGCGCTGGTGGCCGTGATCGAGAATTATCAGGAAGCCGATGGCTCTGTGACCGTTCCGGCGGCGCTGCTACCCTATATGGGCGGTGTGACAAGGATCGGCGCCCGGTGAAATTGCGGGCGCTGGGCCTGCTGCTGCTGCTTGGCGGCTGTATCCCGCCCAGTGCACCGCCGCCGCGCACCAGTGCGGAAATCGCAGAGAATGCTGGCCAAGCCCCGCGTGTAGAAGCGGAAGCCGAGGTCTTCACCGCCGATCAGCCTGTCTGGGATGCCCGGCCCGTCATTGCCAATGCCCGCAGCATCGATGGCGCCCGCTACACCGTTCAGCCCGGCGATACGTTACGCAGCATTGGCGCGAGGACCGGTGCGGGATCCGAAACGCTGGCGCGCGTCAACAATCTTGTGCCGCCCTACATTCTCCACCCCGGTGATGTACTGACCATTCCCGCAGGACGGTTTCATGCCGTGGCGGCCGGTGACACCGGCATTGCCATTGCCCGGGCCTATGGCGTGCCGTGGAGCCTCATTGTCGCTGCCAATGTATTGGAAGCCCCCTACACCCTGCGGGTCGGCCAGCGGCTGATCATCCCAGACGGGAAAGTAGTCGCCGCGCCCGCCGCTGTTGCCGCGCCGGCCCCGGGAAGCAGCATCGAAGCCCGCGCCGCTGCCTTCCGCATTGATATTGACGACATCCTGACCGGTGGCGAACCGGCCGTTGAACCCGCCACTCCTGCACCGCCGGTCGCCGCCCCGGCGGCTCGCTATACCGGCACTTTCACCTGGCCCGCCTATGGCAAGATCATGGCGCGTTTCGGCCCGAGAGGCGTAGGCGCGTTCAACCAGGGGATCGAGATTGCGGTTACTCCCGGATCGTCCATCCTCGCCTCGGCAGAGGGCACGGTGGCGTTCGTCGGCAGCAATGTCGCGCCGGTGGGCGGACTGATCCTGATCCGGCATGGCAGCGATTACATTACGGCCTATGGCCACGCCGCCACGGCCAAAGTGTCAAAGGGGCAGGAAATCCTGCGCGGTCAGGTAATCGGTACGACCGGCAGCGGCACAGCACCTTTGCTGTTTTTCCAGATCCGCAAGAATGGCGTGCCGGTTGATCCGGTGAAGCAACTGCCGCCCCGATAGCCTGAATCGTCTCCCCGTGCTCGACACGGGGCTTGGCTTCTTTCGCCACACTGACGGTAGAAGAACAAAGCCTAACCCCGTGTCGAGCACGGGGAGACGAGCCCGAACATAGGTGAACGCGTCAGAGACTACCGTGCCATTGCGCTTAGCCGCATGGCGAGGAAATCCATCGTCGCCCGCACACGCGGCACATGGCGAAGGCGTTCGTGCGTCAACAGCCACAGACTTGATGGATCGTCGTTGATCGGGGGTATGCAGCGCACCAGATCGGGCTCGCGATCAGCAATGAAGCTGGGCAGGATCGTGAGGCCAAGGCCCGCCCTTACACCCGCGAGCAGACCAGCGCCGGTATCGTGGCGCATGATCACCGTATCTTCGAGGTCATGACGCTGCAGCCATGCCCGATAGGGTTTCCACACGCCGCCACCGCCACCGATAAAAGGATGTCGCGCCATTTCCTCGCGCGTGCGCGGGACGCCGTGCCGCTCCGCATAATCGCGGCTGCAATAGACCGTCCACGGATCGGGTGCGATGCGCCGCCCCACCAGCCCCGCGCCAGAGACTTCCTTGACGGATCGCAGCGCAATGTCGGCAACGCCGGTGCCAAGATCGCGCAACACTTCAGACGTATCGAGTTCGATCGTGATGCCGGGGTGCGCGTCATGGAGATCCCGGAGGATGGGGCCAAGCACGCTGACCGCATAGATCTCCATCAATGTCAGCCGCACCGTGCCGCTGACATCCCGGGCGTGTGCCGCTGCTGCTTCGCCGAAACGCACCGCAGCCTCTTGCACGCTGCGCGCATGATCGAGCAGCGCCTCTCCCGTCGGCGTCAGGACATAGCCTGCCTGCCGTCGCTCAAACAGGCTGAGTTCCAGTACGGCTTCGAGTGCCGCGATCCTCCGGGCAATGGTTGTCTGGCTGACCCGCAGCACACGCGCGGCGGAAAGCGTGCTGCCGGTTTCGGCAACCGCCACGAATGAACCCAGATCATTCCAATCAAACATTGACACCCTCTATCGCTCGCCTGTGCAATTCACATTCTGCACTTTTGCAGAATGGTTACGCAACATCGTTGCTTATGCACGCCTGAAAGCTGGACTATCTGGGTCTCCGCCAGCTTCCTCCCCGGGACTGGAGAACGGAGACACATCATGAAGACCTTGCCCTTTATCGCCCTGATCCTGCTGAGCCAGACCGCATCCGCGTTCGCCCAGCCGGTCGCGGCTCCCATCACGCAAGTGGTGCGCGTCGCCGATCTTGATCTGTCCAGCGGAACGGATCGCACGCGCCTTGGTCATCGCATCCGCCATGCGGTCAACCTGGTCTGTGGCGATGCCTCAGCCATTGATCGCATCGGCCAGAAGCTGGTGCAGCACTGTCGGGAAGAGACAACGCTGAGCGTCCAGGCCCAGCGGGAAGCGGCCATCGCCGCAGCGCAACACCGGTCGGTCATTGCCAGTGCAAACTGACACGGTTGGTTCTGCCTGCAATCATGGATCGAGAGTGCCGTGGCCCCGGCACCTCGATCCTCGCCTGCGCAGAGGGCACCGTCGCCTTTTGGGGCAACTGCCCCCGCGCTGACCGTTGCCCCATAGCGTCGCCCTGCCCGCGAGGGGCTGAGACAAAAAATATTCACGGTTCAAAGACGCCGCACCGAAGTTTGGCAGCGCCAATATAAGAGGCTATTTCCTTTCTTTCAAGAGGCAAATTCCTTAGATTGTCATTTCGTGACTTTTCCCGGCAAACCCGCTAAGCGCGCCGCCAATCATGACAGTCACCACTCTTCCCTCCCCGCCAAAAATCGGCATGGTTTCGCTCGGCTGCCCCAAGGCGCTGGTTGATAGCGAACGGATTCTCACCAAGCTCCGCTCGGACGGTTACGGCCTCTCGCCCGATTATGAAGGCGCGGACGTCGTGCTGGTCAACACCTGCGGCTTCCTTGATTCGGCCAAGGAAGAATCACTGGAAGCCATTGGCGAGGCGCTGGCCGAAAATGGCCGGGTGATCGTCACCGGGTGCCTTGGCAATGAAGCCGAGATGATCCGCGCCAAATTCCCCAAGGTGCTGGCGATCAGTGGCGCGCATCAATATGAAGCTGTGGTCGGCGCGGTGCATGAAGCGGCGCCAATCCCGCCCAACGCTTTCCTCAATCTGGTGCCGGAAGGCGGGCTGAAACTCACGCCCCGCCATTATTCCTATCTGAAGATTTCGGAAGGCTGCAACCATCGCTGTTCCTTTTGCATCATTCCCAGCATTCGGGGCGATCTGGTCAGCCGCCGCCCCGATGCGATCCTGCGCGAAGCCGAAAAGCTGGTGGCAGCGGGGACGAAGGAATTGCTCGTCATCTCGCAGGATACATCGGCGTACGGCGTGGACATCAGGCACCAGCCGCGCGACTGGAAGGGTCAGCCTGTCCGCGCGCATATGACGGATCTGGCGCGGGAACTGGGCAGGCTGGGCAGCGCTTCCGATCCGGTCTGGGTGCGGCTCCATTATGTCTATCCCTACCCCCATGTCGATCAGGTGATTCCGCTGATGGCAGACGGGCTGGTGACGCCCTATCTCGACATCCCCTTCCAGCACGCGGCACCTTCCGTGCTGAAAGCCATGAAGCGCCCCGCGAACGAAGCCAAGGTGCTGGAACGTATCCATAAATGGCGCGATATCTGCCCCGATCTGACGATCCGCTCCACCTTTGTCGTGGGCTTTCCCGGAGAGAGCGAAGCGGATTTCCAGTATCTGCTCGATTGGCTCGATGAAGCGCAGCTTGACCGCGTCGGCGCGTTCCGGTTCGAGCCAGTCGAAGGCGCCGCCGCGAACGCCTTGCCCGGTCATGTGCCAGAGGAAGTGAAGGAAGAACGCTACGCCCGGATCATGGAAAAAACCGCGGCCATCTCCGCTGCCAAGCTTGCGGCAAAGGTCGGCCGCACGCTCGACGTGATCATTGACGAAGTGGATGGCGAAGGCGGTGCGAATGCCCGATCAAAGGCAGATGCGCCGGAGATTGATGGCACCGTCTTCCTCCGCGATGTAGCCGCAACACTCAGCGCGGGCGACATTGTGTCCGTGCAGATCGAAGATGCCGACGAGCATGACCTGTATGGGGTGCCAACGCCCCGGTAACGGACAAAAACAAGGCGGCGGCCGGGTTCTCCTACCGCCGCCTGTTTATGAGTCAGCCTGAAAGTTCAAGCCGTAACGGTCGCGATGGTTTTGTTCCGGCGATACCGGATGCTCGCGCCTGCCGCACTGAAGCCAAGCAGCAGGAACGCCCAACTGGCCGGTTCCGGAACCGCTGCGTAGGATTTCACGATGACGCCATAATCGTTATAGTCAAAGTCACCGCCACCTGAGATGTCTTCAAAGGCAAAATTGAAGCCGCCTGGCACGAAGGCGTCCCCGGCGTAGGCTGATACAAAGGCGTGGTTTTTGCCATCCGCATTCAGGCTCGGATCCTGGTAAAAGCGGTCACCACCAAGAACCTGAATGAACGGAACAACCGACTGCCCCGCCGTCACAGGTCCATAAACGAAGGAATCGCCGTAGCTGGACATATGATTGGGCAGCCCGAGCGCCATATAATCAACGCCAGCGATCCGGACGCCGCTCACAATATCATTGCCTGCGTCGCTTCCTGTAAACCAGCCTTTGATAAATCCGGTGTTCGCGGCGACGAAAGAGCCACCTGAGGGCGCCTCAACACCGGGAGTGCCATAAGGTGCGGGTGCGGCAAAGGCGGATGCGCTCAACGAGGAGGCTGCGAGCGCAAAGGCGAAAGCAATTTTCTTTGTCATAGATCTACCCCTATATGATCAAGATGGATTGCGCCCCTTTATTTATTAATATCCATTAATATAATCTATGCGCCTGATTCGCCAAAGCCTTGTTTTTATGAGGAAATCCCGAATCGGGACAGGATCGCGCTACCCGAACGCGCGCGCTATCAGCGCCTCGGTTGACGCATCGAACCCGCCCTCCCCCGCACCGTCCATCGCGCGGGCCATGTCCTTGCCCAGTTCCACGCCAAACTGGTCGAACGGGTTGATGCCCAGCAGCACCGCATTCACGAATGTCCGCTGCTCGTAGAAGGCAATCAGGGCGCCCAAAGTGGCGGGATCAAGGTCATTCAGCAAGATTGTGGTGGAGGGGCGGTCTCCCGGATAATCGCGCGCCAGGTTTTCATTGGCACGCCCGGCCATCAGCGCGGCACCCTGCGCAAAGCAATTGTTGAGCAACTGGCGGTGATGTTCTTCATCCAGATCATGCCCCGGCTCGATGCTGGCGACGAATTCCACCGGGATCAGCAGCGTTCCCTGATGGAGCAACTGGAACACCGCATGCTGCGCGTCCGTGCCGACCCCACCCCATGTGACAGGTGCCGTCGGCCGGGTGACCGGAACACCTTCGGCCGTCACGCGCTTGCCGTTGGATTCCATTTCGAGCTGCTGGAGATAGGAAGGCAGCAACCGCAGCCGCTCGTCATAGGCGAAGACCGCACGCGTCTGGCATCCGCGCGCCTGCGTGTAATAGAGATCCGCAAAGGCTGCGAGCGCAGGGGCGTTCCCGCCAAGCGGAGCAAGGCGGAAGTGCCGATCCATTTGCGCCGCCCCTTCCAGCATTTCTTCAAACGCATTCCAGCCCAGCGCCAGCGCAGCGGGAAAGCCGATGCTGGACCAGAGCGAATAGCGCCCGCCCACAGCCTCGTTGAACGGCAGGATGCGCGTTTCATCCACGCCCCATTCTATCGCCTTTCCCGGATTGGCCGTCAGCGCGATCACCCTGCCATAGGCATCCGCCACCCCGCCTTCGATCATCCAGTTGACCGCACTTTCGGCGTTGAGGATGGTTTCGGTCGTGGTGAAGGTCTTTGACGCCACGGCCAACAGGGTTTTCTGCGGATCAAAGCGCGCAAACGCTTCCTTGAGCGCGCTGCCATCGACATTGGAAACAATCGCAACGTCATACCGCCCCGCATCGCGGCCCAGCGCATCCACCAGCAGGTTTGGCCCCAGCGCCGATCCGCCGATCCCGATATGCAGGATATGACGGATATCGCCCATTGCCCCTGCCTCGATCACCTCGATCAGCCCGCGCATCCGCCCATGCAGCGCCTTGGCCCGTTGAACGCTTTCGGCAGCCCCCTCGCCCCGCTCCGCGCTATGCTCTGCCGCGCGGCCTTCGGTGACGTTGACAATCTGCCCGCTGAACAGCGCATCCCGCTTGGCCGATAGCCCCGCATCTGCCGCCAGCGCGTCAAAGACGGCAAGCCCCGCCGCATCCAGATGGGTCTTGGAAAAATCGAACAGGATCCCGCAGGTTTCCACGCTCAGCCGCTTTGCGCGCTCGCCATCGGAGGCGAAAAGATCCGTCAGTTTGCCGGGGGTAAGCGCCTTCACGGCCTGCCAGTCGGTCATGTTTTCCTTCATCCTTTGCTTGACGCCGCGCCTCGGCAATCGCAGAGCGCGCCCATGAGCGAAACCACTCCCGCCCCCATGCCCGAAATTGCTGCAAATGCGAAGCCCGCCAAGTCCGAAACACGGGACTTTATGCAGTTTCTCGTCAAACTCGGGTTGTTCGTATTCATTCTGCGCAGTTTCATCTTCGCGCCGTTCAACATTCCCTCGGAATCGATGCTGCCGCGCCTGATGATCGGCGATTATCTGCTCGTTTCCAAATGGAGCTATGGCTATTCCCGATACTCCCTGCCCTTCGGGATTCCACTGATCCCCGGACGGATCCTCGCCAGCACCCTTGCGCGCGGCGATGTGGTGGTGTTCAAGGCGCCGCCGGGCAATCATACTGACTATATCAAGCGTGTGATCGGCCTTCCCGGTGATCTGATCGAAGTGAAACAAGGCATTGTATTTCTGAATGGCACCGCCATTCCCAAAAAGCGGATTGCCGATTTCATCGAACCGCTGACGGAAAACAGTGCCTGCAGGAAGGAAGATGCTGCGCAGTTCCGTGAAACCAGCGCCGACGGATCGGTGCATTGCCGCTATCCGCGTTTCCACGAAACGCTGCCGAACGGCAAAAGCTATGACGTGCTCGATCTGGGCGAGACATGGGCAGATAACACCCAGGTTTTCGCTGTGCCTGAAGGCCAGTTGTTCATGATGGGCGACAACCGGGATCGCAGCGCAGACAGCCGCTTTCCCGCACAGGAAGGCCAGGGAATCGGGCTGGTGCCGCAGGAAAATCTGGTGGGCAAAGCGTGGTTCTCTGTCTTCTCCACCGATGGCACATCGGAATGGCTGTTGCCCTGGACGTGGTTTTCCGCCGCCCGCTGGAACCGGATCGGGGAAGGTTTTTGAGCGATCTTGAAAACTGGCTGGAAGCGGCTCTTGGCATCACCCCTCGCGATCCAAAGCTTTACCAGCGCGCGCTGACGCACGGCAGCCACGGGGGCGACACATACGAACGGCTGGAATTTCTGGGTGACAGGGTTCTGGGCCTGAGCATCGCCAACTGGCTGTATGAACGGTTTCCCGATGATGCGGAGGGCAAGCTCTCCTTTCGCCTGAACAGCCTCGTGGCGCGGACAAGCTGTGCGATTGTGGGCCGGGCTATCGGCGTCGCCCCGCATATCCGGTTGGGCAAGCAGGCGCGCGACGATGGTGCGTTCGACAGCGACAATGTGATCGGCGATGTGATCGAAGCACTGATCGGCGCGCTGTTTCTGGAACAGGGGCTGGAGGTTGCGCAAGCCTTTGTCCGCCGCAACTGGGCTGAACTGATCGAAGGTCAGGCTGCTGCCCCGCGCCACCCCAAGTCCGCGCTGCAGGAATGGGCCGCCGCCCATAACCGCAAGGCGCCGGTCTATGCGGTGGTTGATCGCAGCGGCCCCGAACACAGCCCGCGCTTTACCGTGTCGGTCTCTGTCGGCTCTGCGGGCGAAGCGCGTGCAGAAGGCAAATCCAAACAGGAGGCCGAGAGCGCAGCCGCCGCTGCCTTGCTGGAAAAACTGCCATGACGCAGCGGTGTGGCCTTGTCGCCATTGTCGGTGCCCCGAACGCGGGCAAGTCCACCTTGGTCAACGCGCTGGTCGGCCAGAAGGTCGCGATTGTCAGCCCGAAAGCGCAAACCACACGCGTCCGCCTTATGGGCATTGCCATTCACGGCGAAACCCAGATGATGCTGGTCGATACGCCGGGCATTTTCGCGCCGATCCGGCGGCTTGACCGGGCAATGGTGCAGGCCGCCTGGGGCGGGGCGCAGGATGCGGATGTCATCGCGCTGGTGGTCGATGCCAAGGGTGGGCTTGGACCGAAGGTGGAAATGATCATCGAAGGACTGGCGAACCGGCCTGAACCCAAGATGCTGATCCTCAACAAGGTCGATATCGCGGACAAGGGCAAGCTGCTGATCCATGCCGAACGGCTGAACGCGAAGCTCGCCTTCACTGAAACGCTGATGATCAGCGCGGAAACGGGTGACGGGCTTGATGTCTTTAAGAATCGGCTTGCCGCGCATCTGCCCGAAGGCCCCTGGCATTTCCCCGCCGATCAGGTGAGCGACGCAACGGACCGGATGACAGCAGCGGAAATCACCCGCGAGCAGCTTTACCTGCAACTCCACGCCGAACTGCCCTATGCTTGCGCGGTCGATACCGAAAAATATGATGAGCGCGATGACGGCTCTGTCGAAATCCACCAGCAAATCCGCGTGGATCGCCCCACCCAGCGCGCGATCATTCTGGGCAAGGGCGGTGCGCGCCTGAAGGAAATCGGCTCAAAAGCCCGCGCCGAAATCGCCAAATCCCTGAACTGCAAGGTGCATCTGTATCTTCACGTCAAGGTCGATCCCAAATGGGATGAAGATCGCGGGCTGTATCGGGATATCGGGCTTGAGTGGGTGGATTAGTCCAGCAACTCCGCCACCCACACAGGCACCAGATCCCCCGCCTTGCCCATCCGGCTTTCATGGAAATGCACGCTGCCCAGCGACGGATCGAGATTGAGCTCCAGCGTCCGCGCGCCGACGTAGCGGGCGGTCTGCACGAACCCTGCCGCCGGATAGACGGCGCCGGACGTGCCGATGGAGACGAACAGGTCACAATCCCGCACCGCTGCATCAATCTCGTCCATCCGGTAGGGCATTTCCCCGAACCAGACGATATCAGGCCGCAGCGCCGTTTGCCCGCATATGGGGCATGGCGGTCGGTCAAGCAGCGTGTCCCGCCATACGGACCGGGCATCGCACGCCAGGCACCAGGCGTTCAGATGTTCGCCATGCATGTGGATCAGGCGCCTCGCCCCCGCACGCTCGTGCAGGTCATCCACATTTTGCGTTACGATCAGCAGATCGCCAGACCATTCCGCATCCAGATGCGCCAATGCCCAGTGCGCGGCATTGGGTTGTGCTTTCTGGATGTTTGCCCGGCGCATGTCATAGAATCGCAGCACCAGATCGGGATCGCGGGCAAAGGCTTCCGGCGTTGCCACATCCTCGATCCGGTGTTTTTCCCACAGGCCGTCCTTGGCGCGAAACGTGTCGATCCCGCTTTCAGCGGAAACCCCTGCCCCTGTCAGGATCACGATATTGCGGATATCCTTCATCTGACGCATTGAAGCAGCGCAAAGGAGATTGGGCAAGTGACAGGCACCGGCAAAATCCGCGTGGGCGTTGGCGGCTGGAACTTTGAGCCGTGGCGCGGCGCATTCTATCCGGAAAAATGGCCCAAGACACGCGAACTGGAATATGCCGCCGCGCGCCTGACCGCGATCGAAGTCAACGCGACCTATTATGGCAGCCAGAAGCCGGCAACCTTTGCCAATTGGGCCAGGACCGCCCCGGACGGCTTCAAATTCGCCCTGAAAGCCTCACGCTTTGCAACCAACCGTAAGGTTCTGGCGGAGGGAGCGGAGTCCATTTCCCGCTTTCTGGGGCAAGGCCTCACCGAACTCGGCGACAAGCTTGGCCCGATCCTGTGGCAATTCATGGCCACCAAGAAATTTGACGCGGAGGAGTTTGCAGGTTTCCTTGCTCTGCTGCCGGAAGAACAGGATGGCATCAAGCTGCAACACGCCCTTGAAGTCCGCCACGAAAGCTTTCGCGATCCGGCCTTTTACGATCTGGCCCGCAAAGCCAATGCGGCCATCGTCTATGCCGATAGCGATGAGTTCCCCTGCATCGATGAAGCCACTGCCGATTTCACCTATGCCCGCCTGCAACGCACGCGCGACGACATACCGACCGGTTATGACGAGGCGGCGCTCGATCACTGGGCCGACACTGCCCGTGATTGGTCCGGCGGTGCGCGCGATGCCTATGTCTTCATCATCAGCGGTGCCAAAATCCGCAATCCGGCTGCGGCGCAGGCACTCATCGCGCGGCTGTAACGATGTGCACCCCTTGCCTCCTCCCGTCATTCCGGCGAAAGCCGGAATCCCGCTTTTCTTGGTGCGCTCTAGAGCCCAAAGGAAGAAGGCGAGATTCCGGCTTTCGCTGGAATGACGGATGACTTCTCCGACGATAAAAGGCATCATATGACCAGAATCGGCATTATCGGCAGCGCAGGACGCATGGGAAAGGCATTGGCAGAGGCCATTGCCGCCAATCCCGCGCTCACCTTGTCAGGCGGGATAGATCAGGGTGGCGATCCGATTGCGCTCGCCAAAGCAAGCGATGTGCTGCTCGATTTCTCCTCTCCCAGGGCCTTGCTCGACAACCTTGGTGCCGGTGTTGCGGCTGGCACGCCCATGGTGATCGGCACGACCGGGCTGGATGAGGATGATCACCGTGCGATTGACGATGCCGCGCGCCACATCGCGGTGCTGCAAACCGGTAATACCTCGCTTGGTGTTACGCTGCTTTCCCGGCTTGTGCGGGAAGCAACGGCGCGGCTTGGCCCGGATTGGGATGTGGAGATTGTGGAGATGCATCACCGCCACAAGGTCGATGCCCCTTCCGGCACGGCACAATTGCTGGGCCGCGCGGCAGCGCAAGGCCGGGGCATCGCGCTTGAACCGAACAGCGAACGTGGGCGCGATGGCATCACCGGCGCGCGCAAATCCGGGGCGATAGGCTTTGCATCCCTGCGCGGCGGCAGCGTGCCGGGCGATCACACGGTTATTCTGGCCGCGGACAATGAGGTAATCGAACTCACCCATCGTGCGCAGAACCGCACCATCTTTGCCAGCGGCGCGCTAAAGGCGGCATTGTGGGTGAAAGATCAACCTGCCGGGCGTTACGGTATGGATCAGGTGCTGGGGTTGTAAGTGCCGGCAGCATCTGGCTTGGGATACCGGCAGTGCATTGTGATGCGCTGCCCTGTGCAGCGATCAAAAGGATTAGTAAGTGAGCGTACTGGCAATTTCCGTGACCATCCTGCTTGCCGACACATCGGCAAGCCCCGCCCCCGTTCACGCCGCCGCGCCACCACCGATCAGCGCGTCCCCCTCTGCCATCACGCCGGAAGGACCCGCACCAGAACCAGTCGAAATACCGTCGCCGCCGTCTGAGCCGCCACAGGCGGCAGCTTCAGACCCGATTGATCCCAATACGATCACCGTTAACGCGCGGAGAGCGGTGCCTGGCGATCCGTTTCAAGGGATCAACACCACCACTTATTCAGCCACCCAGGCCGTGGATGAAGCCATCGTTGCGCCCGTCTCGATGGCCTATAAGCACACCTTCCCGAGTCCCGTTCGCAGCGGCGTGCGCAATGTGCTGGAAAATCTGCACGAACCAGTGGTTTTCGTAAACTTTCTCCTGCAGCACAAGATTGGCAAGGCGGCAGAGACGCTCGGTCGCTTTGTCGTCAATTCCACGATTGGCGTGGCCGGGCTGATGGACGTCGCCAAGAAGCGGCCCTTTAACCTGCCACACCGCCCGAACGGCTTTGCCTTCACTCTGGGCTATTACGGCGTGAAACCGGGGCCGTTCATGTTCCTCCCGATTATCGGGCCGACCACGGTGCGTGATATTTTCGGACGCTGGGTGGATTTGCTTATCCTGCCTGCGGCTGTCGGCAAACCGTTCAACACGCCGGCCTATTCCATTTCGACAGTGACTTTCACGGCGCTTGACGAACGCGTCCAGAATGATGACCAGTTGACCAAGCTGCGCGAAGGCCCCGGCGATCCTTATGCCGCGATGCGTGAAGCCTATATGCAAAAACGCCAGTCGGAAATTGATGCGTTGCGCGGCAAGCCCGGAAAGACCGCAGTCCCGCCCCCTATAGCGCCCGACACCGGGGAAATGCCTTCACGGCCACAACCTTAGCGTCAGTACGCGCACCGTTTCATCAAGCCGCCACGCCCGCATCTCGCCCCCGGCGATAATCACCCATACCCCCAGCCCCGCACCGGCCCCCGCCACATCCCGCGCGGAAGGTTCGGCACGGCCATTGGGGTGCGAATGAAAGCAGCCAATCACCGCCCGCCCGCCCGCCCGCATGGTCTTGTGGGCGGCGATCAGTGCGGCGGGGTCAATTTCAAAGCTGTCCGCCGGGCTGGTCGAGACATTGGCGCAGGGTTGAACGGCATCCACGCAGTCGCCTTCGCCAAACAGCAGCCCGCAGACCTCGCGGTGCGGCGCGGCACCAGCCAGCGCCAGCAGTTCGGCATGAAGCGCCCTTGATATCGTTAGCGTCATCCCCACATGCCTAGACGATGAATGAAGGGGGTTCCACAGTGGAAGCGGTGATAACAGCCGATATGGCCGGCTGGCGGCTGGATCGTGCGCTTGCCGCATTGGTGCCCACCCTGTCACGCGAACGGCTGAAAGCGCTGATTTCGGCGGGACAAGTAACGTCGCCCCTGGGCAGGCAGGGGCCAGTCGGAGATTTCACACCTGCCGCCCAGACCGACCCCCGCCTTTGCGGGGGTGACGAGTTGGTTCGCGATCCTTCGTTGAAGGTGAACATAGGTAAGGTTTATCTGGTTACCGTTCCCGCCGCCACGCCCGCGCACAATGTCGCGCAGGATATTCCGCTCACGATTGTCTATGAAGATGATCATCTGCTGATCGTGGACAAGCCAGCCGGGCTCGTCGTTCACCCTGCGGCGGGCAATGTGGATGGCACCTTGGTCAACGCTCTGCTCCATCACTGCGCGGGGCGGCTTTCGGGCATTGGCGGTGTCGCACGGCCCGGCATTGTCCACCGGATCGACAAGGACACGTCAGGGTTGATGGTGGTCGCCAAGACCGACCGGGCGCATGAGGGGCTGGCAAAGCAATTCGCCGATCACAGCATCGAACGGGTGTACAAGGCAATCTGTTCCGGCGTGCCGCGCCATCTGGAAGGCAAGGTGGATGCGCCGCTGGCCCGCAGCGCGGTCAACCGCAAGAAGATCGCCATTGTCGGCGAAGGTCATGGCCGCCGCGCAGTGACGCATTGGCGCGTGATCGAACCGCTGAAAGACGCGGCGCTGATCGAATGCCGGCTGGAAACGGGGCGCACGCATCAGGTCCGTGTCCATATGGCGAGCCTTAATCATCCGCTGGTGGGTGATCCGGTTTATGGCCGCACCCGCCCTTCCCACAGCGCGATCTTGCGCGATCTGGGCTTTGCCAGACAAGCGCTGCACGCAGCGGTGATCGGATTTATCCATCCCGTTGATCGAAAATCTGTTCGGTTTGAAAGCAAAATGCCGGATGATTTGCAGGGACTGTTCAGGAATTTACGTGTATCAGGGAACTAAGTCAGTGCCGGGTTCGTTCCCCGGCGCGAAGGGAGTTTAAAAGCATGGCTGCAAAATCTGTGGCAAAAAGAGCATCTGTCCCCGCCACCATCCCCGCTTTGGGGAGTGAGGATGGGCTGAACCGGTATCTGTCCGAAATCCGCAAGTTTCCGCTGCTTTCCCCGGAAGAGGAATATATGCTGGCCAAGCGGTTTCAGGAACATCAGGATCCCGAAGCGGCGGCCAGGCTGGTCACATCGCACCTCCGCCTCGTCGCCAAGATCGCGATGGGGTATCGGGGTTATGGCCTTCCCGTTTCGGAGCTGATTTCGGAAGGCAATATCGGCCTGATGCAAGGCGTGAAGAAGTTTGAGCCGGATCGCGGCTTCCGCCTGGCCACCTATGCAATGTGGTGGATCAAGGCATCGATCCAGGAATTCATCTTGCGGAGCTGGAGTCTCGTCAAGATCGGCACCACAGCCGCGCAGAAGAAGCTGTTCTTCAACCTGCGCCGGATGAAGAGCAATCTGGCGGCGTTCGAGGATGGCGATCTGCGCCCCGAACATGTCGCGAAGATTGCCAAGGATCTGGGCGTCACCGAAGACGAAGTCGTCAGCATGAACCGCCGCATGTCCAACGGCGGTGACACCTCGCTCAACGTTTCGATGAATGAGGATGGCGAAGGCCAGTGGCAGGATATCCTGCCCGACACCGGCCCGTTGCAGGACGAAGCCTATGCCGACCGCGAAGAGCGTGTGGTGCGTCACGCCATGCTCGCCGAAGCGATGGGTGCGCTCAATGACCGCGAACAGCATATCCTGACAGAACGGCGCCTGACCGAAGAGCCCAAAACGCTTGAGGAACTGAGCCAGCACCACAATGTCAGCCGCGAACGCGTGCGCCAGATCGAAGTGCGGGCGTTCGAAAAGTTGCAAAAGGCGATGATGCGGATCGCGGGCGAAAAGCATCTGCTGGCAGCGGCTTAGCTAGTCGCTTGCAGGGACAGTCGCGTCGCGGCTAAGGCATCGGCATGGCAGCGCGCGCATCTCGCAGGAACGGCAACGGCAAGAACGGCTTTTACAGGATCGGCTGGTTCCTTGGCCGCACGATCGTCTATTTCGTCGCCGGATCCGTGCTGTGGGTGGTCGTGTACAAGTTCGTGCCCCCGCCGATAACGTTCACAATGCTGGGCGATGTCTTTGCCGGCCGCGGGCTGCACAAGGACTGGATGTCGATCAGCGATATTGATCCCGCCATGCCCCGCTCCGTGATCGCGGCGGAAGACGCCAAATTCTGCACGCATGACGGGTTTGACCGCCAAGCCATTGAAAAGGCTATCAAATATAATGCTCGCGGTGGCCGCATCCGGGGCGGCTCCACCATTTCGCAGCAGACCGCCAAGAACGCCTTTCTGTGGCAGGGCGGCGGTTTCTTCCGCAAGGGTCTCGAAGCGTGGTTCACCCTGCTGGTCGAAAATATCTGGGGTAAGCGCCGGATCATGGAAGTGTATCTGAACGTCGCGGAAACCGGCATCGGCACCTATGGCGTGAATGCAGGCGCGCAACGCTATTTCGGGCACGACGCGGATCAGATGACTCCCGTGGAAGCTGCCCGCATTGCCGCCATCCTGCCCCTTCCCAAAAAACGCGATGCGGCTGCGCCAAGCGGCTATACCCGCCGCTATGGCAACCGCATCAAGGCGCGGTCAGGCGTGGTGCGCCGGGATGCGCTGGACGGGTGTCTGGAGTAGGCCGCGCAAAATCAGACCAGCCATTCAGGAGAGCCACATATGAAGTTTGACGAGGTAATTCTCGGCCGTCGCAGCATCCGGGGCTACAAACCTGATCCGGTGCCACGGGCGCTGATCGAGGAGATTATTGGTCTGGCGATGCGCGCGCCCTCTTCCATGAATACCCAGCCGTGGAATTTCTATGTGATCACTGGCGAGCCGCTAAACCGCATCCGCGCGGGCAATACCGAGCGCAACCTGGCAGGCGTGCCACAGTCCCGTGAATTCCGCACAGGCACTGCCTTTGCCGGGCCGCACCGGGAACGGCAGGTGGGCGTTGCCAAGCAGTTGTTCTCCGCCATGGGGATCGCGCGCGAGGATGCGGGCGCGCGGCAGGATTGGGTGCTGCGCGGCTTCCGCCAGTTCGACGCGCCGGTCTGCGTGATCATCACCTATGACCGCGCCTGCGACGGCAGCGACGATACGCCTTTCGATTGCGGCGCCGTAGCAACCGCCCTTGTCAACGCCGCCTGGTCACGCGGTCTGGGCACCGTGATCAACAGCCAGGGCATCATGCAATCCCCCGTCGTGCGCGAACATGCGGGAATTGCCGAGGATCAGGTGATCATGAAAAGCATCGCGCTGGGCTGGCCCGATGAAAGCTTCCCGGCCAATGCCGTGGTTTCGGAGCGCAAGCGCGTGGAGGACGCCACGGTGTTTGTGGGGTTTGGGGAGTAGGCAGTGCCGCATCTGTTTTTGCCCGTGTTACCCCTGCGCACTCCCCCTCAAAACGGCAGCTTGAACCCCGGCGGCAGTTGCAGCCCGCTGGTCATCTTGCCCATTTCGGCACCAGATACGGCATCGGCCTTGGCGCGGGCATCGTTGAAGGCGGCGGTGATCAGGTCTTCCAGCATCTGCTTTTCGGAAAGCGCCATCAGGCTGTCGTCAATTTCGATGCCCAATATCCGCCCCTTGGCCGAGGCGCGCACCTTTACCAGACCGCCGCCTGCCGCACCTTCCACTTCGATCGTATCAAGATTGGCCTGCGCCTTGGTCAGTTCGTCCTGAACATTTTGCGCCATTTTCAGGATGTCATCGAGCGATTTCATGAAGGATACTCCGTTCGTCTGATGGGGTGAATTCGATCAGTTCGGCGTCCGGAAACGCCTCATACGCGGCGCGCACTTCCGGGGTGGCCAGGATGGCGGCGCGGGCGTCGGCTTCGCGCGTCACCTGCTGTTCCTGCAGCGAGGGGGCGGCGGGCGCGTCTGTGAGCGTAACCTGCCATCCCGCGCCCGTCAGGCTTTTGAGGGCGCCTGCCAGATCGCGCGCGAATTCGCCCGGCAGCGGCTTGGACGCGCGGATCGCCAGATCAGGCGGCGCGAAGTTGACCAGACCGGCATAATCATGGAGTTGCAGCGCCATATGCTGCTTGCCATTGGCTTCCAGCATCGCAATCAGCGCCGGGAAATCAGCGGGCATGGGCAGCATGGCAGAGGCCCCGCCGCTGCCTTGCGCCGCCACAACGGTGGCCGCAGGCGCCGCCGCGATTGCGCCGCCGCTTTCCAGCTTGCGCGCCAGCTCGCCCGGATCGGGCAACTGGCTGGCATGGATGATCCGCAGGATCGCCATATCCGCCGCCTGATGCGGATCGCTCGCCCGACCAACCTCGTCATGACCTTTCAGCAGCAATTGCCAGATGCGGTGCAGCAACTGAAAACTGAGCTTGCCTGCCCATAGTGCCAGCGCCTCCCGCTCTTCGACCGAACGGGCGGGATCGTCGGGCGCGCCGGTTTTGGCAAGGGTGGTGCCGTGGGTGACTTCCAACAGACCGCGCAGCACGGCGGACGGGTCAACGCCCAGATCACGCTGCTCCGCCAGCGCCGCGAGCGCGCCGGGGGCGTCTGCCGCCAGCAGCAGGCCAAACAGCCGCCGGGTCGCGCCGCGATCCGACAGGCCCAGCATATCGCGCACCTGCGCCGCTGTGACGAGGCCATCGCCTTCCATCCCCGCATGGGCAATCGCCTGATCGAGGATCGACAGGCCATCGCGCGCAGAGCCTTCCGCCGCGCGGGCGATCAGGGCGAGCGCCTCGGGCTCCGCCGCAACGTCTTCGGCTTTCACAATCCCGGCGAAGTGATTGGCGAGGAGTTCCGCCGAAATTCGCCGCAGATCGAACCGTTGGCAACGGGAGAGCACCGTGACCGGCACTTTCTGCACTTCGGTGGTCGCGAAGAGAAACTTCACATGCGGCGGCGGTTCTTCCAGCGTCTTCAGCAGGGCGTTGAAGGCGTTTTTGGACAGCATGTGCACTTCGTCGATAATGTAGATCTTGTAGCGCGCCGAGACAGCGGAATAGCGCACTGCCTCGATAATCTCGCGCACATCATCCACCCCGGTGTGGGACGCGGCGTCCATTTCCACCACATCGATATGCCGCCCTTCGGCGATCGCCACGCAGGGTTCGCACTGCCCACAGGGGTCAATCGTTGGCCCGCCCTGCCCGTCCGGCCCGATACAGTTGAGCGCCTTTGCAATCAGCCGCGCGGTGGAGGTTTTGCCCACCCCGCGCACGCCGGTCATCAGAAAGGCATGGGCCAGGCGATCCCGCTTGATCGCATTGCCCAGTGTCTGCACCATCGCATCCTGACCGATCAGTTCGGAGAAACGCTGGGGCCGGTATTTGCGCGCCAGCACGCGATACGGCTGGGCGGCGGCGGGCTGTGGTGGTTCGCCTAGATCGAAAGAGTCGGACATGGCGACCTTCTAGGCAGGACGTGCACGATTGTCGAAGGGGAATGGTAGGAGCCGGAACGACCCGGAGCGAATTCGTTGTGGCTGCTTCCTTCCGGATCTGACCAGGTTGGCGAGTGCACCGTCCGCCCGACTCCCGGCGCGGCCTATGGCGATATGCGCGGCAAAGGGCAAGGGTCAGATAAGCAGACTGAGATGATCCATCGACTCATGAAGGATACGGACGACGTGCAATTCACTGTTATCAACAATGGCAAAAATGACATGATGTCCCGAACGTCTGCGTTTGAAAACTGTGCCGTTGATCGCTTCATCGGGAACGAGGTTTGGGTTCTCAGCAATTTTTACTATAGTCGCGCGGAGCGTGGCGACATAATACCTTGCTTGCGAACGGCTCCATTGACTGACTGTATAGCCGACAATATCAGCCAGATCGCGATCCGCGCGCCGCGAAACGACTATGCGGAGGGGAATTTGGCAAACTCCTGTTCGATAATCTCGTCCAGCGTCCGCACGCTTGCGCCACTGGACAAGCCTTCCTCGAGCGCATCGAATAGATATTGCTGCTTGCGCAGACGTTCACGAACGGCATCGCGCACAAAATCGCTCGCGTTCGCATAGAGCCCCGTTTTCACCTGCCCGTCGATAAATGCTTTCATCTCGTCGGGAAGAGATATGTTCATCGTTGCCATGGCAGATTTTGTGGCAAATCCACCAAACTTTGTCAACGACCCTGCATGTTCCGGCTCTCCGCAGGGATGCGCACCGTCAGTCCGTCTAGCGCCTCGGTCAGCAATATCTGACAAGCCAGGCGGCTGGTGCGCGTGGCACCTGCGGCGAGATCGAGCATGTCTTCCTCCTCCTCGCGCGCGCGGGGGAGTTTGGAGAACCAGTCCTTGTCCACGATGACATGGCAGGTGGAACAGGCCATCTGCCCTTCGCAGGTGCCTTCGAGCGGCTGGCCGTCATTCTGGCCAACGGTCAGCAAGACATCTCCGCTTTCCGCTTCCACTTCACGCACCGTTTCGCCATCAGCGCTAAGGAAGCGGACACGGATCATGCGGCGAGTTTGTGCTGGCGGTCAGCCGCAGCGAAAATCAGGCGCAGCCCTTCGCGCAGTTCCGAAAGCGTTGTGTAGCGCCCGAAACCCAGACGAATACTGGAACGCGCCTGCAATTCGGAAAGGCCAATCGCTTTCAGTACATGGCTGGGCCGACCTGATCCGCTGGCGCAGGCAGACCCGGCCGCAAAGGCAACCTCACGCACTTCGGATATAAGGCGCGCCACATCCACGCCGTCGCAGCGCAGGTTGAGATTGCCCTGATACCGCTGGCTCGCGGTACCATTGAGGTTCCAGTCCCGGGGCAGCATGTCCATCGCGGCTTTCCAAAGCAGGCGGAGATGCGCGGCATCCTCCTCCATCCGCATTCGCGCCAGCGTCGCCGCCGTACCAAAGCCGATGCACAGCGCCGGAGACAGAGTGCCGGAACGCAAGCCGCCTTCCTGTCCGCCCCCGAACAGGAATGGTTCGATCTCGACGCCATCGCGCACCCACAGCGCACCAATGCCCTTGGGGCCGTGGATCTTGTGGGCGCTCACTGCAATCAGATCAGGCCCGTGTGGCACGGGAATGCGACCAAAGCCTTGAACTGCATCGCACAGGAACAGGGCCCCTGCGTCATGCGCCGCTTTGGATAGCGCGGAAACCGGCTGGATCACGCCAATCTCGTTGTTGACCAGCATCGCGGCGACCATGCCAGCATTGGCAGGAATGACGACGTCCGGGCTAACAAGCCCGTCTGACCCGATGGGAAGCAGCGAGAGCTTGCGGCGATGCTTTGACAGCCACTGCGCTGTATCACGCACGGCAGCATGCTCCGTATCGGGAATGGCAATGCCCCCCTGCCCGGCGCAGCGCAGCGCCCAGTTGAGCGCTTCCGTCGCGCCACTGGTGAAATAGATTTTGCCATCCGGCGGCAAGAGGGCCGCCACGGCATCGCGCGCCATTTCGATCATGGCGGCAGCTTCCCGCCCACCCTTGTGCGGGGCATGGGGATTGGCGAATTTCTCCGAAAGCCAGGGCAGCATGGCCGCGCGGGCTTCAGGCGCGATCGGCGTGGTCGCCTGATAATCGAGATAGATGCTCACGAGCGTATCCGCTTCCAGGCATCAACGAAGCGGTAAATATCCGCCCGACTGGTATCGGGGCCAAAACTTGCACGCACTACTTCACCCGTTTCTTTTTCATTCCAGCCCATGGCCGCCAGCACCCGTGACGGCTTGAGCGTCCCCGACGAGCATGCACTGCCCGCCGAGACGGCGATCCCTGCGAGATCGAATTGAATCAGTTGCGCCGAAGACGCCAGCCCCGGCATCCGGTAAGAGGCAATGGTTGCGATACGCGGTGCCTGACGCGCGACGACCACGCCGCCAGCAGCCTCAATCGCCCCATCCAGATGTGCGCGCAAATCTTTCGCGCGTTCCAGCCAGCCGCGATTCGCCTCCAGCGCCGCTGCAAAGCCAAGCGCGGCGGGCAAATTTTCCGTGCCGGGTCGATAGCCCTGCTCCTGCCCGCCCGAAGGCGTAATCATTCCGAAATCGCGCAACAGCAGCGCGCCGATGCCCGCAGGCCCGCCCAGCTTGTGGGCGGAAACGGCAATCAGATCGGCAGCCGGTAAAGGCAGCTTCCCCGCAGACTGGGAACAATCGGCAAACAGCAGCCCTCCGGCCCGGTGCGTCACATCCGCCAACCGGTCAAGCGGTTGCAGCACACCGGTTTCGCTGTTGGCCGACTGGATCGCGACAAGCGGCAAGGTTGCGCCCAAAGCGCCCAGCCGCCCGGTCAGCGCATCGGGAGAAACCGTCCCGTCCGCGCCCACGGGCAGAAAATAGGCTTCCGGCTGAACCCGGTGAACGGCATCATGTTCAACCGCCGAAACGATCACCGCGTCTGCCGCCGTCCGCCCCAGGGCCATAGCGATAGCTTCGCTGGCGCCACTGGTGAAGATCAGCTCGCCATCCCAGCCGAGCGCTGTCTTGATCCGCGCGCGCGCATCCTCCAGCGCCGCGCGAGCCGCCCGCCCTTCTGCATGGGGCGACGACGGATTGGCCCAACGGGCGATGCCCGCCATCAGCGCATCCTGCGCCGCAGGCAGCATCGGTGTGGTCGCGGCGTGATCAAGATAAAGGCGTGCGCTCAACGCTTATGTCCGGAATGATTGCGAAACGAATGCGGCTTCCTATATAGGCGCCGACAGTTTCGCACAGCCCCCTGTGCGCCCATCACACCTGCTATGCGAGTAATTCATGCCCGAAGTGATTTTTCCCGGCCCCGAAGGTCGGCTTGAAGGCCGTTTCAATCCTGGCCCGCGCCCGCGCGCGCCCGTGGCGATGATCCTGCATCCGCACCCCCAGGGCGGCGGCACGATGAACAACCGCATCGTCCAGCAGCTTTACCAGACCTTTGTCCGGCGCGGGTTTGCGACGCTTCGGTTCAACTTCCGGGGCGTGGGCAAATCGCAGGGCACGTTTGACAACGGGATTGGCGAGCTTTCCGATGCGGCCTCCGCGCTGGACTGGGTGCAGTCGATCCATCCCGAAGCCCAGACCACCTGGATTGCCGGGTTCAGCTTTGGTGCGCTGATCGGCATGCAGTTGCTGATGCGCCGACCGGAGATCAAGGGCTTCATTTCCATCGCCCCACCCGCGAACATGTACGATTTCACATTCCTGGCCCCCTGTCCCTCATCGGGAATCATCATCCAGGGGACAGCGGACGAAGTGGTGACACCCAGCGCTGTGCAGAAACTTGTCGATAAGCTGCGCACGCAAAAACACATCACCATCCATCATGACGAAATTCGCGGCGCGAACCATTTCTTCGAACACGAAATGCCTGAACTGATGGGTTCGGTGGACAAATATCTGGATATGCGGCTCGATCCGAATTCCGCAATCCGGTAACGGAGGTCTTAATGGACGACATGACGGATACGCTGCTCGGGCTCTTTACCGAAGTCGCGATTCTCGAACATCTGGTGCGCAGCCGCGAGGAAAGGCACGCGGCCGGCGAACACTCGATGGGCGATTTTGGCGTACTCAATTATTTCATGACCAACCATCCCTCACCTGACAGCATTTCGGGCATTGCCTGGTGCTTTCAGGAGGACGAGGCCTACACCCGCGCCAAGATCGAGGGGATGGCGGCACGCGATCTTGTGACGCTCACCGCAGACACGGGCGACAATGACAAGGCAATGGTGATGATCACGGACATTGGCCGCGAAGCGCATGTCCAGATCGTGGAAAAGGCCGCGCCTGACATTCGCCTGGCCGTTGCCGAAATTCCGCGCGAGGATCTGGAAACGACATTCCGCACCCTGCGCGACATCCGCCTGACGCTGGACAATCTGCCGGACCGGTAGGGCAGTGTCTGTCCCTTCAGGGGCTGTCACTATCATGGACAAGGGACAGTCCCTGAAGGGACAGTCCCCATTTCGGCGCGTCTAAACCGGCACGGTCAGAATCACGACATTGCCAAACAACACAAGCGCTGCGACGATCATCAGCCAGCCCCGCTTGCGGTCTCCGCCTGCGCGCAACGCCCTGACTCCGCCAAAAACCAGCGCCCCCACCGCCAGCATGGCAAGGGAAAAAACGAGGTCGGGCGTAAAAAAATCCAGCATATCGGCCGTTTAGCGGCGATCTGACGCCCGCACCAGTCTTCCTGTCCAAAGCAACCCCAATCACCTCTTTACAAGGGGGGAGCGCGCCCATATATCGCCTCCCGCTGCCCCAAGGGGACTTCCAATAACCGTAAGGCAGCCTTTGATGAACGCACTACCCCTTGGAGGTCCCTTGAATTGCACAGCCATCATAACGCGCTGGGGCTAGCTACAGCTCTGCGGCCGGTTCAGCCGGTTACGCTTCTTCGTCCGCACGCCGCACAGCGCGCTGCCGGCTTCTTTGTCGAGAAGTTTCCGGGCAAGTCGCTCTATGCCGTAAAAGCCAATCCCTCGCCCGACCTGATCGTGCTGCTGTGGGAAAGCGGGATCACGCATTTCGACGTGGCTTCGATTGCCGAAGTGCGCCTGGTGCGAGGCCTTTTGCCTGAGGCGACCTTGTGCTTCATGCACCCGGTCAAGGCCGAAGAAGCCGTTGTCGAAGCCTATTTCGAACATGGCGTCCGCACCTTTTCCCTCGACACGACCGAGGAACTGGAAAAGATTGTCCGCGCCACCAAGGCAGCGGAAGACCTGACCCTGTGCGTGCGAATTCGCGTGTCTTCCGAACACTCCAAGCTAAGCCTCGCTTCCAAATTCGGGGCAGATCCGCATGAACTGCGTTCGCTGCTGATTGCGGCGCGACAGGCGTCAGACGCGTTGGGCGTATGCTTCCATGTCGGCAGCCAGGCGATGACGCCACTGGCCTATACCCAGGCAATGGAGCGCGTTCGCGCGGCTGTTGTCGATTCGGGCGTTACCGTGGACGTTGTCGATGTGGGTGGCGGGTTTCCCAGCACCTATCCCGGCATGGAGCCACCGCCGCTGGAAGCCTATTTCACGGCGATCCACCGCGCGTTCGAGGATCTGCCTGTCAGCTATTCCTCCGAACTCTGGTGCGAACCGGGCCGGGCCCTGTGTGCGGAATACAGTTCCCTGCTCGTCCGCGTGGAGCGGCGGCGTGGCGATGAGCTCTATATCAACGATGGTGCCTATGGTGCCCTGTTTGATGCGGCGCATATCGGCTGGCGCTTTCCTGTGGAGTTGCTGCGCGAGCCTGCCAGCGAAACGCGAGACATGCCGTTCAGCTTTTATGGCCCAACCTGTGATGATTCGGATCACATGGCGGGACCGTTTCATCTGCCTGCCGACACCAATGCCGGTGACTATATCGAGATCGGCATGCTGGGTGCCTATGGCTGCGCAATGCGGACGGGCTTTAACGGCTTCGGCTCGGTGGAAAGCTATATTGTGACCGATGAGCCAATGGCATCGCTCTATGTTGAGCAGGAGGAAGAAGCGCGGGCGCTTCCGTCCAACGTCTTCAAGCTGTAACGGCATTCCGCAATATCGTGCTCCTGCGAAGGCAGGAGCCTAGACCGACAATCAATTGCCGCGAAGCGGCGTTCCTTGTTTGGGCTGGGCCCCTGCTTTTGCAGGGGCACGGCCTTGTTTTCGGAGATACCTACAATGACCACCCCCCAAGCCAACGCACAGCGCAAAGCCGAACTGCTTTCCACCACTGTCGAACATATCGATATCCGCAGCTTTGATGCGCGGCCAATCATCGACGGCATGGGCAAGATGAGCTTCACCAGCCGCGATCTCGCGCGCGCAACCGGCATCTACAACCAGATGCTGCAGGACAAGGATTGTTCGATCTTTCTGGTGATCGCGGGCTCCACTTCCGCGGGCGGCTGCATGGATCTCTATGCCGAACTGCTGCGCAACAACATGATTGACGGCATCGTGGCAACCGGTGCCTCGATTGTGGACATGGATTTCTTCGAAGGACTTGGCCACAAACATTATCAGGCGCTGGACGTGCCTGACGATGATACGCTGCGTTCGCTGCTGATCGACCGGATCTATGATACCTATATCGACGAGGAGCAGTTGCAGGATTGCGATCACACCATCCTGAAAATCGCTGACAGCCTGGAGCCCACAGCCTATTCCAGCCGCGCTTTCATCCGCGAGATGGGCAAATATCTGGCCGAGCATGGCAAGAAGGACAACAGCCTCGTCAAGCTCGCCTATGAGCATGACGTGCCGATTTTCTGCCCGGCTTTCGTGGACAGTTCGGCAGGCTTTGGCCTCGTCAAGCATCAGGTGGATCGCGCGAAGGCTGGCAAGCCCTATATGGTGCTGGATGCCATTGCCGATTTCCGCGAACTGACCGATATCAAGATCAAGGCAGGCACCACCGGCCTTTTGATGATCGGCGGCGGCGTGCCCAAGAACTTCATTCAGGATACGGTCGTCTGCGCCGAAATCCTGGGCCATGATGACGTGCAGGTGCATAAATATGCGGTGCAGATCACCGTGGCGGACGTGCGCGACGGCGCCTGTTCCTCCTCCACGCTTCAGGAAGCGGCGAGCTGGGGCAAGGTCAATACGGGCATCGAGCAGATGGTGTTTGCCGAAGCCGGCTCCGTGATGCCGTTGCTGGCATCCGACGCCTATCATCGTGGTTACTGGAAGGATCGTCCGGTACGCAAATGGGGCGCGATCTTCGGGTAAGGTCATGCTGGGGACAGTCGCTTCAGGGACTGTCCCCACCAAGCCAAATGGGACAGTCCCTGAAGGGACAGTCCCCGCATTCCAGTCCTTTTTGACAACTGAATCAAACTGAGGCAGCTTCCCCCTCTCGATAAAACGAGGAGGGGAAGCAAAAATCATGGATAGTTCAATACTCGCGCCAGCCGCTGTGCTGGTGCTGTGGACGCTTGTCATGCTGGTATGGATGGCGTTCACGCGATTTCCCGCGATTGCCAAAAGCGGGATCGATGTAAAAACCGTGCCGCCCGGCGGACGCGGAAGCGATCTGGAGGCCGTGCTGCCACCCAGCGTCAACTGGAAATCCCACAATTACACGCATCTGCTGGAACAACCGACCATCTTCTATGCGACCGTGCTTATCCTGCATCTGATCGGACAGGGCGGCGGCACCAATACGATGCTTGCCTGGGGCTATGTCGGCATCCGTATCGTCCACAGCATCTGGCAGGCGACGGTCAACACCATCATTCCTGTCCGTTTCGGGCTGTTTGCCCTTTCCACAATCTGCCTTCTTGTGCTGGCAATCAATGCCGTGCGCGCGACTTTGGGAGCCTGAGCCATGACCATTCATTCGCAAATTCTTCACCCTGTCGTCGCACTGGCCGTGTGGACGATGATCATGTGGCTGTGGATGTATGTCACCCGGATTCCTGCAATGCGCAAGGTTCCCGGGCTCGACGTCAACAATATGATCGGTGGCAAAGGCCCGGATCTTGACGCTGTGCTGCCGGGCAAGACACAGTGGATCGCCCATAATTACAACCACCTGCACGAAGCACCGACGGTGTTTTATGCGGTTGCAATTGTGCTGGCGATCATTGGCCAGGGCGACGGGCTGAACGCCCATATTGCCTGGGCCTATGTTTTCCTCCGCGTGGCGCATAGCCTTGTGCAGGCGTTGTGGAACCGGGTGATGGTGCGGTTCGCGATCTTTGCCCTGTCAAGCCTGTGCCTGATGGCATTGGTGCTCCACGCCTATCTGGCAGTGCTGCATCAGGCCTGACGTGTGAACAAGGCGGCCAGTTCCACATGGGTTGACCAGCGGAACTGGCCGACAGGCTGAATGATTTCAAGGCGGTACCCGCCGTCTGCAAGCGTCTTTGCATCACGGGCGAAGGTGGCCGGATTGCAGGAAACATAGGCAATGCGCGGCACTGTGCCCTGCGCCAGTTCGGCAACTTGTTCCTTTGCGCCCGCACGGGGCGGATCCAGGATGACTGCATCAAAGCGCGCCAGTTCGGCCGGCGTGAGTGGGCGGCGGAAGAGATCGCGATGCTCGCTTGTCACGAGACGCCGGGCACGGTTGGCGGCACCTTGCAGGCCGAGAATAGCATCCCGCGCGCCTTCCACGGCATGGACGGTCGCCTGGGTCGCAAAGGTGAAGGTGCCCAGCCCGGCGAACAGGTCAGCCACCTGCCCGGCTCCCGCAATGTTGGTCTGAACCGCCGCAACTAATGCGGCCTCGCCATCGAGCGTCGCCTGAAGGAAGGCACCTTCAGGTAACGGCACCGCGACGCCGCCCAATGTTACCGTTACCGGATCAGGTTCCCAGCGCGCAGTGGGGCCATAGCCTTCATCAAGCGAGAGCCGGGCGAGTTTATGCCGGGCAGCGAAATCGGTAAGGGCTTCGGCAGCGGTCAGCCCGTCCGCGTCAACGCCGGCAATCAGCAGATCAATGCCCTGATCGGTCATCGTCATCCGCACGTCAGCAGCGCGACGATCCTTCAGGAGCGTGACGAGAAGCGCGCGCAGTGGCTGGACGAGCGCAAACAGTTCGGGCCGCAGCACAGGGCATTCCCGCAGATCAATGATCTTGTGCGATCCACCTTCGTTGAAGCCAAGAATGACCTGCCTGCCCCGTCGTTCCGCCCGCATCGCCGCGCGACGGCGGGAACGCGGCGGGGAGATATGGGGCGCGCACATTTCGGGTATCGCCACACCCTGCCCTTCCAGCGCGCCGGTGATCCGGTCGGTCAGGTAGGCGGCGTAAGCCACATCATCCAGATGCTGAAGCTGGCACCCGCCACAGACCGGGAAATGGCGGCATGACGCCTGCGCATGATGCGGGCCGGGTTTGATCCGTCCGTCCGCGTGCAGAATGTCGCCGGGTGCGGCAAGCGCGGCAAAGCGCCCGTCAGCCGTCACCCCGTCTCCGCGCGCGGCGATGCGGATTATGGTGCCGGGATCACTCACAGGCAGGCCGCGATCGCTTCGGGCAGATGGCGGGGAAGATCATCCGCAATCAGCCCCGGCCCGGCGCGTTGCGCCGCGTCACTGTGGAGCCAGACAGCAGCGCAGGCGGCCTCAAACGGATCACGACCGCTCGCCAGCAAGGCGGTGGCAATCCCGGCCAGTACATCGCCTGTGCCCGCACTCGCCAGCCAACCCGGTGCACCGGCGGAAATCGCCGCACGGCCATCCGGCGCGGCAACAACCGTATCCGCGCCTTTCAGGATGACGACCGCGTTCGCCAGCACCGCCGCTGCCCGCGCGCGTTCCAGTTTGCTGCCGGAAAGCACGGGAAACAGCGCCGCAAATTCCCCCTCATGCGGGGTGAGGATCATCGGGCGATCACGTTCCTTGAATATCTCCGCAGACTCAAGCATCAGCGCATCGGCATCAAGCACCAGCGGATGCGACGTCGCTAAAGCCGATTCAAGCGTCGCCTTTGCTTTATCCCCGCGCCCAAGGCCGGGGCCAATCAGCAGCGCGCCCACCCGCGCATCGTCCGCCACATCCTCCCAGCGTCGCGACACCAGAGCATCCGGGCCAATCCGCTTGCCGCCAACCAGCGCCACATAGCCTGCGAGCGGCATCGCCGCTCTGGCTGACAGCATCGCCGCCCCGGCCATCGCGCCGCCAATCACGACGGCATAGCCGCGCCGGTATTTGTGGGAGTCCGGGCCAGGCTCTGACAGCACTGGCCGCCCAATGACAGCCGTCTGGCTAACGCAGCGCACCCCGATATCCGCCACCCGCACATCACCGCACAGGCCCTTGGCCGGGTGGAGCAAGTGGGCTGGCTTGTGGCAGCCAAGCGCCAGTGTGAGATCGGCCCCTACAGCACCAAGTGCGTTGCCATCATCACTGCCCACACCACTCGGCAAATCGACCGCCAGCGTAAATCTTGCGGCCTCTATCAGACGCGCCAGCGGCTCCGCTATCTCAGCCTCAAGCGCGCGCGCCAGCCCCGTTCCAAACAGCGCATCGACCAGCACCGGCGCAGCCTTTGCATCGGCCAATGATTCAATCGGCCCCGTCCACGCCCCCCGCGCCGCTATTGCCAGTTCGGATCGCGACTCCCGAAGGGCGGCCACACGCACATCCAGCCCCCGCGCCTTCAGCAGCCGCGCGGCGACATAGCCATCACCGCCATTATTGCCCGGCCCGCACAGGATCAGGGTCGCCCTGCCGCCGCCATAACGCCACACGGCATCGGCGACCGCAGCCCCGGCCCGTTCCATCAGTTCAGACAGGCCGGCATCGGCTGCCGCTTCCGCGGCGCGCATTTCATCCGCGGTCAGAACACACTGATGGTTCACTTGGCGGCCGGGTGTTCTGCATCCAGCGCGCTCTGCACCGATTTGTAGAAAGCCTCACGCTCCGCACCCAGGCTTTTGCCTTGGTAGCTGGCCTTGGGCCAGTTGCCATTGCTGGCAATCACCAGTTTGCGCTTGGGATCAATGAAAATGCCCTGCCCGAAAATGCCCTGAGCGGCATAGCTGCCATCGTCATTGGTCCACCATTGATACCCATAGCCGCGCCCCGGCTGGTCGATATCGGCCTGTTTGGTGGTGGCCTGCGCGATCCAGTCGTCGGGGAAAACCGGCCTGCCGCCCGCCATACCGCCGCCCAGCATGAACAGCCCCAGCCGGGCATAGTCACGCAGCGAGGCGGAAATGCAGCAACCGCTGATTTCATGCCCGGTTGTCCCGAGCATCCACACCGCATCCTGTTCCATCCCGAACGGCTTCCACACCTTTTCCGAAAGATATTGCGAAAGCGGCTTCCTGACGGCGTTGGAAACAAGCACCCCGATCAGATTGGTTTCGCCGGTCTTGTACACCCATTTGCTGCCCGCCGGTGCCTCACGCGGCAGCTTGCGCATATAGCTGACGGTTACATCAACGCCGGGATCGGGTTTCACGCGGTCAAACTTCGCCACATCGGAATTCGGATCGGCATAATCCTCGTTCCATTTCACGCCTGATGTCATTGTCAGCAATTGCCGCACGGTCACGTCATCATAGGCCGAGCCGCGCAGATCGGGGATATATTGCGTCACTTTGTCATCAAGGCTTTTGATATAGCCATCGCGCACTGCCGCCCCGACCAACGTTGAGGTGAAAGATTTTGCCACCGAAAAGCTCGTCCAGCGGCCCTCCTTTGAATAGTCGAGGGCGTATTTCTCGAAACGGATTTTACCATCCTGCAGGATGATCAGCCCCGCATTGCGCTGGCTTTTCATATGGGCGTCGATATCGAAGCCGAAATTCAGCGGCGCGCCCTGCGGCAAGGCCAGTACCTGTCCACCTGCCGCAACAGTGTTGGTTTTGGTGAGCGTTTCCATCTGCCGGAACGCGGCGTCACGTTGATCCTGAGTCCAGAACAGCACATTCCGATCCTTTGGCAAATTAACGAGGAGCTTGGCCTTTTCGCACGCAGACAGGCTGAGCGTGGCCGCGAGGGCGAGGAGAAGCGTTTTGCGGATCATGATTTCACCAGTGTCACTTGCGCCACATCAATCCCCCCACCGCGAAAGCCGCCTTCGCAATACATCAGGTAATAGCGCCACAGCCGCACAAAGCGCGCATCAAATTGGGCGGGCAAGCGCCCCTCCTCCACCGCGTCGTCAAAGCGGACACGCCAGCGGCGCAGGGTTTCGGCATAATGCAGCCCGAAATGCTGGGGTTCTTCCCATCGCAGCCCGCGCGCATCGGCCAGCGCGCGAAACCGGCTTTCGGAAAGCAGCATGCCGCCGGGGAACACATAGGTCTGGATGAAATCCGCGCTGGCGGCATAGGCATCAAACACATCATCCGCGATGCTGATATACTGGATGGCGGCACGGCCGCCGGGTTTGAGCAGGCGGGCAATGGCATCCAGATAGGCAGGCCAGTAATCCTGCCCCACGGCTTCGACCATTTCGACCGAAACGATCGCATCAAACTGCCCCGCAACGTCACGATAATCGATCAGTTGGTAGGATGGCGGGTGGCTGTAATAGGCAGATCTGGCCTCTGCCCAGGCCTTCTGGCTGGGTGACAGCGTGATCGCCGTCACATTGTGGCCCTTGCGTGCACAATGCTTGGCCAGATATCCCCAGCCGCAGCCAATCTCCAATACATCCGATCCCGGCGCGAGGTTCAGCCGATCCGCAAGAGCCAGGATCTTGCGCAGTTGCGCGACTTCAAGGCGTTCCTCGCCATTGACCGGATGCGCGAAAATGGCGCTGGAATAGCTCATCGTCCGGTCAAGCCAGGCCGCATAGAAATCATTGCCCAGATCATAATGGGCCATGATGTTGCGCTGCGCGCCTTTGCGATGGTTGCGGCGGAATTGATGCGCCGCCCATTTCATCAAACGGGAAAGCCCGGAAGCACGCGCCGTGCGGCCCAATGTACGGCGGTTGCGCATGAACAGATCGAACAGCAACACGGGATCATGGCATTCCCAGTCGCCCGCTTCCCATGCTTCATACCAGCCGACCGAACCACTCCGCCCCAGCTTGATCAGCGCGCGCCACCGGTGAAGCGTGACTTTCGGCACCGGTCCCGGCGCACGGCCGCCCAATATTCGGAATGTCCCGTCGGGCAGCATGGCCTCGATCCCGCCTGCCTCCAGCCCCGAATCAATCCGGTCGAGAATGCGGTGGAACGGAACGGCAATCGCGCGGGTCAGCCATCCGCGCCGCGCCGTCACCATGGTCTTCCCGCGTCCCGGAGTGATGCTGTTCATATGCGCCATCGACTTTGGCGGAATGGCGTCAGGGGGGCAAGAGTGGTTGGAGGGAGAAGTTCGTCGCCCCTGCGCAGGCAGGGGCCTGCGCGGCGTCTTGGTAAACTGTTCCGCAAGATAACTCAGCGGCCCCTGCCTGCGCAGGGGCGACGGAAACTGCGTCTAAACCCGTGCTTCGC
>JANOAJ010000161.1:0-22740 GCA_031411035.1 Sphingomonadales bacterium
CGCAGTTCAATGTTATTAAAAAATAACGCTGATTTTAATACAGGTCGTTTTTTTGATATTGTTGGATCGATCAAAAAACGCAGCCGGAGCTCGAATACGTCGTCCGGCCCAAAGCAGGCATGATTTGTGTTAAATACGATACGCTGCCTATATATTTCATCTCCCAAATTGAAGTCTCCATTTATAGAGTTCTCATATATGGAGATAGTTCCATCATCTCCTCGATAAGTTTGACCAAAATTCTGCTCAGGATTGCAGCCAGCGATCGCTTGCGCTGTCGCAAAATGAAATGAAGCAAGCGTGATTAATACTTTCAGAAATAATTTAGAGAATTTCCTCTTTCGTATAAAGATTATTTTCATAGAAAATTCTCACATATAGGATAGTCTTTGACAAAAACTGCGGTATTTAGCCACCGATTATCTGAATTTCGGTGGCATTCTAATTGATATACAGGCTGTCCCCTGGCATTCCCGCCAGCATCGCGCGGGAAGCCGGTGTCACACGAAGGCACGAAGATGCACAGCCAGGAGCCACACAATAGCGCGTGGCCCCGACCTCTTGCACGTTACGCCGCCTGCGGGCGCAATATCGTGATCAGATCGGACTGGCGCACTTCGCGCGGTTTTACGAGGCTGTACACCTTGGCAAGGCCGATGCCCTTCAGTTCCATATCCGTTTCCGCCTCCAGTTCGAAGGCAGAGCGCAGCCGCCAATAGGCGCTTTCGGAAACCAGGATCGATCCCGCACTTGCCCGGCTTTCCAGACGGCTGGCCAGATTCACGCCTTCGCCCCAGCAATCATAGGCCGGGCGCTTCACCCCGATCACGCCCGCCACTACCGGCCCGACATGCAGGCCCACGCGGACGTCGATCGGATAGCCGCGCTCATCCTTCAGACGCCGCACCGCATCACGCATGGCAAAGGCGAAATGCGCCGCGCATTCGGCGTGGTCCGCAGCTCCTTCGACACGCACCAGTCCGCCAATGGCCATATAAGCGTCACCAATTGTCTTGATCCGTTCAATCCCCAGCCGCTCCGCCTCGAGATCGAATTTGGAGAAAAGATTGTTGAGCACCTTGACCAGTTGTGACGCGCTGATCTTGCGGGAAAGTTCGGTGAAACCCACCAGGTCGGCAAAGACAATGCTCACTTCGCCATGCGCGTCAGCAATCAGCGTCTCGCCCGCCTGGATGCGTGTCACGATTTCCCGCGGCAGCATGGAGTGGAGCAGATCATCCACCCGCTGGCGGGAGGAATCGAGTTCAGCCTGGGTGCGGAAGGCAAAGCGCGCGCCGCGTTCGCGGATATAGGCAGAAAGCGTGCCCATGCTGGTGGAGCCCATAACCGCCATCGCATTGACGACCAGCCAGCCCGGCGGGGCGTTGTCGGCAAACAGATGCCCGCCCACGACAATCACCATCGACAGCAGCGAGCCGCCGATCAGGAAGCGCGAGCGGATGGGGAACATCGCCGTTGTCCCCAGCAGCGCCATCGTGAACGCCAGCGAGGCGTACTGATAGCCATGGTCAAGAACAGTATAGACCCAGGCGATTCCCAGCTCGACGATCAGCAGGGACGCCAGAATCAGCGCTTCAAAATAGCGCCGCCCGAAATTGGTGAAAAGCATCGCTGCCACACCGATGATCAGCGGCGTGACAAACAGCCCGCGGATCATATGGGCCGTGCCCCAATGCACGGGATCGATCAGCCGGTCCCACACGAAAAAGGCGTACACAAACAGCGCGCTGACGACGAGAAACAACTGGGATTCGCGAACGGTGCGCAACAGGTAACGCTCGGCAAACCGGCGCTCCTCGTCGGCATCCTCGAAAATCAACCCGAACCTGACCAGCCACTCGCGCAACAGCGTCTCCCTTGCGGAGAGGAACGCTAACCGCAATGCGCCACAAATGCAAAGGCGGCGCGCCTTTCCCCGTTCAGGGAGAGGCGCGCCGCCCGAGTTTGACGACGAGACGAGGGATCAGAAGCTGAACCGCACGCCCACCCGGATCGCGTAAAGCGACTGACGGGCGTAGATCGTATCAGTCGGTGCGGTAAACTGCGGCACGCCACTGACTGTCACCGTATTGGCCGGTGTGTAACGATACTGCGCACAGGCAGCGCTGCTGCTGGCCGTGGTCTGCGCCGCCGTCGGTGTTGTGCCGGTGGCAACCGCCGTGGTCAGACAGGCGACCCGCACGGCCGCGATATTGTAAGGGAACGCATATTCGCGGATCTGGCCCCATTTCTTGTTCAGCAGGTTGGTAAAGTTATCCACGTCCGCGAACAGGGTTACCTTGGACTTCCCGATAAAGGCCGGAATTTCCTGCGCGATATGCAGGTCAAGCCGGGTGAACCAGGGTGAGTTGAACGCGTTGCGTGTTGTAACCTTGCCACGGAACTTGGAAAGCCCGCTCGAGTTGATGAACGCGTCAAACAGCGCGGCGTTGTTGGCATTGTCATACGATACCAGCGGATCGGTTGGCGATGTCGGGACATACATCAAATAGCGCGAACCGGAGCCGATCGTGCCGAACAGGATGCTGCGCGAGGCCGAGTCCAGGAAGGTGTAGCTATACGGGTGGCCGATACGCGTCTCGCCGAACAGCGCGAAAGTGGTCTTGTTATCGCCGAAAAAGGCATGCTCATACGTCAGGCGATATTTGAAGTTATACTTCACCTGATCGTTCGACGTACCATATTCCACCCGGTTCGCATCGTTGAACGCGCCATTGGCATAGTTGGACGACGCCGTTGACGAGGTTGCCGGTGCCTGATCCTTGATGTCCTGATAAGTGAAACTGACGCCAGCCCCCAGGCCGAAATCCCAATCCTTGTCGATATGGGCCACCGCGACATAGCTGCGGCCCTTCTTGGTATTGGTCAGGAAGATGTCGGAATTGGTATCTGCAAAGGAGGTAAGCGCATTGTAGCGCGGACGACCATCCGGTGTGGTCAGTCCGTTCTTCACGACGCGAAGATCGGTGAAAAACACCTGATCCCGCACCGCCGAGTAGAAGAGGTCAGCACCAATATTCCAGCCTTCACCCAGCGGCCCGAGATCCGCCTTGTAGTTGGCCGAAAGCGTTGCCCGCCACTGCGAAGGCAGTTTGAAATTGGGATCGAGCGCATTGGTTGGCGAAGTGGCCGCCAGAGCCGCGCTCAAAAGCGTCGCGTTGGCAGCGGGGTTCACGGCGGTGCCGTTCACCGCTGTCAGGATCGCCGCACCATTGGCTGCCGTGGCCCCGGAATAGGTGCCATTGTTCAACTGGCGAACGTCGATGCTGTTCGAAAGAATACCCGTGTTGGAGAAACTGTTCGAGATATACACATCGGGCGAACCACCCGCAAAAATGCCAACGCCGCCACGCAGCGAGAAACGCGGGAACGGCTTGTAATCAAAGCCGATGCGCGGCTGGAACACGCCACGCCCGCTGATATAGGCATTGTTGACAAAGCCGTAGCGCGTGACGAAATTCTGGTTGAGCGCCGCGTGATCAGATCCACCATAAAGGTCATAGCGTGCGCCATAGGCGACATTGAATGTATCACTGATACGCCAATTGTCCTGAATGCCGAACGCATAGGCCTGATAGCCGAAACTGGCCGCCGCATCGTCGGGATCAAGCGAGGGGATCGAATTCTGGTAACGCAGCCGCTGCGCATTTCCGGCCTGGAAATCCGCAATCGAATCGAAATAATAGTCGCCCGCTGTCCGCTGAAGGAACAGGTTGAAGATGCTTGTGTCCGAATAGTCCATGAACGCGCGCACATCATGATTGCCGCGCTTGAGCCGCGCCAGCGCGGAACCGCCCCAAGTCTGGGTCGAGAGCTGGTTTGACTGGCGAGACACGTCCGGGCCGATGCTCACGGTCGCAAAGCCGGACGGACAACTGATGGAGGCGGCTGTCGTCGCATTCGGCACACCGCTGATCACACGGTCCGAGGTCGGCGCCGTGCATATCTGGAACTGGGCGAATCCGCGGCCAAGAACGGGATCCTGTCCGCGCTGGTAATCCTTGTAGAAGCCACGGACTTCGGTTGAGAATTCGTCCGACCATTCGGAGTTGAGCTGGAACACCCCTGTGTGCAGCAGGTTTGACGACACATAACCATTGGATGAAAGGCCCAGCCCCGGAGGCGAGGTTGTGAACGCATTCTGGTTAAGGCGGATCGAATCCTTGGTGTAGGTATAGGTAAGCGAGGCACGCTGCGTGTCTGACAGGTTCGCGTCCAGCTTGGCCACGATCCGGTCATCACTGTCGCCGGAATCATTGAGCACGCCGCCCGCGTCATAATTATATTTGGACTTGGCAATGCTGACGACCTGATCAACCTGCGCCTGGGTAAGCGTCGGGATGGCCGTACCCGCATTATTGTCCAGCGGCCCTTCCGGAATTGGCGTTCCGGCGCGAATGCGTTCCCCCGCCACCATGAAGAACAGCTTGTCCTTGATGATGGGGCCGGACAGCTCGACGCCATAATCTTCGCTCTTGAACTGGGGCAGCGTGATCGTGCCAGTGGGAATGCCCGGCCCGGCTTTGGTTTTCTTCCCCGTCAGACCGTCATCGGTATAGCTGTAGAATGCCGAGCCCTGGAATTCATTGCCGCCCGAACGCAGCACGATATTGATAGCGCCGCCCTGAAAATTGCCCTCGCGCACGTCATAGGGGGCCACCTTGGTCTGGAACTGGCCAATCGCATCGAGCGGAATGGGAGAACGGCGGCTGGGCAGCCCATCGGGGTTGAGGCCGAAATTGTCAGAGATGGGCACGCCATCCACCGAGAAGCGGTTGTAGCGCGGGTTCTGCCCCGCAAAGGAAATCGCACGACCACCGGTCGGGGTGTCATCAAGGCGTGCGAAAGGATCGCGGCGGGCCAGATCCCGAATGTCGCGGTTGGTGGTAGCGACATTGGCAATCTGCGCAGACGTCAGCACAACCGCCGGCCCCTGTGATACGGTACCGGCGCCCACAACGCGTGACGCCGTGACAACGATTTCGTTGCCCGTTGACGCCAGTTCCAGCGGCAGGGCGTAAGGCTGCCCGACCACCGTATAGATGTCTGTCACCTGCGTCTGGTCATAACCGCTGGCCGTCACTGTTACCGTGAAGGGGCCACCGACACGCAAGCTGTTGGCTGCGAAGCCGCCATCCGCATTGGTGGTCACGGTCGCAACAGTGCCTGAAGGGACGTGCGTGATCCTGACTGTTGCTCCTGAAACTGCCTTGCCGTCTGCCGTCACAGTGCCGGTAACGGATGATGTCGTTTCCTGCGCATAGGCGGAAACCGGCGCGACCAGCGCAAACAATGCTGCGCCTGCGTAGAAATGCTGTCTCATGATACTAACCCCTTTGTACAGGCGAATCGGCACATATGGCCGTCCGCATTCCCTTTTGGCGGCATATATTGCGCTCTAATGACAGGCGAGTCAGTTCACGGGCACGCAACGAAATTGCGTATGGTGCGTTGCAAAAAAGCCACGCTTTTTGATCACGAATGTCTGCAAGGGCTTGAGCAATAAAATTACGCGGCGCATAATCGTGCAATAAAAGCCGCATAAAAAGGCGGCGGACAACAAGCAGGCAGAACGATAATGGGCCATGGCCGGAACGCGCCTTCGGATGCGCTGAAACCCGAATTTGCAAAAGCGCTGGCAACGGCGTTCGGCAAGGGAACCCTGCCGGGTGATCTGGACGGATTCGGCCCCAAGGCGCGGGCAGAGGCGGCGGATTTCGCAATGGGCGCACTCGCGACGCGCAAGGGGCATGGCCCCAGCCTGGTGATCGACACGCTGGCCGGACCCGATGGCCGGCGGCAGATGCGGCTGGCGGTCGCCAATCCCGACATGCCGTTTCTGGTGGATTCGGTGGCAGCCGTTATTGCGGCGCACGGGCTGGTGATTGAACGGCTGCTCCATCCGGTGCTGGCCGTAGAACGCGATTCCGCCGGGCATGTGACCGGCATGGGCAAGGGCAAACGCGAATCGCTGATCTATATCGAGACCGAACGGGCCGACGCGCGCATCCGCGCCGAAATCCGCGCGACCCTGCTTGCCAATCTGGGCCATGTGCACGATGCCGTGGCGGACTGGGGAGCCTTGAAAACTGCCATTGCGGCGGATGGCGGGCAGATTGGCGATGGCGAGGAAGCCGCCTTGCTCCACTGGTTTGCCGACAATCATTTCACGCTGCTTGGCCATGCGGCCTTCACCCGCGACGGGGCTGTCAGCACGCCTGTCGGCATCGCCCGGAAGCTGGGCGCGAGCCTGTTGTCCGAAGCGGCGCGGACCGAAGCGTTCCGCCTGTTCGAAAAACAGGGCGTGCGGCTCTTGCCGGTCAAGTCCAACCTGCTCTCTCCCGTCCATCGCCGGGTGCCGCTTGACCTGCTGATCGTGCCGCAGCGCACCGGCCGCAAGCTGACCGGCCTTTCGCTTCATGCCGGACTGTGGACCAGCGGCGCGCTTTCTGCTGCTCCCGAAGACATTCCGGTGCTGCGCGCGCGCCTGTCTGCTTTGCAGGCAAAATACCGGTTCGATCCGGCAGGCCATGCAGGCAAGGCGTTGGGCCATGCGCTGGCAACGCTGCCGCATGACATTCTTGTCTCCATATCCGAAACCGATCTGGAGCGGCTGGCGCTGGCAGCCATGTCTATTGCCGACCGGCCCCGGCCCAAGCTGGAACTGGTAGGCGCGCCGCTTGATCGCCATCTCTACGCCTTTGTCTGGCTGCCGCGAGACGAACTGACAACTGCGCGGCGCGTCGCCATTGCCGACATGTTGTGCGAAGCTGCCTCCGCCCGGTTGCTCAGCTGGACGATCGAACTGGGTGATGGCGAAGTCGCCCTGCTCCGCTATGCGCTGGATTTGCGGGAAGGCGGTGCTGTTCCTAAAATCGCGCCGCTCGATGCGCGCATCAGCATGATGGTGCGTGGCTGGGATGATGCTGTGGAAGCGAGCCTTGCTGCGCTTGGCGATCATGGCAACGCGACACGGCTCGCGCTGCGCTATGCTGCCGGTTTCCCTCAGGCCTATCGCAGTGGCGCTGGCCCCGATGAGGCCGCGCGCGACATCATGTGCCTGAACATGCTGGCAGATCAGACATGCCGTCGGGTGCGCTTCTATCGCAATCCTGAGGATGGCGATGCGGTGTTGCGGATCAAGGTGTACAGTCTGGGCGCGATTGCCCTTTCCGATGTGGTGCCTGCGCTCGAAAATTTCGGTTTCCGTGTGATCGAGGAACTTTCCAACGCGCTGGATGGCGGACGGCTGGGCCATATCCAGCGCTTCGTGCTGGAAGCACCGGCGGGTCATGCAGCGATTGCCATCATGAAGCGCGCGGACGCAGTGGCGGACGCGCTGGCGCGGGTGCTGGAAGGCGTGGCGGAAGACGATCTGTTCAACCAGTTGATCGTCGCGCTGGGCCTTGCCGCGCGCGATGTGATCCTGTTCCGTGCCCTGTTCCGCTATTTGCGGCAGACCGGGATGGCGTACGGACAGGCGACAGTCGTGCACGCGCTGCGCCAGGCACCCGATGTCGCCGTGGCAATTGCCGCGCTGTTTGCCGCGCGCCATGATCCCGAAGCGCGGTCGCAGCGGGGCGAGGCGGACGCACAGTCCGCCATCCGCAAGGGTCTGGCGCGCGTGTCCGCCATTGATGATGACCGCATCCTGCGCGGGTTTGGCGCGGTGGTGATGGCCACCCTGCGGACCAACTTCTTCGCGCCCGCCGCTGCCGAAGCACTGGCCTTCAAGCTGGACAGCGCGGCGGTACCCAACCTGCCCGATCCCCGGCCCTGGCGCGAGATTTTCGTCTATTCGCCGCGCGTGGAAGGCATTCATCTGCGCGCCGGCCCCGTGGCGCGCGGTGGCCTGCGCTGGTCGGACCGGCGCGATGATTTCCGTACCGAAGTGCTGGGGCTGATGAAAGCGCAGCGCGTGAAGAACGCAGTGATCGTGCCAACAGGGGCAAAGGGCGGTTTCTATCCCAAGCATCTGCCCGATCCCGCCATCAATCGCGATGCCTGGCTGGCCGAAGGCACGGAAAGCTATCGCATTTTCATCCGCACCTTGCTTTCGGTCACCGACAATCTGGTGGAAGGCAAGGTCGTCCACCCGGACAAAGTGGTGATTCACGACGGCGAGGATCCTTACTTTGTCGTCGCGGCAGACAAGGGAACCGCCACCTTTTCCGACGTCGCCAACGCGATCGCGCTGGAGCGCAATTTCTGGCTTGGCGACGCGTTCGCTTCGGGCGGTTCGGTCGGCTATGACCACAAGGCCATGGGCATTACGGCCAAGGGCGGCTGGGTTTCGGTGCGCCGTCACTTTGCCGAAATGGGCGTGGACATTCAGAAAGCGCCAGTGCGCGTCGCTGGCTGCGGCGATATGTCTGGCGATGTGTTTGGCAACGGGATGCTGCTGTCCAAGGCAATCAAGCTGGTTGCGGCCTTTGATCACCGTCACATCTTTTTTGATCCCGATCCGGATCCGGCAAAAAGCTGGAAGGAACGCGCACGCCTGTTCAAGCTGCCGCGATCCAGTTGGACGGATTATGATGCCAAACTGATTTCCAAAGGGGGCGGCGTGTTCCCGCGCTCGGCCAAGGAGATCAAGCTCAGCCCGCAAATCCGGGCCATGCTCGGCACGGACAAGACCGCAATGGAGCCGACGGCGCTTATCGCGGCGATCCTCAAGTCCCCGGTCGATCTGATCTGGTTCGGCGGCATTGGCACCTATGTGAAGGCCCGCGCGGAAAGCAATTCCGAAGTGGGTGATCGCGCCAATGATGCGCTGCGGATCAATGCGGAAGATCTGCATGCCAAGGTGCTCGGCGAAGGTGCCAATCTGGGCATCACCCAGGCCGCGCGGATCGCCTTCAGTCTGAAAGGTGGGCGGATCAACACGGACTTTATCGACAATTCGGCCGGCGTCGATTGTTCGGATAATGAGGTCAATATCAAGATCGCGCTGAACGCCGATATGGCAGCAGGCAGGCTTGGCCTGAAAGCGCGTAACACGCTGCTTGCCAGCATGACTGACGATGTCGCGCAATTGGTGCTTGAGGACAACCGGCTGCAGACGCTGGCACTGTCAATTGCCGAACGCGAAGGGACGGCAGCCCTGCCCTCGCAATTGCGGCTCATCGAGAGCTTTGAAGCGGTGGGCAAGCTGGACCGGGCGGTGGAAGGCATCGCCTCCAACGACGAATTGTCGCGCCGTGCCGCTGACGGCATGGGACTGACCCGACCGGAACTGGCCGTGGTTATGGCCACTGCCAAGCTCGCGCTGCAAGACGCGATTGAGGGCACGGCGCTGACGAAGGACGCTGCAGCCCTGCCCGATCTGCTTGCGGCCTTTCCCCAAGCCATGCAGCGCAAGCACAGCACGGCCATCGAGACCCACCGCCTGCGCGGCGAGATTATCGCGACCAAGCTGGCCAATCGCATCGTCAACCGTCTGGGCCTTATCCATCCCTTCGAACTTGCGGAGGAAGAAGGCTGCGCGCTGGACGATGTCGCCGAAGCCTTTGTGATTGCCGAACAGGTGTATGACATTCCCGCCCTGTGGCAGTCGCTCGACGACGCGGAAATGCCGGAAGCCACGCGGCTGATGCTGTTCGATCAGCTCGCGGTCGAAATGCGCGCGCACATGGCGGACATATTGCGCAATTCGGTGGCCAACCGCAGCAACGACCAGGCCATTGCCACGTATCGTCCCGCGGTCGCGCGGCTGGCGGGTCAGGTGGACGCGCTGCTCCCTTCCGAAGCCCGCCGCCAGACGGGTGCCTATGGTCAGCGGCTGGTGGATGCAGGGGCGCCGAAGAAAATTGCCGAACGGCTGGTGCGGCTGGCGGAACTGGACGGGGCAATCGGCGTTGTCGCGCTGGCAGTGCGGACGGGCGTGGACGAGATTGCGATCACCCGGGCCTTCACCGGGCTTGGCGAAGCGCTGGGGCTCGACTGGGCACAGGGAACCGCCATGCAGCTTGATCCGAGCGACCCGTGGGAACGCTTGCTTGCTGCCGGGCTGGCGCGTGATTTCCAGGCAATGCGGCTCGATTTCCTCGCCCGCAACGGCAAGGGCGATCCAGAGGCGGCCGTGACGAAATGGATCGAAACGCACGCAAGCCGTGTCTCGGCCTTCCGTACAATGATTGACCGGGCGCGTACTGGAGTGGCAACCACCGCTATGCTGGCGCAGATTGCAGGTCAGGCAAGAGTGTTGTTGGGGCGGTAGCGCGGATGACTTTTGGTAGAATCGTCATTGCGCGACGCGCAGCGACGTAGCAGCCCAGAGTCCCGGGCATTAGGCTCGATTGCCGCGCTCCGCTCGCAAGGACGGCACCGGCGCAACGACAAGCCATCTGAATCCAGCTTAAATCCAGCCACCTGAGAGCCCCGCGACTGCCACGGCCAAGCTGGCAAACACGATGCCGCCTGCCACCAGTCGCGAACCGTGCAGCCGGCTCCACAACAGATAGCCGGTCAGGCTCATCGTGATGAGCGCGCCGGCAATCGTATCAATGAACAGCACCCAGGGAATGCTGGCACCCACGCCCTTGTGCATGTTCTTGATCAGGCCGAGGAAATTTTGCGCTTCCTGCTTTACCGCCACGCTGGTCGAGCCGGGAACATATTCCACCGTCACCATGCCATTGGGGCCGTTGAATGCCTGCGCCCATTTCTTCACTTCCTCGCGTTCCTTGCCAAGGAAGCGCTTCTTGTCGCCTTCGCCTTCCGGCGGGCCTTCCTTGCGGGGGGGACGGCCCTGCCCGGGCAGACCCAGTTCCGATTTTGCCCAGCGGCCCAGCGCCTTTTCGTCCGGGATCGCGCCCGCCGCGACTGGCAAGTCCATCGCGCCCATTTCCACCGGCTTGCCGGTTTCGATTTTCAGAATCCCGCGATGATTGAGCAGCACGCCGCTGGTGCCCATCAGGAGGAAAATCAGTGCGCCCCAAAAGCCCGTCCAGGCATGAATGCGCTTGAGCCAGCGGAGAAAGACAACGCGCTGCCAGCGGCGGGGAACGAAAAGCAATCCGGATTGGTTGAGCGACATGACACGCCATTTTGCTGCTGATGATGCCCGGCGCTTGGCATATTTCGATATTGCAAGTCAATCGCAATTACGATCAGCTTTCGGCCCATCGCCGTAGGAGGTTATGATAAACACCTGTAAGCTGGACAAGCGCAGGATCGCCCGCGCCCCGATCAGCAGAGAGCGACTGGATCGCGCAATCCAGTTCGAACAGCATGCGCCGCGCGGCGTTGTCGCGCACCATCGACTGTATCCAGAAAAAGCTCGCCACGCGCGTGCCTTTGGTGATTGCTTCAACGCGGTGAAGGCTGGACGCGGGATAGAGAAGCAAGTGCCCGGCGGGCAGTTTCACCCCGCCCCCGACGCCAAAATCACCTTCGATCACCAGCTCGCCACCTTCGTAACTGTCCGGGGCGCACAGGAAGAGCGTCGCCGAAAGGTCACTGCGCAACCGCATGTCCGTGCCGCGCTGGATGCGCACCGCATTGTCCACATGCGTGCCAAATCCATCGCCGATCCCGTAGCGATTGAAGAGCGGCGGATACACGCGATGCGGAAGCGCTGCTGCAATAAACAGCGCGGTTCTGCCCAGCGCATCAAGGATCAGCCCTCCCGCTTCGCGCGCCTGTGCGCTGTCTTCGGGCAACTGGGTGTTGCGCTTGACCAGCGCCGACTGATGGCCGGACGTGACATTGCCATCCACCCATTGCCCGGCATCAATGAGCGCCCGCACACGCGCAACCTGCGCGGCATCCAGCACATCGGGGATGGCGATCATCATGCGCTTTCCCCCAGCAACGCGGCTACGCCCCGTTCCCGCACCGCGGCGTCTGAAGACCCACGCAACCACGCCGCCGCCTTGTCAAGAAAGGCTGGCGTTGCCGAACGCCGCACACGCCCAAGCCAGGCCAAGGCGCGATCCGTTTCGCCTTCAGCGATGAGCATGCGGGCATAGTTGAACTGACCCCGGAAATCTCCGCCTTCCGCCGCCTGCGCATAGCAGGCGGTTGCTTCTGCCATGTCCCGCGCTACCACCCATCCATCTTCGTAAAAGCTGCCAACAAAGTTGATGGCCTTGGCATTTCCCATCGCGGCAGCCTTTCGAAACCAGTCCAGCGCCTGGGGTTTATCTTCGACCACGCCCTGCCCGAGCGCGAGCAACGTCGCATAATTGTACATGCCCCAATCCAGCCCCGCTTCTGCCGCGAGCTTATAGCAGGTGACGGCATGGCGCTTGTCAACAGGCGTGCCCCAGCCCAGATCATAACAACGGCCCACCATGTTGATCGCCATCACATGATGCTGTGCAGCGGCCCGCTTGAACCAGCCCAACGCCGCGCGTTCATCTTTCGTGACGCCATTCCCGTCGAGCAGAAGCTGGCCGAAAAGCGCCTGGGCCTCTGCGACGCCGCCCCTGGCCGCTGTCTGCAAAAGGGCCGCGCGCGCTTCAGGCGATCCATGCAGACGTGCCGCCAGTTCATCGCCGTTCAGTGCGTTCAGCGTTTCGAGATCATCTTCCGACATCCCGCCCCCCTAACCCAGAAATCCGGCCTTGCCGAGAGGCAAGCAGCCTCACGCAAAGACGCCTGGTATCAGAACTTCAGACCCAGCGTCGCAAAGGCCGAACGGCCGGGCGCGATCGTCGCATAATGGTTCTGATAGGCTTGGGTGAAGTAGCGCTTGTCGGTGAGGTTCTGCACATTGACCCGAAGCGATACCGCCTTGCTGAATTCGAGTGACGCTGTCGCGTCCAGACGGACATAGCCCGGGATCGAGCGCGAAATGATTTTCGTCGCGGGCGTTACCGTTACCACACCGGCGCTGTTCTGCGTAGCGACCCGGTTGTCCGCATAGCCGCCAAATACCCGGCTGACATAATAGGCACCACCGCCAATCTGGAATTTGCCAAAGGTGAAGTTGGTGAAAAGGCTGGCACTATGCCTGGCTGTCTGGGGGAATTGCCGGCCGGTCGCAAAGGAGGGCACACGCACAGTCTTGGCGAGTTGGCCGGACACAGCCGCAACAGTCAGCGAGACGAAACCGCCGTCCTGAATGACTGCGTCCAGATAAGTATAACCGCCAAACACGTTCCACCACGGCGCGATGTTGCCATTGACGCCAAGTTCCACACCCTGAATCCGCCGACTGCCGACAAAGGACGGCAATCCATCTTCACCAATCACGCGCGCATTGGTGGTTTCGGTGCGGAAAATGGCACCGCTAAGCGAAAGCTGTTGGTTGAACAGATCTGTCTTGCCGCCCGCTTCATAGGATTTCGTGCGCTCGACCTTCAGGCTGTTGACGTCAATCAGGAACGCGGTTTGCGTGCCGCCAAGATTGACCGTGCTGCCAACGGCATTGAGTTCCTGCCCTTCGCCGAGCAGGCTGTTCGGCGGCGTCGCGGCAGTGGCGTAGGACGCATAGAGACTGGTATTTGCACTTGGCTTGAAAACGATGCCGATCTGATAGTTGAAAACCCCGTCGCTCCGGCTGTACTTGGTTCGCGGTCCGGTCGCGCCAACGGCAAGGGCTGGTGTCACGCTGGAACGGAAACGGTCATAGCGCGCGCCAAGGTTGAGGATCAGGGCATCGCTGAACGTGATTGAGTCAAACGCATATAGCCCGAACGTATTGCCGGTGCTGACGATCCGGGTTTCAGGGCCACTTTTTACAACCGGAACGATCATAGTAGAGGTGTCGTTCAGATAGCTGACCCACGGATCATTCGGGTTCGGCGTGAAAGCGTTCGTGCAATAAAAGCGCGCAATTGCGGCCGCCGTGCAACGGGGCGAAATCGTCGATCCAGTCGCGAGAATGGCCGCACCCTGAGCGAGATAAATGCCCCTGTCCGCGCGTTCCAGCGCAAATTCGGCACCAGCAGCAAAGCTGTGTTCCACTGAACCGGTCGCGAACTTGCCGAACAGGTCAGTCTGATTGACCATGCTTTCGGTCGTGCCATAGCGCGTGTTGGCACGACGCCAGACCAGGCCACCGGCTGTGGCAGCATTGGCCGCGTTGGTGCCAAACACATTGCCCTGATTATCATCTGGCTGGGTGTAGATATAGCCCTGGCTGTTCCGGCCATAGCGCGCGGTGTTGCGCAAGGTTATGCCGCCAAAATCATGTTCCACGCGCAGCGTAAACTGATCGGTGTCGGACTTGCGGAAATCGCGGGATTTCAGGCCGTAAAACGCATCCCGCGCGACCTTTCCGGTAGCGCCGCCAATGGTAGTGAAGCGGTTGGCCGGTTCCACTATGGTATCGCCCAAGGGCGCATTGATCTGTGTGTATAGATAGGGGATACCGCTATCCGGCAATTCCCGCTGGTGCAGGTGATAATAGGCCGCCGTAAGCCGGGTTGGCGTCCCCACACCCACCGTGATTGACGGGGCTATGCCCCAGCGGCGCGCGAAAATCGCGTCGCGGTTCGCAAATTCCTGATCATGCCACATCGCGGCAAGCCGCACGGCCACCATTTCGGAAAGCCGATAGTTCGTGTCACCCGTGACGCGCTTATAGTCGTCCGTGCCGTAGCTCACATCAAGAGCGGCGAAATCACCAGCCTTGGGCAATTTGGACACAATGTTGAGTGTACCCCCTGCACCGCCGCGCCCGCCCAAGGTGGAATCGGATCCGCGCACAATCTGGATCTGTTCGACGGCGAAGACCTCACGGGTCTGGGCACCGATATCGCGCACACCATCAACAAAGGTCGAACCCTGGCTGTCAAATCCCCGGATGAAAGGCCTGTCTCCAATCGGGTTGCCGCCTTCGGCAGCGCCAAAAGTGATGCCCGGAACGGTGCGCAACGCATCGACAAGCGTTGCCGATCCGGTTTCCTTGATGACCTGGGAATCAACAACAACGATTGATCGGGGCGTGTTGATGACAGGCGCGATGGCCTTCGCCGAAATGACCTCGGTTTCCCTTTGGCCGGTGACGACAATCGTCGAGCTGGCAGCGGTGGCATCATCTTCCGCTGCCTGGGCAGGCGCGCTGATCAGTCCGACACACCCAAGCGCCAGAAAGGCACCTGCGGCAGGCAAAGTGCGAAGCGTGGGCATGTTCGAACTGGAAGACATTGTGGTAACCCCTCATTTCTGAAGAGGTCGCTAATGCGAGTCGTTCGCATCGTCAATGTCTATTGCGACTTATTATCAATTTCTCGCTGAAACAACCAGATGCGGATCGCGCTGGCCAGGTTGGGCGGGTTGGGCGTTTCGATCCGGGCAGCGTCTATGCGGGCGATCACCGCATTGAGCGGCAGCGCATCTCCCTCCGCGGCGCGGCGCAGCGCATCCCAGAAAATGGGTTCAAGGCTGATTGATGTCTCGTGGCCCGCAATGGTGACGGAGCGTTTGACGGGGCCAGTCATTACAATCCCTCCGGTGACAGTGACTGTCCCTGAAGGGACAGTCACTGTCTCGCCCGTCAATACATGTGCTGCCCGCCATTGATCGACAGAGTCGATCCCGTGACGAACCCGCCTTCTTCCGAACAGAGGAACGCCACGCCGCGCGCGATTTCGCTGGCCTGACCCAGACGACCAACCGGAATTTTGGCCACGATCTTGGCCAGCACGTCCGCAGGCACGGCGGCGACCATGTCTGTATCGATATAGCCCGGCGCGATGGCGTTCACGGTGACGCCTTTCTTGGCACCTTCCTGGGCCAAGGCCTTGGTGAAGCCGTGGATACCGGACTTGGCGGCGGCATAATTGACCTGACCATATTGCCCGGCCTGCCCGTTGATCGACCCGATATTGACGATCCGGCCCCAGCCGCGTTCCATCATGCCAGGGAACGTGGCCTTGGCCATGTTGAAGCAACCGCCCAGATTGGTATCGATGACGGCTTTCCAGGCATCATGGCTCATCCGCAGCAACGTGCCGTCGCGCGTGATGCCCGCATTGTTGACGACGACATCAATCGGCCCCAGATCCGCTTCCACCTTCGCGCAACCGGCAAGGCAGGCTTCGTGATCGGCAACGTCCCACGCATAGGAAGCAATGCCCGAACTGTCGGAAAATGCCTTGGCGCGTTCGGCGTTGCCGGCATAGTTGGCCGCGACCGTAAAGCCCGCTTCCTTGAGTGCCAGACTTACTGCTTCGCCAATACCGCGGGTGCCGCCGGTAACAACTGCCACTCTTGCCATCAGTCTCTCTCCCTTGTTGATTGGAGTCCGGCCTAACCCCCGTCGTGCCAGCCTGCAAGTTCACGCAAGAGTAAACTATGCAACATAGCGATCCCGGGGGCGCTATCATTCAGGCAGGGCAGATAGGCGAAGTCGATGCCGCCCGCAGAGAGGAATGTTTCCCTGCCCCTGATCGCGATTTCTTCCAGCGTTTCCAGATTGTCTGCCGAAAAGCCCGGCGCGATCACTGCGACTTTGCGGATGCCTTTCCCCGGCATCGCGGCGAGCGTGGCATCCGTGGCCGGCTCAAGCCATTTGGCGCGTCCCAGCCGGGACTGGAACGATATTGCCAGTTCCTGCCCGGCCGCGTCCCCCAGCAGCCGCGCGGTCTTGCGGCACTGGCAATGATAGGGATCCCCAAGATGCAGGGTCCGTTCCGGCATCGAGTGAAAGCTGGCAAGTACGGCGTCCGGCGTGAAGGACAATGCCGCCAGCCCGTCTTTGAGGCTGGCGGCAAGCGCCCCGATATAGGCCGGATCGTCATGATAAGGCGGCAGCATGCGGATGGCGGGCTGCCAGCGCATCCTGGCCAGCGCGGCGCCAACAGCATCGAACACCGTGGCTGTCGTCGCGCCCGAATATTGGGGATAGAGCGGCGCGATCAGGATGCGGTTACATCCGGCATCTTTCATCGCGGCCAGCCGCTCTGCAATGGAGGGATTGCCATAGCGCATCGCCCAATCGACCGTCACGTCCGGGCCAAGCGCTGCCTGCATGGCCGCGGCCTGTCTCGCGGTGATCACCGTTAGCGGTGATCCTTCGGGCATCCATATCTGGCTATAGGCATGGGCAGATTTGCGTGGTCGGGTCGTCAGGACGATCCCGCGCAGGATCGGCTGCCACAGGATCGGCGGGATTTCGACCACACGCCGATCCGAGAGGAATTCCTTGAGATATCGGCGCACCGCCCCCGGTTCTGGCGCGTCCGGCGACCCCAGATTGACGAGCAACACGCCAATGCGCGGGGCCGACACGGGCGGGTGATCGGCTGACCGGCCGGCCGTCACGCGTCGCCCCCCAGCGGCAAGCTGCGGAAGCGCTGCCCGCTGCCCGCGTAGAGCGCGTTGGCGATGGCCGGGGCCACAGGCGGTACCGCGATGTCACTGACCCCGCCTGACGCTTCCCGGCTGACAATCAGTTCCACATCCATTTCCGGCATATCGGCAAGGCGTGGCAGGCGCAGATCGCCCAGACGGCTTGGCCCCGCAATCCCGCGTCGCACGTCAACCGGCGCGCCAATGGCGGCCCCCATGCCATAAAGCAGCCCGCCTTCAATCTGCTGCCGCGCGATATCGGGGTTGATGACCCGGCCAATATCGGCAACACAGACCAGCCGCGTCACCTTCACCCGCTGGTCATCGCCCATCTGCGCTTCGGCAAGCACGGCGATATGGCTACCGCGCATCGAATGACACGCAATACCCTGCCCGCTGCCCGGCTCCCCACCTTGCCATCCCCCCTGCGCTGCCGCTTTGGACAGGCACAGCGCCAGACGGGGATTGCCGCCAAGCAGGGCCATACGGAACGAGAAAGGCTCAATGCCGCTTTGCCGCGCCAGTTCATCAATAAAGCATTCGTTGAAAAAGGCCGAAGCCCCGTGCGCGCCGCCACGCCATTGGCCGACAGGAAGGCCGATATCCGCCGGGTAATGATCCAGGGCAAAGCTGGCCACGCCATAGGGAAGCACGCCACCTTCCACCGCAAACTTGCTCGCCGTTCCGGCCAGCTTCTGCCGTGCCTCGTGCGGAGACAGTCCGTCCATATTGCGCGACCGCATTTCGCCAAGCCCGTCCGGGGCAGCGATCTTTGCTGACCAGCCTTCGATCCGTCCGCCTGCCCCCAGCTTGGCGGCCATGCGCGCGCGCGCTGCCGGGCGAAAGCGATCCTGCATCATGTCTTCCGCACGCGACCAGGTGAGCTGTACCGGACGCCTGATCTTGAGCGCCAGTTGCGCTGCCTGCGCGGCTACCTCAACCTCGAACTTGCGCCCGAACGAGCCACCAGCCTGCGTGGCATGAACAATCACCTTGTCCGGATCGAAACCGATGGCATCCGCTGCGGCCTGCCGCGCGACACCGGCCCAATGCGTGGGAAGCCACAATTGCAATTGGCCATCCCTGATTGCGGCTGTCGCGGTTACCGGTTCCAGCGCGGCATGCGGGGCCAGGCCCACATCATATTCCGCCGTTATCAGATGCGCGCCCGCAAAGGCCGTGGCCAGATCGCCTGCTTCGGCGATCCGCGTGCCATCGCGGCCGAACGCCGCCTTTAGCGCGCGAACAATATCGGGATTGCTGACCAGCTTGCCCCTTGTTGCAAAGCGCGGCTTCATCGCATCGAGCGCGCGGTTTGCCGCCCACCAGTTGGTCGCGACGGCGGCCACCCAGTGATCGGTGGTGACGATCTGGAGAACGCCCGCAATCCTGTCTGCCGCCGCCTTGTCCACGCCCAGCAGGCGGCTGTCCCCCGGCGGCCCCTGACGGACGCTGGCAAAAACCATATCAGGCAGGCGGACATCGCCCGCATAGTTGACCGAGCCATCCAGCTTGGCCGGCACGTCAAGCCGGTTGACCCCGCGACCGGTGAGACGGTTGTCAGACCCGCTGCGCAGTGGCACGTCTTCGGGCAGTGCCATCCCGGCCGCGTCTTCCACCAGCTCGCCAAAGCGCAACCGGTCTTCTCCGCGCACGACAAAGCCACCGACTGTATCGCAGGCCCGCCAGTCCGCATCCCAGCGCTTGGCCGCTGCCTGACAGAGCAGGGCCCGCGCGCCCGCGCCTGCCCGCCGCACGGCCGCTTCAAACGCGCGCACCGTGGTGGCTTCGCCAGTCACCTGAATATCGGGGCCGGGGAAAAACCCGTCCTGCCATTCCGCCGTGATCGCGCCATTATAATAGACCGGGTTCACCGGCGCAGGCTCGATTCCCACCGTCCGCCAGTCCGCGCCCAGTTCATCGGCCAGGATCTGCGCGATGACCGTGTAGGCTCCCTGCCCCAGTTCGACTTGCGGGGCGATGACGGTCACATGCCCGTCCCGCCCGATCTTTACCCAGGGATTGAAGATGCTTTCGCCCGGTGCAGCAGCCAGATTGGGCGGATATTGGCGCGGCCAGACCGCCCAGCCCACCGCCAGCGCGCCCCCTGCCAGCATCGCGGCCAGAACCGAGCGGCGGGCGAAACCTTGTTCGGCAGGCGGGGTATCAAAAGCGGAAGGCATCGCCGCCTGTTAGCGGGGCAGGCGCTCCCCGCGCAAACGAAAAGGGCGGCCCCGCAGAGCCGCCCTTCCGTTTCAGCCAGAAGGCAGAAATTACTTCATTTCTGCAGTAGCGCCTGCAGCGAGGAGCTGGGCCAGAACCTTGCTGGCTTCGTCCTTCGAAACGCCTTCCTTGATCGCCTTCGGCGCCGCTTCCACAGCAGCCTTGGCTTCGGTGAGGCCCAGGCCGGTGATGGCGCGGACTTCCTTGATGACAGCAATCTTGTTGCCGCCATCGCCGAGCAGGATCACGTCGAATTCGGTCTGCTCTTCAACCGGAGCAGCAGCAGCGGCAGCCGGACCGGCAACCGCCACAGCAGCAGCGGCCGAAACGCCCCACTTTTCTTCAAGCAGCTTCGAAAGCTCTGCCGCTTCGATCACGGTCAGGGCGGAAAGGTCATCAACGATTTTGTTAAGATCAGCCATTTTAAGTCTCCAATGCGGGCACGCGGCCCAAAGTGTTCAGTTCAATGCAAAATCACGCAGCTTCTTTGTCGGCATAAGCCGCAAAGACGCGCGCCAGCTGTCCGGCCGGTGCCTGGACGATCTGGACGAGCTTGGTTGCGGGTGCCTGTACAAGGCCCACAATCTTCGCGCGCAGTTCATCCAGCGACGGCAGGGTTGCCAGCGCCTTCACGCCATCCACATCCAGAAGCGTATCCCCCATTGCGCCGCCGACGATTTCGAGCTTGTCGTTCGTCTTGGCGAAATCGACGACAACCTTGGCGGCTGCCACCGGATCAACGGAAGATGCCAGCGCGATGGGGCCGGTCAGCAAAGTGCCGATCGGTTCATACGCTGTGCCCTTGGCGGCGATTTTGGCGAGGCTGTTTTTCGTGACCTTGTAGATGGCCCCTGCGTCGCGCATCTTGTTCCTGAGAGCCGTCGATTGCGCGACGGTCAGGCCGAGATTGCGGGTGACAACCACCACACCAACCTCACCAAAGACGCGGTTCAGCTCGGAAACCACTACCGGTTTTTGAGCACGATCCATGCCATTCTCCTTCCACACACGCTTGCGGACCATCCGCAAACGCGAAATGCCTCCGGGCGCGGGTGCACCCGTTGGCGGCAATAGTCCGAGGGGAAGGGCAGCCCGAACAAAGGGAGGGCCGATGTAAATTCCTGTCCCCGTCTAGGCTGGACATTAAGAGAGGCAAATCCCCTCACCAACTGTCTCGGACGGCACGGCCACAGGCGAACCCGTGAACCGAAGCGCGGGCCTATAGCGGGATTCGCGCCAAGGTCAAGGAAGGCGTGCCGCCAAAGGTGAGGCAATGGATAGCCCCAAAAGCAAAAAGGCCGGAGCGTTTCCGCCCCGGCCCTTTTCACAGGGACAGTCCCTGAAGGGACAGTCCCCGGCAATTATGCGCTGAGCACAGCCACATCGACCTTGATCCCCGGCCCCATGGAGCTGGAGATCGCGGCCTTGCGGAGGTATTTGCCCTTGGCGCCAGTCGGCTTGGCCTTGACCACCGCATCCACCAGCGCGTCAAAATTGGCGCGCAGGTCTTCGGCCGTAAAGCTGGCTTTGCCGATGCCGGAATGGATGATCCCGGCCTTTTCGACGCGATATTCCACCTGGCCGCCCTTGGCAGCCTTCACAGCCGCCGCAACGTCCATCGTGACCGTGCCGAGCTTGGGGTTGGGCATCAGGCCCTTGGGGCCCAGCACCTTGCCGAGGCGACCGACCAGACCCATCATGTCTGGCGTCGCGATGCAGCGTTCGAACTCGATCTTGCCGTTCTGGCAGATTTCGAGAAGGTCTTCAGCGCCCACAACGTCGGCACCAGCGGCCTTGGCTTCGTCAGCCTTGGCACCGCGTGCGAACACGCCGACGCGGACGGTCTTGCCCGTGCCTTTGGGAAGCGTGACAACGCCGCGCACCATCTGGTCTGCGTGACGGGGATCAACGCCAAGGTTGAGCGCCACTTCGATGCTTTCATCGAACTTTGCGGTGGCGTTGGCCTTGATGATCGCAATCGCTTCATCCACGCCGTGCAGCTTTTCGCGGTCAATCGTGCCAGCGAGTGCCTTTGCTTTCTTGCTCTTGAATGTCATGATCAGCCCTCCACCACTTCAAGGCCCATCGCGCGGGCGGAACCTTCGATGATCTTCGCCGCAGCCGTCAGGTCATTGGCGTTCAGATCCTTCATCTTGATTTCAGCAATATCTTCCAACTGCTTGCGCGTGATCGAACCGGCGCTCAGTTTGCCGGGTTCTTTCGAACCGGATTTGAGGCCCAGCGCTTTCTTGATGAGGAAGGTTGCCGGGGGGCTTTTGGTGACGAACGAAAAGCTCTTGTCGGCATAGACAGTGATGATGGTGGGGATCGGCATTGACTTTTCCAGCTCGCCCGTGGCGGCATTGAAAGCCTTACAGAATTCCATGATGTTCACACCGCGCTGGCCCAAAGCGGGACCGATCGGCGGTGACGGATTGGCGGCGCCCGCAGGCACCTGGAGCTTGATATAGCCCGTAATTTTCTTAGCCATGTGTCATTCACTCTATAGAAGGGCGCGGCGAAGCCGGGCCCGGTTCAAGTTTAGCGGTCCAGGCGGCTCAAAGCCTCCCGCAATGCTCCCCCCAACGGAGGAAGCGCGCGCCCTTAACGCAAAGCCTGCACAAAGGGAAGGCTTTTTCAGGGCCATCCTACGTTCGCAGGCGTCTGGCCCGCACAAACGCCGCGTCGCTTCGCGGCACCGTTCGCGCTCGTCCGGGTTCCTGTCTTCGCCGGAACACTGATCCCCGCGTGACAGGGGAGAGCGAATTTTCCCGTTTACGTCAATTTTGAGCAATATTTTGGCATGATCGCCGAAGCGGCTTAATCAGCGCCGCGCGTATAGCGATCCCCATACGCAGAGAAGGAGCCACCCTTTGTCCGATTCCCTACCATCAGCCCTGACCAAGGTTCCGGCGGTCACGCTCGGCTTCTGGATTATCAAGATTCTGGCGACGACCTTTGGCGAAACCGCCGGAGACACGGTCAGCATGTCGATGGATCTTGGCTATCTTGTCGGCACGGCAATCTTCGCGACACTGCTGGTCATTCTTGTCGCCCTGCAGATTGCGGCCAAACGCTTTCATCCGATGCTCTATTGGGCAACGATCATTGCCTCGACCACGGCAGGCACCACAATGGCCGATTTCGCCACGCGCTCTCTGGGGATCGGTTATCCCGGCGGATCGCTTCTCCTGCTGGGCACAGTGCTGTTGTCGCTGGCAATATGGTACCGCGCGCTGGGCAGCATTTCGG
>JANOAJ010000162.1:0-12167 GCA_031411035.1 Sphingomonadales bacterium
CGCGACCTTCGCAATCGCCGCAGCCTGCTCCGGCGTGCGGACGCCGAAGCCAACGGCAACCGGGATATCCGTCGCCGCTTTCAACCGTGCGACAGCCGCTTCGATGCTGGCAGTCGCGGCCTGTTGCAGCCCGGTAATCCCGGCGACCGAAACATAATAAAGGAACCCGCTTGCGCCATCCAGCACCGTTGGCAATCGGGCGGCGTCAGTGGTGGGGGTGGCGAGGCGGATCAGGTCAACCCCTGCCGCGCGCAGGGCTGGGCCGAGTTCTGCATCTTCCTCGGGCGGCAGATCCACGCAGATTACGCCGTCCACGCCTGCCTTTTTGCATTCCGCCGCAAACCAGTCTCCGCCCCGTATCGTCATCGGATTGGCATAGCCCATCAATACGAGCGGCGTTTCGGGATGGCGGGCGCGGAAAGCGGTGGCGATGGCGAACAGGTCTGCCGTCGTCGTTCCTGCGCCCAGGCTGCGCAGATTGCTCAACTGGATCGCCGGACCATCAGCCATCGGATCGGTAAAGGGCATGCCCAGTTCGATCACATCAGCCCCGCCTTCAACAAGCGCGTCAAGGATCATCCCGGTATCAGCAGCCGTGGGATCGCCGCCCGTCACAAAAGTGACCAGGGCCGGGTGGGGCTTGGCGAAGGCGGCGGAAAGGCGGGTCACAGCGTCACCCCCAGCGCCTCGGCAACAGTGAAGATATCCTTGTCCCCCCGTCCGCACAGATTGGCGATGATGATTTGGTCCTTGCCCATTTTTGGTGCGATCCGGGTGACGGCGGCAATCGCGTGGCTGGGTTCAAGCGCAGGGATGATGCCTTCAATCGCGCACATCAGCTTGAAGGCGTCCAGCGCCTCAACGTCAGTTGCGCTTTGGTATTCCACGCGGCCAATATCGTGGAGCCAGCTATGTTCCGGGCCGATGCCGGGATAGTCCAGCCCCGCCGAAATGCTGTGCGCTTCGGTGATCTGGCCGTCTTCATCCTGCAACAGGAAGGTCTTGTTGCCGTGGAGAATGCCGGGGCGTCCGCCTGCAAGGCTCGCGGCATGTTCCTTATCCAGCCCATGCCCTGCGGCTTCGACACCGACCATCTTGACGTCCGCATCATCAAGGAACGGGTGGAACAGCCCAATCGCGTTCGATCCGCCGCCAATTGCCGCGACCAGCAAGTCAGGCAGGCGTCCGGCGCGCTTCAAAATCTGTTCGCGCGCTTCCCGTCCGATCACGCTCTGAAAATCGCGGACAAGCTCGGGATAGGGATGCGGCCCCGCTGCCGTGCCGATGATGTAGAATGTGTCATGCACATTCGCCACCCAGTCGCGCAGCGCCTCGTTCATCGCGTCTTTCAGCGTCTTTGATCCGCTTTCCACCGCGCGCACTTCCGCGCCGAGCAGCTTCATCCGGAAGACATTGGGCGCCTGCCGCTCAATATCGCGCGCGCCCATATAGATGACGCACGGCAGGCCGAACCGCGCGGCAACGGTTGCCGTTGCTACGCCATGCTGGCCAGCGCCGGTTTCCGCGATGATCCGCGTCTTGCCCATCCGCATCGCCAGCAGAATCTGGCCCACGCAGTTGTTGATCTTGTGCGCGCCGGTGTGATTAAGTTCGTCGCGCTTGAACCAGACCTGCGCGCCGCCCAGATGCTCGGTCAGCCGTTCGGCGAAATAGAGCGGGCTTGGCCGTCCGACATAATGTTCCAGCAGATCATCAAACTGCGCGGCAAAGGCCGGATCGGCCTTGGCAGCGCGATAGGCTTTGTCGAGATCAAGGATGAGCGGCATCAGCGTTTCGGCGACATAACGTCCGCCAAACTGGCCAAAATGCCCCTGTGCGTCAGGGCCGGAGCGGAGGGAATTGGGTATGGTCATGTGTTTCCGGTCAAATGTCCGCCTTCCCGAGCGAAGTCGAGGGACTGTTTCGAGCGAAGTCGAGAATTCCTTGGGGCCTCGGCGTTGCTCGGCAGAAGTCCTCGACTGCGCTCGGACAGGCGGGTCTGGTGTTCACTTCAATTCGCGGGCCGCTTTAAGGAATGCAGCGATCTTGTCCACATCCTTGATGCCGGGCGCGGATTCCACGCCCGAGGACACGTCCAGCATTGTTGCCCCGGTTACGCGGACCGCTTCGGCAAGATTGCCCGGATCGAGGCCGCCCGCCAATATCCAGGGCAAAGGATGGCGCGCGCCTTCCAGCAGCTTCCAGTCAAACCGCAGGCCGGTACCGCCGGGAAGATCTGCGCCTTTGGGCGGCTTGGCGTCGTAGAGGATATGCGTCGCCGCCCCCCGATAGGCCATAGCCGTTGCGAGATCGGCCCGCGTCTTTACCGGCACCGCTTTCCAAACCTCACATTTCTGCGCCGCCCGTATTGCCGCCACTTGCGCCGGTGATTCGCTGCCATGCAACTGGACGATATCCAGCCCCACCAGCGCTTGCACGGACGCCACAAAGCCTGGTTCCGGATCAACAAACAGCCCCACCACCTGCGCCCGGCCTGCCACGCGCGCGGCCAGCGCGGCGGCCTGATCGGGGGGCACATGGCGGGGGCTTTTGGGGAAAAACACCAGCCCGACATGGCTCGCCCCGCCTTTCAGGGCGGCGTCTATCGTTTCGGGGGTCGATAGCCCGCAGATTTTGGTCTGGATCGGCATGGCCTCAGAGTGTCGCCTCAATCGCGCGGGCGGCCTGGTTTGGATCTTCCGCGCCTGTAATCGGTCGCCCGATCACCAGAATGGAAGCCCCGGAATCGAGCGCCTTGCGCGGCGTGACAACGCGCTTCTGATCGCCAGTCGAGCCATCCGCCGGACGCACGCCCGGCACCACGAAAAAGCCTTTGGGCCACAGCTTCTTGGCCGCTTTTACTTCCTCCCCGGAACAGACAATCCCGTCCAGCCCGGCCTCTTTGGCCAGCAGGGTCAGCCGTTCAACCTGTGCATGCGTATCGGGTGCCACGCCGATGGCCGAAAGATCATCTCCATCAAGGCTGGTCAATACCGTGACGCCCACCACCTTGGTACCTTCAGGTGCCGCGGCCTTGGCATCCTCCATCATGGCCCGGCCGCCTGCGGCGTGGACGGTAAGGATGGCCGGTTTCAGCGGTCGCAATGCCTGAATGGCCTTGGCCACCGTATTGGGAATGTCATGGAATTTCAGATCGAGGAAAATGGGCAGATCCAGCGCCGCCATTTCCCGCACCCCGGCCCGGCCGTTGGCGGAGAAGAATTCCAGCCCCAGCTTGATCCCGCCGACATGGCCTTTCACGCGCTTGGCAAGCGCCATCGCTTTCTCGAGATCGGGCGTATCGAGCGCAACATATATGGGAGAACTCATGCGACCCCCGGCGGTGCTGCCATCGGCGCTGCGGCAGGGGGCAGGGACTGGTTCGCAGCGGCAGGTGCAGCAGGGCTGCGGATGTCGGCCAGCGCCCGCTCGGCCGTGTCCAGCTTCCGCTTCAGGCTCCAGCGCGTGGCGCGGTGGAGCAGGAAGGTGGGCAGCAGGCCGATCAGGAACGTGATCAGCAGCAGCACGGGCAGGCGTGTATCGAGCTGGATGTCATTCCACAGGCTGATCGTCACCAGAGTCCAGTTTTTGAATGCAAAAATCGCCCCCGCAACCGCGACGATTGCCCAAAATACTGTTTTCAGAAACTGCATTGCGTTTTTCCGCTTTCTGCCAGACCCGGACTATCCCTAGCCCCGTGACGCGCGCGCCGCAATCTCGGCGCGCACTTCAGCAAAAAGGGCGGGGATCGCTTTCAGGCGCGGTTCTTCTTCGTCAAGAATGGCCATCAAAAGCGCGTGTTTCAGCGAATCGGCATCGCCTGCCGGAATGTTGGCAGCAGACAGGACAATGTCGAAAAGCCGGTCCGCCCCGTGGAGGCGGCCCCAAAGATAGTCATTTTCGCGGTAGGCCCGGCTGAAAAATGCGCCGAAACTGTTGAACTGGATGCCTTTGAGCGTTTCCGCAGTACCCTTGCGCACCGACGTCACATCGTCTGGAGAGATGCGATCCACTTTCACCGGGTCAAACTCATCCAGCCCTTCGCCCTGCAGCATCGGCAGGGTGGAAATATCATAATAGGGAAAGCCCAGATACGCGAGCAGGAGGATGCGGCGGACATCCTTCGGACAGTCTGCCAATGCTTCGGCCATCCGCTCGTCACTTGCCGCATCAAGTGTGATCAACCCCCGTTGCGCTGCAACGGAGGCGAGCAACTCCGTTGCGTCGCCGGGATCAAGGGCTGTGTAGAAAATCACGCCTTCCCGTTCCAGATAGACAGAGAGCATCCGGAAAAGCGCGGCGCGCAAGGGTTCTGCCACATCCCGCGTCAGCCGCCCCTCATCTGCCAGCGCGGCAAGCCTGCGGATCACGAAACGCAGGCGACGCACCCGGAAGCCCAGATCATGATCGCGGAAAAAGGCAATGGCCGCGTCAGTCGCGCCCTTGCCGGGGCCATCGGTCAGCTTGTCCACGCCGCGTGCCCGGATCGCTGCCCAGATACCCTGACGCAGCGCTTCATACCCGTCGCCCCGCAGATCCGGCTGCTGGCGCTGGACAAGCTGGGCAACATCTTCTGCGATGCCGGAAAGCTTGACATGGCCATAGGCGGCAAACGCGAAATTGGCGGATTTGGCGGCACCTTCCTGTGCCTTGCGCCGCCACGCGGAAAGCCGGGCTGGGGTCGGGCTGTCCAGAAAGAAGGTGCGGCCGAACAGGTTTTCGATGGCGGCTTCCACATCAGGGCGCAAGGCATCAACAATCCGCTGCATCCGCCGGATGCGGGATGACCGGGCCTCTATCGCTTCCAGACTGTCCCGGATCGGCTGTTCGCGCGGAATATCGGACATCGCCCCGAAGATTGTCGCGAAGAAGCCCGGAAGTTCGGCCTTGCCGCGCCGGTTCAGGCTTACGCTGCGCATGCCCGGTTTTGGATCAATATAAACGAAACGCCGATCCACTTCGCGCCGCGCAGGCCGATCCCGCAACGCGGCCAGCGCCGGCGCAAAGGGGGCATTGGCCAGCACGGAACCGTCGATCAATACCGTCCGCTCCGCTGTTTCGCCACGTCCCGGCAAAATGCGCGCCAGAAACGCGTCACGCGTGGGCCATGCGCTCTGCCGTGCGGCGACCACGCGATCCATTTCCGCAACAGTAAAGGGAGGGAACGCGCCGGGAAAACTCGCCGTGGCACGGGCAGCGAACGCCAGTTCGGGCGCCACGCCAAGACCCGGCCCGTCGCTGCTGCGGTTCGAAAATCCAATGGTCAGCCGGTGTTCGGTTTCCGAAACATATTCCGGGCTGTTGAGCCGCAACGTCTGGTCGAACCCGCCAAAGTCCGTGACAGTGACGAACAGATCCAGCGGGTGAGTGCCGGGAAGCAGGCGCGGGCCAGCTTTTGCGCTGGCCATCGCCGCAAACGCATCAAGCAGAAGGCCACTGAATTCCTCGCCGCCAAAGGGCGGGGCAAACCAGCGTGCCCGGACGAACCGGGAAAGCTTGGCGCGCACTTCTTCCCGTGCCTCGACAGCAACGGTGCGTTCAACCGTTCCGCCACGCTTTCCGGTGACAAACCAGGCAATTGGCACAGCCCAGAATTTCGTGAGGCGCGAAAGCGGGCGCGCGTCCGGATCAACAAGGCGATCCACATCGGCATTGTCGAGCCACAGGTCTGTCAACGGATCAAGGGGTTGGCCGCTCACCAGTGCCTGCGCCAGAAACACGCCATTGATTCCGCCCGCGCTGGCGCCCGCCACGATATCCGGCACGATCCGCAGACGAATGCCCGTGCGTTCCTGGATGAGCGTGAGCAGGTCGATCCAGATTGCCTCGATCGGTCCCGGTTCATCACCGCCAACATGAAACGCGCGGCTGGCGCGTGCCAGTCGCCAGATTTCCTTGGTAACCCCATGCATATAGACGGCCAGACTCACGCCGCCATAGCAGACAAGCGCCAGCCGCAGATCCTTCTCCCTCATGGGGGAGAGAGTGGCAGGGGCTGGCGTGGATGTCGAGATGCTTGACAAACAGTGGCGCACCTGCAAGTTCTTTTTATGTTCCAATTGTGAGAGGCCGAATTCCGTGGCGCGTCCCCAGAAGCGATATGCCTGCAATGAATGTGGTTCTGTCTCGTCCAAATGGGCCGGGCAGTGCGCCGATTGCGGGGCGTGGAACACAATGGCGGAAGACGCGGGCGGGGTGGTGACGCCGTTTCGCGCCAAGCACGATCTCCACAGCGGCGGCCGCGCGCTGGAAATGGTTGGGCTGGATTCAGATGTGGCACTGCCTGCGCGGATGGCCAGCGGGATCGCGGAACTGGATCGCGCGCTGGGTGGCGGCTTTGTCGCCGGTTCTGCAACCCTGTTTGCGGGTGATCCGGGCATCGGCAAATCCACCCTGCTGCTTCAGGCGGCAGCGAAGCTGGCACTGGCGGGCAAGGCAGTCGCTTATGTGTCTGGCGAGGAAGCGGCTGATCAGGTGCGGCTGCGTGCGCGGCGGCTGGGGCTTGGCACCGCTCCGGTGCAACTCGCGGCGGCCACTTCAGTGCGCGATATTCTGACAACGCTCAGCCTTGGCCCGCCGCCCGCACTGGTCGTGATTGATTCCATCCAGACCATGCACAGTGATCTGATCGAAGGCGCGCCGGGCACAGTCAGCCAGGTGCGGGCCTCTGCGCAGGAACTGATCCGCTTTGCCAAGGAACGCGGCACTGCGCTGGTGCTCGTCGGCCATGTCACCAAGGATGGCAGCATCGCGGGGCCGCGCGTGCTGGAACATATGGTTGATACCGTGCTGAGCTTTGAAGGCGAACGCAGCCATCAATACCGCATCCTGCGCGCGATCAAGAACCGCTTTGGCGGCACGGACGAGATCGGCGTGTTCGCAATGGAAGAAGGCGGACTGGGCGAAGTCACCAATCCCTCTTCGCTGTTCCTCACCCAGCGCGATGAGTCCGTGACCGGAACGGTTGTGTTTCCCGCGCTGGAAGGTACCCGCCCGGTGCTGGTGGAAGTGCAGGCGCTGGTCGTCCGGCTGGCAAGCGGGGCCACGCCGCGCCGCGCTGTGGTGGGTTGGGATTCAGGCCGGCTGGCGATGATCCTTGCGGTGCTGGAAGCGCGCTGCGGACTGAGTTTCTCCACCTGCGAAGTCTATCTGAACATCGCGGGCGGGTACCGCCTGACCGACCCTGCCGCTGATCTCGCGGTGGCGGTGGCGCTGGTTTCCGCGTTGTCGGAACGTCCTGTTCCGGCTGATACCATTGCCTTTGGGGAGATTGCGCTGTCTGCCGAGGTCCGTCCTGTGGCCCATGCCGGGTTGCGCCTGAAGGAAGCCGCCAAGCTTGGTTTTGAACGGGCGCTGGTCGCTTCCTCCACCAAAGCGGAAAAGGGTGGCATTGCACTCACCGGCTTTTCGCGGATGGGCGGACTGGTCGATCATATGCTGGGACGGGGTTGAGGCTCGACTCTCGCGGGTGTCACCGCCTAAAGGGCGGGCATGACGGCGCTTGATATATTTGTCTTGCTCTTGGTTGGCGGGCTGGGCGTTCGCGGACTGATGAACGGGTTTGTGGTGGAAGCCATGTCGCTGGTTGCCTGGGTGGCCGGCATTGCTGCGGTCAAGCTGCTGCACGCGCCGGTATCCGCGGCGCTGACGGAACGGGTCGGCACCGAATCTGGCGCGGCGGCGCTTGCGTTCGCTTTGGTGTTCGGGATCAGTTTCGGGCTGGTACGCTTTGTCGGCAACCGGATGGGGCAGGCATCCAAGGCATCCATCCTTGGCCCGTTTGACCGGATATTGGGGCTGGGTTTCGGGGCCGTGAAGGGGCTTATCGGGGCGTCAGTCGTGTTCCTTGTCGCCTCGCTTCTGTACGACACGGTATATGGAGGCAAATCGGTGCGGCCCGAATGGATGAAGGCCTCACGCAGTTACCCCTTGCTCAACGCCACATCCGGCGCGCTGGTCGAGTTCGTGGCGGAGCGTCGCAAAAATGGTGGTGCGTCTGCACCCGTCGTGCCTTGAGCGCGCCGCTCTACAATGCGGAAATCCTGCGCCTTGCGACGGAGACGGCGCGCTTCGTCCGCCTGGCTGAACCGCAAGGCTCCGCCGAGCGGCGCTCGCCAGTCTGCGGCAGCCGCGTGACAGTTGATGTCGCGCTTGATGATTTCGGCAACATTGGCGAAATTGGACTGGAAGCCCGCGCCTGCGCGTTGGGGCAGGCATCTGCGGCTCTGATGGCGGCGCATGCGAAAGGCCGCAGTCATGCGGACCTGAAAATGGCGCGCGACGCGCTGGCCGGATATCTTTCCGGCACACGCGCCGATCCGGGTGACTGGCCTGGCCTTGATATTTTCGCTGCTGCGCGCGCGCATTCCGCCCGTCATGCGGCAATTCTCCTGTCGTTTCAGGCGGTTGCCGACGCCGCTGCCCAGGCGGGCGGACAATAGAGATGGAAACCGTATCCTTGCTACGCGATGGTGTGATCCTGTTCGGTTTTGCCCTTGTGTTTGTGCTTGTGTTCCGCAAGCTCGGCCTTGGGGCAGTGCTCGGTTATCTCGTTGCTGGTGCCCTTGTCGGGCCGCAACTCCTTCATCTGGTTGGGGAAGCCGAAGCGACGATGCACGTCGCTGAATTCGGTATTACCCTGCTGCTGTTTCTGGTTGGGCTGGAACTGACGCCCAGTCGCCTCTGGCGGATGCGGCAGGATATTTTCGCGCTTGGCCTGCTGCAGGTCGTGTTGTGCGGGCTCGCGGTGACGATCGTCATTTATGGCAGCAATCCTTTCTCGCTGGCGGCCGCGATTGCGCTGGGTATGCCGCTTGCCCTGTCCTCAACCGCGCAAGTGCTGCCAATGCTGCAATCCGCCGGGCGATTGCGGACTCCGTTTGGAGAACGGGCGTTTTCGATCCTGCTGTTTCAGGATCTTTCGATTGTGCCGATGATCACGATCCTTGCCGCGCTGTCCCGAAATCCCGCCGCTGCATCAGGGCCGCCGGGCTGGCTTCTGGCCGTCTATACGGCGCTGGCAATCGGGGGGCTGATTCTGGCGGGCCGCTTCATCCTGCGGCCTCTGTTCCGTCTGATCGGCAATCTGGGCGAACGCGAGATGTTCGTGTTTGCAGGGTTGTTCACGGTTATCGCCAGCGCCGCCGTAATGGAAGCATTGGGTCTGTCCACCGCGCTCGGGGCTTTCATTGCCGGTGTCATGCTGGCTGACAGTCCGTATCGCCACGAGCTTGAGGCGGATGTGGAGCCATTCCGTTCGATCCTTCTGGGTCTTTTCTTCCTTTCGGTCGGCATGATGCTGGATTTGAGCGCCATCGCCCAACGGCCTTTCTTCGTGATCGGTATGGCCGCCGCGCTGATCGTGACGAAAACGGTTGTCATCATGGGCATCGGCCTGGCCTTCAAGATGAACTGGCGACCGGCCTTCGCGCTGGGTTTGTTGCTCAGCCAGGGTGGCGAATTTGGCTTTGTGCTTTTCACACAGGCGCAGAATGCCTTCCTTGTCGCTCCCGAAGCGGCCAGCCTGTTTGGCGCAATTGTGACGCTTTCGATGGCAACGACGCCTTTCCTGATGTTTGCCACACGTCGCCTTCGCGCCGTGCCTGTAAGCAAGCAGGAGCGCGCGGGGCCGACAGCGGATGGATCAAGCGCACTCATTGTCGGCTATGGTCGCTTTGGCCAGACGGTGGGGCAGATGCTGCTCGCGCAGGGGATTTCGGTGACCTTGGTGGATACCGATATCGAGATGATCGACGTCGCGGGCAATTTTGGCGCCAAGGTCTATTACGGCGATGGCACGCGAATGGATCTTTTGCGGCAAGCGGGTGCCGCTGATGCGCAACTGATCCTGTTTTGCATCGATGGAGACCAGATAAGCCCCGAACTCGTGGAGGGGGTGCACGAAGCGTTTCCGGCGGCGACGATCTTCGTCCGCGCTTTTGACCGCCGCGCGCTGCTGAAACTCAAAGGTACACCCGTTGGGGGTGTCGTGCGTGAAGTGATGGAATCGGCCGTAAAAATGGCGCGCATGGCAATGGACAGTGTCGGCGTGGACGGGGAACAGATCGAGCGATCCGAAGATCTGTATCGCGCGCGGGACAGAGAGCGGCTGAAAGCGCAGTTTGAATCCGGTGATCTGCGCACGCAGCGTGACACCATTATCACCGAGCCGGTGGTGCGCCCGTTGGAGTCTGATTGCGGGTGAGCCGGCTCGTCACCTTTGCCGCGGCGTCAGGCGCGCTTGCCGTTGCTGCCGGGGCTTTCGGCGCGCACGGGGCGGGCGGGCTTGAAGCGGAATGGCTCAAAACCGGGGCAATGTATCAGCTTGTCCATGTGGCGGCAGCGCTTGCGATTTCGGGGCGCGGGCATGATGGACCCGCCAAAGCGCTTATTGGCGGCGCGGCCATTTTTGCGCTCACACTATATGCGATGGCGCTTGGTGCGCCGCATTGGCTGGGCGCAGTGACGCCTTTTGGGGGCGTGCTGATGATCGGGGGGTGGGTGTGGCTTGCCTATCGCGGCTGGGCATCCAGAAACGCTTCGACATCCGCCAGTGAAACAGACTTGTCGACATAGGCCTTGCCAATTCCGCGTGTGAGGATGAAGGGCAGGGTGCCGCCGCTCATCTTCTTGTCGTGCAGCATGTGCCCCACCAATGTCGCCCCGCCAGCGGTGATGCCTGCTGCCTTCAGCCCATCAGGCAAACCCAAAGCCCGCAGATGCGCTGCGGCGCGTTCGGCGTCCTGGCCAGGCATCAGGCCGCGCGAGGCGGAGAAACCCAAAGCCAGGGCCATCCCTGCCGCAACGCCTTCGCCATGAAGCAGGCGGTTCGAAAATCCGGTCTCCGCTTCCAGCGCGTGGCCGAATGTATGTCCCAGATTGAGCAGCGCGCGCTTGTCTTCCGTTTCGCGTTCGTCTGCTGCAACTATGGCGGCCTTCGCGCGAACGCTGGTCTCGATCGCGCAGATCTGCGCCGCCCGGTTGCCGGCGAGCACCGCTGCGCCGTTTGCTTCACACCATTCGAAAAAGGCAAAATCGCCCAGCAGCCCGTACTTCACCACTTCGGCATAACCTGCGCGGCGTTCGCGTGGGGGCAACGTATCCAGCACGGTCGGATCAATCAGTACGAGGGCAGGCTGATGAAAGGCACCGATCAGGTTCTTGCCCGCTGCCGTGTTGATGGCGGTTTTTCCACCCACAGACGAATCGACTTGCGCCAGCAGGCTGGTCGGCACCTGGATAAACTGGCAGCCGCGCTTAAGAATCGAAGCCGCAAAGCCCACCAGATCGCCGATCACGCCGCCACCCAGCGCCACGACATGATCGCTGCGCTCTATCCCGCGTTCGAGCAGCGCATCGCACAGGCTGGCAAGCTGGCTCCAGCTTTTGGTGCTTTCTCCCGCAGGCAGGACGATCGGATCCACCGTAATGCCCGCCGCTTCCAGCGATGCAGAAAATCGGGGCAGGGCGTGCGCCGCTACATTGGTTTCGGTGATGACCACCATCCGGCCGTTGCGGGCCTTGCCAGCCAGCAATTCTCCGGCCCGGTCCAGCGCGCCTGCCTCAATCAGAATGTCGTAGCTGCGCGCACCAAGGCCGACGGGCACCAGACTCATACCAGCTTTTCCAGAATGGCGTTGACCGTGGCATCATGCGGCGCAGGCTGGCTGCGGATATGGATCGGGGCGAGCGCATAGACCGGGTTCCGCACCGCCGCGAGTTCCGTCAGCGCCACGCGGGGGTCGCGCCCTTTGAGCAAGGGGCGATTATCCCGCCGCCCGACGCGTTCGGCCAGGAGGTCAACATCTGCGTCAATCCAGATCGTGGTGCATTTCTCCAGCACTAATGCTCTGGTCGATTCGTTCATGAAGGCACCGCCGCCCGTTGCAATCACTTTGGGTTTTCCTTCCACCAGCCGCGCAATGACTCGCCGTTCCCCGTCCCGGAACACTGATTCGCCATAGCGCTCGAACATTTCGGGGATGCTCATGCCGGCTGCCTGCTCAATTTCGTGATCGGCATCGACAAAGCCTATATGCAGCCGCTGTGCCAGCCTGCGCCCGATCGTCGATTTGCCCACGCCCATCAGCCCGATCAGCACAATCGGGCGGGTCAGGATGATATCGGCTTGACTGGCGGGGGCGTTCATGGTGCGGGGGGCTATACAC
>JANOAJ010000163.1:0-8178 GCA_031411035.1 Sphingomonadales bacterium
GGCCGGGGCCGGTTTGACGCACCGGCACTCCGCTGCCGCAACGGCCCCGGCCTGCGCCGGGGCGACGGGATCTTATTTCCCCCGGATCTGTTCCATCGCGTCGCGACCGAACTGGGCAATCAGTTCCCCCACTTCGCGCACATGGGCCATAGAGCGTTCGCTCTGTTCTTTCACGAACTTGCCCTGGATCTTGACGATATCGTTGACGGACTTGGCCCCGGCTGCCGCGCGCAAGGCCGCAAACGCTTCCTTGGCATTGGTTTCCGCCTGATCAATCACCTTGCTGTTGATCGCCGCCGTATTGGCAACCGCGCGTTCTGCCCCTTCACGAATGGCCTTTCCGGCTTTCTTGATCGGTTCGGCAACCTGTTCGGCCATGCTGGCGGCCTTGGATTTTTCTTCGGATTTCTTGGCCATGATCAGGCTCCTTTCTTGCTCGTGCGTTTGGCAGCGGCAGCTTTTGCACCGGCCTTGGCCGGTCTGGCCGTGGAAACCGCTGCGGTCTTTCTTGCAGGGGGAGCAGCCTTCGCCGGGGCTTTGGCCGCCGGTTTTGCCGCTGGCTTAGGCACCGGCTTGGGCGCGGGAGCCTCTGCCTTTTTCGGCGCGGGCACCGGGGCAGTCGCTGTGGTCGCGGCCAGAAGCTCCTCATAGGATTCCTTCAGGCACTGTGCGTAGAAGGCCGGATCGGGCATCATGTTCCGGTCGCTGGTGAAGGCGATGGCGATGGTATCAACATAGGAGTAAATCGCGTTGATCAGGCCCATGCCATCAAACACCGGCCCCATGCCCATCATCGTGACCAGTTTCGCGCCGACGAAATAGAGCGGCACGCGCGATCCCGGCACATTGGTCGCCACGCAGTTGAATACCGGCGCATGGGCATTGGCGACGCCGAGCCGCGTATAGAGCCGCGCCCCCAGCCCGGCGAGGCCCGAGGGGATCAACTGGCTGTAATCCGTCAGTGTCCGCGCGCCGACCGCGTTGGTCATTGCCTTGGAATTTGAGGATTCCTTGCGGACATATTTCAGGCGTTCCAGCGGATCGGCCACCTGCGTGCCAAGCCCCACCACCATTGCCGAGACGAGATTCCCCAGCGCCGCCTTCTCGCCTTCTTCGCGCACCGAGATCGGGGCCATCGCGGTCAGGCTTTCGTCAGGCAGTTCATCCTTGGCGAGCAGATATTTGCGCAGGCCGCCGCCAATGATCGCCAGGATCGCATCATTGACCGTCGCGCCCTCCACCGCATTCTTGATCGCGCGCACGCCTGCCAGCGGGAAGGGCACGCCATCCCAGACGCGGTGGCCCGAGACTTTCTTGTTAAAGCGCGTTGTGGGGGCCAGCTTGGTGTTGGCGAGCGTGACATCACCCGCACTTACCTGTTTGCCCAGCCGCGCGATGCCCGGAACTGTGTTGGCCATTGTCTGGGCAAAGCGGAAGGGCTGGCGCAGCGAATTGATCCAGGTGCGGAAGGCAATTTCGCCCAGACCCGGTTCCTTTTCCGGTTCCCAACTGTCGTTGAACGACGGCGGCAGCATTTCGGGCGTCAGATCATGCACGGCGGCAGACATTTCCACGCCCGACATGCCGTCGATCGCGGCATGATGGACTTTGGACACCAGCGCGAAACAACCCGGCGGCAGGCCGGGAATATTGTCAAGCCCTTCCACCACCCAGAATTCCCATAGCGGCTTGGTCAGATCCAGCGGGCGGGCGTGCAACCGTGCGGTCTGGATGCATAATTGCCGCCAGTCGCCCGGCTTGGGCAGGGCAATGTGGCGGACATGATATTCCAGATCGAAATCCGGGTCTTCGATCCAGTAGGGATGATCGAGATCGAACGGCACCCGCACCAGTTTCTGCCGGAAACTGCGCGCGCCGCCCAGACGGCTTTCGATGAAGCGCAAAATATCCTTGAAGCGCACCTTGCCATCGGGCGCGGTGGAGGGATCATAGATCGCCACCGAACCGATATGCATCGGCGTTGAGGATGTTTCCAGATAGACGAAACTCGCGTCTTGCCCGCTCAACTGCTCCATACGGCTCTCCCTTTATTTTCGGGGAAGCTAGCAGCGGAAAAGCACGGTGGCGAGTCCCGGATGTGGGGGTGGTTTGCTCTCTGTGTCATTCCGGCGAAAGCCGGAATCCCGCTGTCCCTTTCAAGGCGTGCAGCAAGCATAAAAGGAAAAGAGATTCCGGCCGTCGCCGGAATGACGGCAGCCGACTCCCTGTCCTACCCCGCCAAGCCGGCCAGCCTTTGCCGGATAATGCCTTCCGCTTCGGCCATGATCCGGTCGATCAGTTCCTGGCAGGTGGGAATATCGTTGATGAGCCCGGCGACCATACCGCAGCTCCACGCCCCGGCGTCCATGTCCCCCTCCAGCATGATGCGCGGATAGACGCCCGCCACTTCCTCGGCGATGTCTTCGAACCTGATCGCGCTGCCCAGTTCGCGTTCCTTCTGAAGCAGCTTTTCGACCGCGACATTGGTCAGCACCCGTTCGGTATTGCGCAGGGGCCGCATTACCAGCCGCGTATCGAGTTCGGACGCGGCGACCAGCGCCTGCTTCACGCGTTCATGCACCGGCGCTTCCTTCGTCGCGATAAAGCGCGTGCCCATGTTCATGCCTTCGGCCCCCAGCGCAAGCGCCGCGACAAGGCTGCGGCCATCGGCCATCCCGCCAGAGGCAACAAAGGGAATCTCAAGCTCGTCCGCCGCGCGGGGCAGCAGGATGAAATTGGGCACATCATCTTCGCCCGGATGCCCGCCGCATTCAAATCCATCGACCGAGATTGCATCACAGCCCACCTTTTGCGCCTTCAAGGCATGGCGGACGGCAGTGCATTTGTGGATCACCTTGATCCCCGCATCATGCAGCGCGGGGATCACCTGTTGCGGATTATTGCCTGCCGTTTCGACCACCGTGACCCCGCCTTCGATGATCGCCTTGACCATGCCGGGATAATCGGGCGCGTTGACGACGGGCAGAAAAGTGAGGTTCACTCCGAACGGCTTGTCCGTCATATCGCGACACCGCGCAATCTCGTTCGCCAGATCCGCCGCGCTGCGCTGCGTCAGCCCGGTGATGATCCCCAGGCCCCCCGCATTGGAAACCGCCGCCGCCATTTCGGCAAACCCCACAAAATGCATCCCGCCCTGGATGATGGGATGCTGGATGCCGAACATTTCGGTGATGCGGGTTTTCATGGGCGAATCCTCTCTGATGCATGTTTTGGCCCGAGGGTTGCGGAGATTTGGGATAACTTCAAGGGGAGGGCGTTAGTGATCGCTCCGCAGGTCATTGCGGCCCTATCTGAAATCGTCAGCTTGACCGTAAACTGGCCAACCAATTCCCGCGCCTCACCCCAGCGCCGCCCCCACAGCCGCCGCGAACATTGCCCCGCCATCCTCCGCATAGTGCAGAAACAACGAAGGCTCGATCAGTTCCAGTTCCATCAGGCGCAGGACCCCTTCCCCGTCACGCACCATATCGACGCGGGCGTAGAGGGGAAGCGCGGGGGCGGCAGCAAGAGCGGCCTCTGCCAGGGCGAGCGCCCCGGCGGGCGGTTCCACGCGTTCCTCGCGCCCGCCAAATTGTTCCTGCACGCGGAAATCGCCTTTTGCCGGGCGCTTGACGATGGCGTGGCTGAGATGCCCGTTGAAGAGGAACAGGCTGAATTCGCCTTCTTCCTGAATGCCGGGCATCATCGGCTGGATCAGCATTTCGCGTTCCAGCACATCGAACGGCACGGCATCGCCTTCTGCCAGAAGATGCGTACCGTCTGCCCCGGCGGAGATGCTGGGCTTCACCACCAGCCGCCCTCCGCCAAAGGTCGCGCGCGCCTGTGCCAGATCAGCGGCACTCAGGGCATGGCTTTCGATGGTCGGGACGATGGCGATGCCCTTGCCCCCCAGATCAAGCAGATAATCCTTGTCCGTGTTCCAGCGCAGCGTTGCGACCGGATTGGCGAACGGCAGGCCCTGCGCTTCCCACGCATCAAGCGCGGCAAACCACTGCGGCACGTGACGCTGATAGCCCCAGGCCAGCAGCGGCATGATCAGATCAAAGCCCGCCAGATCGCCTGGTTCTGTCCAGACACGGAATTCCGGCGCGGCGCCAAGGGCCGCCACCAGCCGGTCGGCATCGGGGTGCCAGTTTTCCTCATAGGCGGGATGCGGCGTGAGCAGGCAAAGGGCAGACAAGATCAGCTTACCCGTCAAGCCCGGCCGTGATCGTGAAAATCTTGTCATAACGGCTGATGGCCAGAATTTCGCGCATCCGGTCATTGGGGCGCGCCAGCGTCAGCGTCACCTGCCGGGCCTCGGCTTCGCGCTTGACCAGCGTGAGCGCGCGCAGGCCCCGCGAGGACATATATTCGATGCCCGCCAGATCAAGCACCAGCGCCACACCGGCCTGCGCCGCTTCCCCCACCGCGGCGGTGGCGGCCGTGTTGAACGCCTCCCAGCTTGTTTCATCCACACGGCCAAGCGGTGCGCCAATCAGAGCGCCGCCTGCCATTTTTGAAGACCAGTTCATGGACGCCCCTTATGCGATTCCCGCTCCTGACTGACTGGCTAGCAGAGAAGCACCTGTGTTGAAAATCACATGCGCACGAAAAGGGCCGCAGCGCCTGCGGCCCCGCGCGTCAGATGATCATGCCGAAGATGACGATGAAGCTGGCGGCAAAGCTCGTCAGGAAAAAAGCAATGTCTGTCAGCGGTTCGCGCTTCGGTTCGCGCGTTTGCTCCGGCAGCGGCGCAAAAACGTGGCGCGGAAGGCGTTGTCGGAACGGGTGCCGTGCCGACTCGCTGGTTAGAACTAGGGCTCTCCTCATGACGAGAATCGTTAACGCGACCTTCACCTTAAGGGCCAGCAGTTTTACTGGTTAACAATCCGCTGTGCCAGCACGGGACATTAACCACGCCAACCGCAAATGTCCGGGATCAGCCCTGTTCCAGCCCCTTGGCGAACTGACGCGCCAGCCCGCGCCGGGCGACGCCGGGCAGCCAGCGGGTCAGGAATTTGAGGCGCCGGGCCGTCTTGCCGACCACGACATGCGTCTGGCGGCCATGCACCGCTGCCCAGGCCGCTTGCGCCACTTCCGCTACCGGCGTCAGTTCCAGCCCGGCCTCCAGCACGGTTTCCCGCATGCTGTGATTGGAACCCGTGGCATTGCGCGTGAGCAGCGGTGTTTCGATAAAGCCCGGCATCAGCGAACAGACCTTGATCCCGTGCTGTTCCCATTCCAGTTCCAGCGCCTCAGTGAGCGCACGGACGCCGAACTTCGTGACCGCATAAACAGCCATGCCCGGCCCGGCGATCATCCCAGCGGCGGAACAGGTGTTGAGCAGGCAGGAACCCGGCGTGGCGGCCAGATGGCGGAAACCGGCCTCCGCGCCATAAATCACGCCTTTCAGGTTCACATCGATCAGCAGATCATGATCGGCCGGCGCCACTTCCGCAAACGGGCCGCCGCGCGCGACGCCAGCATTGTTGAACAGCACATCCAGTTGCCCGCCGGTGCGCGCCGTGAAATCGGCAAGGACCCGATCCCAATCGGCGCGATCCCGCACATCCAGACTATGCAGGGAAACTTGTTTTGCTGGCAGCAAGCCCGCCGTTTCCGCCAGCCCGGCTTCGTTCACATCGGCGATGCCAACCTGCCAGCCCCTGGCCGCGAAATGCTCTGCCACCGCCCTGCCGATGCCTGATGCGCCGCCCGTAATGAAAATCGCCTTGCGCGCGCTCATCCTGTCCTCCCGCTTTGCCGTGGTTTTGAACAGCGCCCGGGCAAAGGCAAGCACCAAAATTTGCGCTTTGTTGACGGATTGCCGATAGAGCCACCACCATGAAAACGCGTTTTCCTGTACTGGTGACTGGCGGGGCCGGTTATATCGGCAGCCATGCCGTCCATGCCCTGCGTGACGCGGGCTGGCCCGTGGTGGTTCTCGACAATCTGGCAACCGGATTTCGTTGGGCCGTCCCCGAAGGTGTTCCGCTGGTCGAGGCCGATGTGGGGGATTCGGGTAGGGTGTCCGCTGCGCTTGCCACGCACGGGATCGGGGCGATCCTGCATTTCGCCGGGTCAATCATTGTGCCGGAATCAGTTGAGAACCCCCTGAAATATTACCAAAACAATACGGCCAACAGCCGCACGCTGATTGAATCCGCGGTGCAGGCGGGCGTGCGGCATTTCGTCTTTTCTTCAACCGCCGCCGTTTATGGCACCCCGTCTGATGCACCGGTTCGCGAGGATTATCCCACCCGGCCTGCCAATCCCTATGGCACCTCAAAGCTGATGACCGAGATGATGCTGCGTGACGTGGCCGCTGCCCATCCGATCAACTATTGCGCGCTGCGCTATTTCAACGTGGCAGGTGCCGATCCGAAGGGACGCACCGGGCAATCGACCCAGGGTGCCACCAACCTGATCAAGGTTGCCAGCGAAGTGGCAGCGGGCAAGCGGGCAGAACTGGATATTTACGGCAAGGACTGGCCCACACCCGATGGCACGGGCGTTCGGGATTTCATCCATGTGACGGATCTGGCGGGCGCCCATGTCCGCGCGCTGGAGATGCTGGCGGCTGATCCGGCGGAAAGCCATGTGCTCAATTGCGGCTATGGCCGGGGATCATCGGTACTGGATGTGATGGCTGCGGTTTCGCGCGCTTCGGGCAGCAATCTCCCGCACCGGTTCCTGCCGCGCCGCGCGGGTGACATTGCCATGATGGTGGCGGACAGCGACGCGCTGAAGCGCCGTTTCGGATGGACGCCCGCGCATGATGATCTGGACGAGATTGTGGCCAGCGCGATCCGCTGGGAACATGCGCTCAGCGTTCGCAATCAAAGTTAGAGGATTTTTCCTCTTGACAGCGTGACGCTGTTCTGACAGAATCCGTCATGCTCCAGAATTGCGAGTCGGGTGCTTCGCCACTACGATCCGGCTGATGACTTCCGAAACCAGCTTCATCCAGAACCTGCGGGCCCTGGCCACGCATCCGGCGGCGCGGGGGCTGATGGATGATGCCGCGGTGCTGGAAATGGGCGGCACAAGGCTGGTGCTGACGCATGACACACTGGTGGAAAGCGTCCACTTCCTGCCCGGTGATCCACCCGAAAGCGTGGCGTGGAAGCTGCTGTGCGTGAATCTGTCCGATCTGGCGGCAAAGGGGGCAAAGCCGGTTGGCGCGATGATGAGCTATACGCTGACGGGCGATGCCGATTGGGATGCGGGGTTTGTGGAGGGGCTGGAAGCAGCACTTGCCCGCTATGGCGTTGCCTTGCTGGGGGGCGACACGGTTTCCGCCACGCAGCGGACGCTGGGGATGACATTGATTGGCGAAGCAACCGGTACCGTGCCTTCCCGCAGCGGGGCGGCGGCAGGGGACGGGCTGTTCGTCACAGGCGTGATTGGTGATGCTGGGGCCGGGCTTGAGGTTGCGCGGGACGACGTCGCCCCGGCGAAGGCCGGGGCCTCTGTGGAGGTTGGTGCCATAGCGTCCAACCGGCCCCGGCCTTCGCAGGGGCGAGCGAATTTGCTCCGCGCGTATCACTATCCCGAACCGCAGCTTGACGCCGGTGCGATACTTGCCGGATCAGTCACGGCGATGATGGACGTATCCGATGGCCTGCTGATCGATGCGTCGCGGCTGGCCGAAGCGAGCGGCTGTGCCGTGATGATAGATCTTGATGCCATCCCTCTTTCGCCGGCCTTTGCGGCGTGCAGGGGACGGGATCGTGACGCGCGCCTGTTTGCGGCAACCGCAGGCGATGATTACCAGTTGCTCTTCACCTCTGCCCTGCCCTTGCCGGGTGTGGCCTGCGCTGTGACGCGGATCGGCCAGATGGTGCCGGGGCATGGGGTACATCTCTATGACGGGCAGGGCGGCGTGCCGCTGCCGCAGCGTCTGGGCTGGCTTCACGGCTTGCCATAGGCCGATAACGCGTTATAGCGCCGCGCAATTGCGGGCTGAGGGACCCTACCCGGCCCGCATTCCTATGGGGTAAATGAGGGAAGCGGGAAGACCATGTCAATTACACAAATCGCCATTTTGTGCGGCCTGTTGGCCGTGCTCTATGGCTTCATCACCAGTCGGCAGGTGCTTGGCGCCTCAGCCGGCAACGAAAAAATGCAGGAAATCGCCGCCGCGATTCAGGAAGGCGCTGGCGCCTATCTGGG
>JANOAJ010000164.1:0-4428 GCA_031411035.1 Sphingomonadales bacterium
CGGTCACGACATAGGTCATTGCGGCTGACTCCCCTGAAGACTTGGTTCGGAATCGCGTTAGATTCCTGCCTGCCCCGCGTCAATCGCAAGATCAGCATAACAGGCACGCGCTTCGGCGGGCGGCCCGCGTCGCGCGGGCAATTGCTCGACCCGGATCACGCGCACCTGCCCGCCCAGCGTGATGGTGATGATGCTGCCCACCCGCACTTCGGCATGGACGCTGGCAATCGCCCGTCCGTCGATCCGCGCGCCCACCTGCCCCAGCAGCGCCTGCGCCTGGCTCCGCGTCTTGACGAAGCGGGCAAAGACAAGAAACTTGTCGAGCCTCAGCGGTCGCCCCTGCGATTGAGCGCACCAAGCGCAGCAAAGGCGGGATTGTCAGGCCGCTCATCGCGCCGGGGCGCCCGCCGCCCGCGCCAGCGCCACTGGTTGGCGGCAGCATCGCCGACGGTTACAAAGCCGAGCGTCCGCATGATTCGGGACAAAGTGGCGCTGCCAATCCCCATCGACACGGCCATCTGGGCATCGGGCACAAAATCCCGCTCTCCCCCGCGCTGGTCGTGCAAGGCACGCGCGACACGCTCCACCAGATCCACCCGCAGCATCTGATCGCCAAAGCTGCGATACCCCGCCGTCCGCGCGGCGGCTGCCAGCGGCGGATCTGCCTTGTCAAGCAGGCCCAGCCCCGGCATCGGCAGCGGCGGCATCGGCAGACCGTGATAGCTGGCAAGCAGAGCCAGCCGCAGCCGCACGGCTTCCGGCTTGAGGAGCAGCGGATGAAACAGATCAAGCGTGCCAATCACAAACCCGACCCGGCCAAGCGACCGGCGGCTGTCAGTCGGCAGATCCGCCAGCGCCCCGGCCACCGCATCGCGCGGCAGAATACCCGTCGCCCCGACAATTTGCGCCAGCACCGCGCGCAAGGCCGGCGGCGTGCCGGGATCGTCCTGAAAGCACCGCGCCTCGAGCAGCGGCGCAAGACGGCGCTTCACCTGGCCCTCCAGCCATTTGTGCAGCCGCGCCGTGACGGCCTGCCGCAAAGCGGGGGTCAGCCGCTCCGTGGCCGGATCGAGCAGTATCCGGGGCCGCAGCCATTCCGAACCGCGCTCCAGGTGCGCAACCTCATGCCCTTCCCAGGTGAGAGTGATGGGGGTTGAGGTTATCGGCGATACATCTCCCGCCTGTCCGAGCGAAGTCGAGGACCTATGCCGAGCGAAGTCGAGGCGGCGGTTAGGAAAATTCTCGGCTCCGCTCGAAAGGGGTCCTCGACTTCGCTCGGACAGTCGGAAGGACTCATAACCCACAGGACTCAACCCGAACGCCTGATCCGGTGCCGCCACCAGCCGCTGCGCCCGCCGCGCCAGTTCCTTGGGCAACCGCGCTTCTGCTGCCGCGACCAGTTTCTTGCGCTCTCCTGAAGACGCTGCGCCATCCGGCGTGAAGCGGAACCCGGCAAGCGTGCCAATGGCCTCGCCTTCCACTTCCACTGCGCCGCCTTCTCCAATTGAGACATCCAGCAGCGCCGCATCCCCACCCAGCCCGCGCATCAGCACCGTCGTCCGCCGGTCAACAAACCGCTCCGTGAGGCGCGCATGAAGTGCGTCGGACAGTTTCTCTTCCAGCGTCGCAGCACGAACGATCCATTCGCCCGGCTCCGCCAGCCAGTCCGCCCGGTGCGCGGCATAGGCCCAGGTGCGGGCCGCAGCGATCCGTGCGGCAATGCTGTCAATATCGCCCTGAACGCTATCGAGCCGGGCCAGTTCGTCCGCCATCACCCGCGCCGGGATATGGCCGTCTCCTGTCATCCGGTATTCGAAAATGCGCGCCACCAACCGGGCATGATAATCCGCGCCGGTCTTGCGGAAATCGGGCAGGCCACACGCTTCCCACAATCGCGCATTGGCCGCAGGGGATGTAGCGCGCGCGATGATGCCCGGCTCAGTTGCCAGCGCCTTGAGCACTGCCAGATCAATCGCTTCGGGCGCGGGCCGAAATTGTGGTGCATCGGGCATGCGTTCAAGCGAGTCGATCAGCCCCCCCAGCGAACCATAAGCCGGCTCGGCATTGCGCCAGTAAAGATGATCGAGCTTGGGGAAATGATGATCCTCGATCCGCTCGATCTCGCTATCGGTGAACAGCGCGGCCTCGCCCTTGCCCGCCAGCGTGCCGAACGTGCCGTCGCGCTGGTGCCGCCCGGCCCGGCCGGCGATCTGCGCCATTTCGGAAACTGTCAGCCGCCGCTGGCGCTTGCCCTCAAATTTGGACAGGCTGGCAAAGGCGATATGCCCCACATCCATATTGAGACCCATGCCAATCGCATCGGTGGCGACGAGATAATCGACTTCCCCGGCCTGATACATGGCCACCTGGGCATTGCGCGTGCGCGGGGAAAGCGCCCCCATCACCACGGCCGATCCCCCGCGTGTGCGCCGCAGAAGTTCGGCAATTGCGTACACCTCCTCGGCGGAAAAGGCGATGATCGCGGAACGCGGCGGCAGGCGGGAGAGCTTTTTCGCGCCCGCATAGGTGAGCTTGGAAAAACGCGGCCGGGTGATGACCTCCGCATCGGGCACCAGCGCCCGCACCATTGGTTTCAGGCTTTCGGAGCCAAGGATCATCGTCTCCTCACGCCCGCGCACGTTGAGCAACCGGTCGGTAAAGATATGCCCGCGCTCAGGGTCTGCCCCCAGTTGCGCTTCATCCAGCGCAACAAACGCCACGTCACGCGAAACCGGCATCGATTCGGCCGTGCACAGCAACCAGCGCGCGCCTTCGGGCAGGATTTTCTCCTCCCCCGTAATCAGCCCGACTTCGCGCGGCCCCTTGGCAGCGACCACCCGGTTATACACTTCGCGCGCCAGCAGCCGCAGCGGAAAGCCCATCATGCCCGAAGAATGCCCGCACAACCGCTCCACCGCGAGATGGGTCTTGCCGGTATTGGTCGGCCCGAGAACAGCAGTGACGGCAGTACGCGTCATGCAAGACAGATTGGGGTTTTGACACGCGTTGGCAAGGGGAAATCATGCCGGATATCGACAAATCCGGGGCGGCCCCCCGGATTTTGGACGCAGGTCTGCCGGGGTGATGCGCCACTCCGGCATCCAGGGTGTGGCCCGACCACACAGGATATTCACACTGAGAAAGAACGGATTTATCCTAGAAGGTATTTTCCTACATGTCAAGCATTTTCTGGCAGGTGTTTCCCTTTTTTGCTCGTCGTCCCGTGCTCGACACGGGGCTGGGCTGCCTTTCGCATCTGACAGCAAGGAAAAGCCTGGCCCCGTGTCAAGCACGGGGCGACGAGCCAGCTTGATGTGATTCCGCTCTACCGCAGCAGCTTCACCAGTGCCTGATCCAGAGCCTGCAGAAAGCGCGAGCGGTCTTCCCGGGAAAAGGGCGCTGGCCCGCCGGTGACATTGCTCACGCCGGCGCGGAGATCGGCCATGATCGCGCGCGTGGCGATGGCTGCGCCGATGCTGCTGGTGGTGAAGGGCTTGCCGTTGGAAGAGAGCACGGTGGCGCCCGCTTTCAGGCAGCGGTCGGCCAGCAATATGTCTGCCGTAATCACCACGCTCTGGGCGTCCGCTGTTTCGGCAATCCAGTCGTCAGCGGCGTCGAAGCCGTCGCTCACCACTTGCCGGGTGATCAGCGGGTGATCGGGAATGCGGAAATGGCTGTTGCTGACGACAATGACCGGCACGTTCAGGCGCCAGGCGACCTTGTAGATTTCATCCTTTACCGGGCAGGCATCGGCATCAACGAGAATGCGGGGGATCATAGGCTGCCTCTGATCAAGCACTCCGCCATCCGTCTGTTCGAGCGCAGTCGAGAACCTCTACCGAGCGTAGTCGAGGCCGGAATGTGAGAATTCTCGGCTCCGCTCGAAATGAGTCCTCGACTTCGCTCGGACAGTCGGATGAGGAGATCAACGGTGAGCACGCATCACCCCCGCGGTTTGGGTTTGCCCTTGAACGGCTTGCCGCCACCGGGACGACCGCCACGCGCCGGGCCGCCGGGGCCGGGGCGATCGCCATGCGTGGGTCTCGCCGCATAATTGGGTGCCAGCCTGGCGCGCGGCGGCGGACCTTCGCGGCGGTTTTCGCGGGCCCGCTCGCGCGGTGCGCCCTGCACCGCTTCGATGCGGATGCCGTCCTCGCTTTCGGGATCATCACCTTGCGTCCGTTTCTGGGCCGCAGAAACGCGGTCCGCCGCCGCGCGCGGCACTTCGAACAGGGTTTCATCACCCGTGATGCGGATCGCGCCAATCTCGCTCTTGGTGATATGGCCGCGACGGCACAGGAGTGGCAGAATCCAGCGCGGATCCGCGTTCTGTTTCCGCCCGACATCCATGCGGAACCAGATCGTATCCTCAAAACCCTGACGCGGCCCTTCCGGGCGGGCCGGGCGCGCATCGCCATCCAGCATGTC
>JANOAJ010000165.1:0-14961 GCA_031411035.1 Sphingomonadales bacterium
GGGCTGATCGGGCCGGTCACGCTGAACGGGCAGGCGAAGTAACTGCCATTGAGGAAACGGATCATAGCCTATCAATGCAATCGCTTTTACTCTTTGCTTGACGCCGCTTAGGCGGCACGAGTGATGCGAAGGCAATTCTGCCCTTGCAAGGATAGGTTATGACTCTGACTTTAGACCAAGCCCTGACCATCGCCCGCGTTGCGCTGGAAACCGGGCAGCAGCACAAGTTCCACCCGCTGTGCGTGGTGGTGCTGGATGCGGGTGGCCATGCTATGGCGTTGCTCCGGGATGAGCGGGCGTCAATCTCCCGCCCGGAAATCGCGACGGCAAAGGCGGCAGGGTGTCTTGGCATGGGTTTTGGCGGGCGCGAAATCGCCAGGCGCGCGCAAGGCAATCCGGCCTTTATTGCTGCGCTGAATGGTGTTTTCCCCAAAGGCATCCTTCCGGTGCCGGGCGGCGTGCTGATCCGCGATGCCGGGGGCAAGTTGCTGGGGGCGGTCGGCGTGACGGGGGACACGTCTGACAATGATGAAGTTTGTGCCGTGGCGGGAATCGCAGCCGCTGGTCTGACGGCTGATACCGGCGCATGACAGGAACCCTGTTCACCAATGTGATGATCTTCGACGGGAGTGGCGCATCGCGCTTTCCCGGCGAAGTGCTTGTCCGTGGTGACAGAATTACAGCGGTCGCCAAGGGTGGCGAAATATTGCCGCGCGATGACGCGGCTTTGGTGGACGGTGGCGGAATGACGCTGATGCCCGGTTTGGTTGAGGCACATGCCCATCTGACCTGGCCCAGTTCGGTAGAGCGCGTGATCAATGCGATGAAAGTGCCGCTTGATGAACACGTGGCCGTTACCGAAGCCAATGCCCGCATCACGCTCGATCACGGCTTTACCTCCGCCTATTCCGCCGGATCATTGGGCGAGGCCATCGAACCAGCCTTGCGCAACCGGATTGATTCCGGGCTGATTCCGGGCCCCCGCCTGCGGGCTTCGTCGCTGGAAAAGGGCGCGGAAGGCGTGATGGGCGTGCCCGAAGGGCATGATCCAACTCATGACCGGGATATTCCCGGCCTGCGCGCCTATGTCCGCAAGATGAAGGATCAGGGCTGCGATTCCATCAAGTTCCTGATGTCGAGCGATGAGGCCTTCCAGAAGGGCGGCGCGCAGACGCTGATGTATTCGGAAGAAGAAGCACAGGCCATTGGTGAGGCGGCGCGGGAAGCGGATATCTGGCTCGCCTGCCACGCACAGGCATCCGAAGCTGTGAAGCGTGCGGTGCGGGCAGGGTTTCGCGCCATTTTCCACTGCACCTACGCAGATGAGGAAGCGCTCGACATGCTGGAGGCAGCGAAGGATCGGCTGTTCGTCGCCCCAGCACCCGGCCTGTTGTACGCCCGCTGCCATGAGGCGCAGGATTTTGGCATCGGTCCAACCGAAGCTGCCGCGATGGGGGCCACATCGGGCCTCGAACTGATGCAGGCAGTGATGCCCGAGATGAAGAAGCGCGGTATCCGCGTACTGCCGGGCGGGGATTACGGCTTTCCGTACAATCCGGTGGGGCGCAACGCGCGCGATCTGGACATATTCGTCAGGCTCTTCGGCTTCTCGCCCGTCGAGGCCCTGGTGGCCGCCACGAAGCAGGGAGGCGAATTGATGGACTTGCCTGTCGGTGAGATTCGTCAGGGCGCTTTGGCGGATATTCTGCTCGTCGATGGCGACCCTGCTGCAGACGTCACTATCCTTCAGGACAAGGCCAATCTGCACGCAATCATGAAGGGCGGGGCCTTTTACAAGGCTCCCCCGCAAAACTAAAATCCATCTGAAACAAGGGTCTAAATCGTGGCGCTTTTTGAATATTTCCCCAATTATATCTGGAACCTGTCGCTCGCTATCGCGACCGAAAGCGGTGCGCAGATCGGCGAGATCATGGATGTCGTGGCACCCGTCAAGGATGCCGCGAATGACGGGCCGGATGCCGGCACCCAGATGTTCATGGCGCAGTGGAATGCCAAGGCGGAAACGCTGATCGGTCTGGCGGAAGAGGATGAGGCGCGGGGGCGGATTTTTTCGGCAGGCAGCAAGCTGCAGCGTGCGGCGCTCTACCTGTTCAACGGCGAAAGGATGCTGGCCCACGGTGCGCCGGGGCGGATCGAGGCGTTCACCAAGGCGCAATCAACGTTCCAGAAATCGATGAAACTGTCAGGTGAAAATTGCGAGCGTGTGGAAATCGCGATCGAAGGCGGAACCATGCCCGCGCTCTATACCCGCGCGCCTGGCGACGGCCCGAATCCGGTTGTGGTGTTCTGCAACGGCCTCGATAGCAACAAGGAACTGCTTTACTGGACGCAACTGCCCAAGGCGCTGGCGCGGCGCGGCATTTCCACCCTGTGCGTCGATCAGCCCGGTACCGGGGAGACGTTGCGTCTTCAGGGCATTCCCGCAACCTTTGACAGCGAACGCTGGGCGTCAAAAGCCGTCGATTGGCTCGAAGCGCGGCCCGAAGTGGATCGCAATCGTATCGGCATGACGGGCATTTCGCTCGGCGGGCATTATGTGCCGCGCGCGGTGGCCTATGAACCGCGTTTTGCATCGGGCGCGGTGTGGGGTGCCAATCATAACTGGGCCGAAGTGCAGCAAAAGCGGTTGCGGCGCGAAGGGGAAAATCCGGTGCCGCATTACTGGGCGCATGTGATGTGGGTATTTGGCGCCACTGACATGGGCGATTTCCTGACCAAGGCGGAGGGCATGAACCTCAACGGCCATATGGACCGGATCAAGGTGCCCTTCCTTGTCACGCACGGGGAGCAGGATCGCCAGATAGGCGTGGAATATGCGCATCAGGCCTATGAACAACTCACCAACTGCCCCCAGCGCGAACTCAAGATATTCACCCCGCGCGAAGGCGGCGTCGAGCATGTCGGGGCCGACACTATGAGCTTCGGCAGGGACTATATCGCCGATTGGTTTGCCGATACGCTGGGTGGCAAAACCGCCTGAGAGGAGAGCTTTATGCCCCGCATTATTGATCTTTCGATCTACCTTGAAAATGATGTGATCACCGATCCGCCGATGATGCGGCCAAAGATAACGTATAGCGGGCATCACGATACGATCCCTGAGGCGCAGCATTTCTTCCCCGGCGTGGATCCTGCGGCCTATCCCGGCGGAGAGGGTTTTGCAGCGGTGGAGACGGTGACGCTCTCAACGCATAATGGCACGCACCTTGACGCGCCGTGGCATTTTCACCCAACGATGGACGGCGGCAAGCCATCGATGACCATTGATGAAGTGCCGCTCGACTGGTGCTTCAGACCGGGCGTAAAGCTCGATTTTACGGCCTTGCCTGACGGGCATGTGGTGAGCGCGGCCGAGGTTGAGGCGGAACTCGCGCGGATCGGGCATGATCTCCAGCCGCTCGATATCGTGCTGGTCAACACGGCGGCGGGCATGGCAGTGGGTAATCCCAACTATATCAATATCGGCTGTGGCATGGGCTATGAAGCCACGATGTATCTCACTTCGCGCGGCGTGCGGGTAACCGGCACGGATGCGTGGAGTTGGGACGCGCCGTTCAGCCACACCGCCGAAAAAGTGAAGGCGACCGGAGACACCTCGCTGATATGGGAAGGGCACAAAGCCGGGCGGGATATCGGCTATTGCCATCTGGAAAAGCTCCACAATCTTGAAGTTTTGCCGCCCTTCGGCTTCACCGTTGCCTGTTTTCCGCACAAGGTGAAGGGCGGATCGGCCGGTTGGACGCGGGCAGTCGCGATCTTTAATGACTGATCTGTTCGATCTGACGGGCAAGGTGGCGATCGTCACCGGCTCCACGCGCGGGATCGGGAAGGGGATTGCACAGGCGTTTAGCCAAGCGGGTGCGTCCGTCATTGTCTCAAGCGAGTCTGCGGAAGATACGGAAAGGGTCGCAAACGCGATTGGCGCGCATGGCATTCCCTGCGATGTGACGGATGAAGCGGCGCTCGAAGCGCTGGTGGAGGGAGCCGTTTCGCGCTTTGGCGGGCTCGACATTCTCGTCTGCAATGCGGGGATCACCGGCAAATCGGGATCCTCCGCGCTCGAGGATTTTGACCGCGTAATGGCGATCAACCTGCGCAGTCAGGTGGCGCTGACCAGTATCGCGCTCCCGTACATATCCGCGCGAAAAGGCGTGGTGATTCTGATTGCCAGCATCAGCAGCATTCGTGGCAATGGCGCGATCAACGCCTATGCTTATGCCAAGGCAGGTGTGGCCCAGCTTGCCCGCAATTTGGCGGTGCAATGGGGCCCAAAGGGCGTGCGCGCCAACGCGATCTCGCCGGGCCTGATCCGCACCGAATTGTCGCAGGGTCTTATGGACATGCCCGAATTCATGGCCCGGCGGATGCAGATGACGCCGCTCCGCCGCATGGGTGAAGTGGAAGAGGTGGCCGGGGCCGCCCTGTTCCTTGCCTCACGCGCGGGCGGGTTTGTGAACGGCCACAATCTGGTGGTCGATGGCGGAACAGTGATCACCGACGGCAGCTAATACTCCGCCGCCAGCCGGTGGAGCGCCGCACCGATCATAGCGCCCACCTCATCCGGGGCGCCGCCTTCCAACTGCAACTTGCCAACGGCCACGCTGGTTTCGATCACATCGCGACACCGGCCAAAGCGGCGGTCGTGATAGGCCGCAAGGCCAGTTTCAACACTCTCCGCCCGATCCAGCTCTTCGGCAAGCACCAGCGCGCTCTCCACCGCAATCCCGGCGCCTGAAGCCAGGTGCGGCGTCGTTGCGTGGACGGCGTCGCCCAGCAGCACGATCCTGCCGTCGTGCCAGGGGCCGGGCTGCAGCGCGGCAGCCAGCGGACGGTAATTGATCCAGTCATCACGCGTCATCGTGTCGCGTATCCAGCCTGCACTGCCGCCAAAGGGCGCCAGATTGGCCTTCAGCGTGTCGAACAGTTCGGCCTCGGTGAAATGCTGTGCGCGGCGCACATGCGGGGTCAGCATCCACATATAGACCTTGTCCTGTGCGCAGGCGGTGATCCCGGCAGGATAGGCGTGGCCGAAATAGAATTCGCCGCGGTCAAATCCGGGCGGGCGGGCAATCGAGATCCGCCAGCAGCCCTGTCCCGTGGGAACCGCCCGGGCCATGTGCGGAAAGGCCAGCTCACGGACGCCAGAAAACACGCTGTCTGCGCCGATGACCAGATCGTAGCGCCCCGTCGTGCCGTCAGAGAAAGTGACATCCACGCCGTCATCCCGGTTAGCGAGCGCCACAACCGTCAGCCCCAGCCGGACATGGGTGCCGAGTTCCTGTACGCGCGCCTGCATGATCCGGTGGAGTATCGGGCGCATGATCCCGCCCGTCGCGGGCAGGCCCTCTTCCAGCGCCGGTTCGTCAAGGTCGTGCAGGTGCATACCGTCATAGCGGAAAATGCGCGATCCATTGGTGATCGCGCCTTGCGCCTTGATCGCTTCGATCAGGCCCAGCCGCTTGTACGCGCGGAGCGTTGGCCCGGTAATGGTGATGCCTGCGCCATACACGCGCCAATCGGGATCAATGTCGATCAGATCGACCGTAATGCCCTTCTCGCGCAGGCGGATGCAGGTTGCCATCCCGCCAATGCCGCCGCCCACAATCAATGCGTTTCCGATGTGCGCCACGCGGGAATCCCCCAAAAGATATTGTCGCTATCCAGTCGGGCTATCGGCTTGGCAGGGGCATGGGAAGTTTATTGAATGAATGTCTCCTATCGGGCGAGTGGATAGGTTGAATTGAGCAAATGATGTTGCGCACGGGCGCACTGCCCGCCAGACCGGTGAAAATCGAAAGTCAGGGGAGCGTGATGGCAGACCGAAACGGGGCGCGTGCGCCGGGTGTGGCGACCGGACTGTCGCTGCTCTTTCCGATCACCCTCTCCACGATGGCGATTGTGCTTCTCGCCCCCATTCTTCCGCAACTGATGGAGGAATTCAGTAACGTTCCCCATCATGAATATTGGGTGCCGATGATCCTGACGATCCCGGCATTGTGCGTGGCGATCCTGTCCCCGGTCGCGGGAATGCTGGGGGATTATTTCGGGCGGCGGAAGCTGCTGCTCTGGGCCTTTGGTGGTTACGCGATTGTCGGGCTGGCCCCGATTTTCCTGACTGATCTGAGCGCGATCCTGATTTCCCGCATCGGCGTTGGCATGGCGGAAGCGCTGATCATGGTACTCTCCACGACGATGATCGGGGACTATTATCAGGGCACTCAGCGCGATAAATGGCTGGCGGGCCAGACCGCCTTCGCGTCAATGTCCGCGTTGGTTTTCTTCAACCTTGGTGGACTGCTTGGCACTCATGGCTGGCGCACGCCCTTCTGGGTTTATGGCAGCGCGGTGCTGATGCTGGCGGCCGTTCTGGCCTTCACATGGGAACCCGGAAAGGATGGCGGGGCCGCTTCGGGCACAAAGGCCGCTCCCCACAACGCGAGCTGGGCGGGCTTTCCCTGGTTGCGGATGCTGGGCATCATTGCCATCACGATTTACGGATCGGTGTTCTTTTACACCGTACAGATCCAGGCATCGAGCGGCCTTGCCGCGCTGGGGCTAAAAGACCCGGCGCGGATCGGCTTTCTCACTTCCATTGCGAGCATCGGCGTGCCCCTTGGCACCTATGTCTATTCCAGGATCGGGCGCATGCCGGTGGGACGCTTGCTGCTGATGGAGTTCGGTATGCTGGCCATCGGCTTCCTGCTGATGTCGCGGGCAGGCAGCGTGAACGCCTTTCTGGTCGGGTGTTTTATCAACCAGTTAGGGGCCGGGATGCTGCTGCCAACGTTGCTGGTCTGGGCGATGAGCCTTTTGTCGTTTGACATGCGCAGCCGGGGAGCGGGGATGTGGACAGGGGCATTCTCCGTCGGGCAGTGGCTCAGCCCGATCGCTGTCACAGTGGCGGGAAAGCAGGTCGGGGGGCTGCTCCCCGCCTTTGGCGTACTGTCTGCCGCAGCCCTCATCGGTGTGGCCATCGGGGTCGGGCTGGTGTTCAAGGGCAGGGCGGATGCCGCAGCCTGACCGCCTGTTGGGCAAAGTCGCGCTTGTCACTGGCGCGGCAAACGGCATTGGCGAAAGCTGCGCCGACCTTTTTGCTGCACAAGGGGCGATTGTGATTGGCATCGATGTGGTGGGCGGGCCGCATGTCAGCCACGTCTGCGATTTGACGAATGAGCAGGCCGTGACGCGGCTGGCGGCGCAGATCGAGGATGCGCATGGCAAGGTGGATGTGCTTGTGAACGCTGCAGCCTTTGCCACATTCAAATGGATCGAAGAGTTGAGCTATCCCGAATGGCGCCGCACGCTTGCCGGGGAACTCGACATCGTATTCCTCCTCACGCGCGCTGTATGGTCGTTACTGAAAGCAAGCGGTTCCGCCTCGATAATCAATTTCGCGTCCGCAAACGCCCAGCACGCGCTCGAAGGTTCCCCCGCACTGGCGCATTGCGCTGGCAAGGGTGGCGTGTTGGCTATGACCCGACAGCTCGCGATGGAAGGCGCAGCGCACGGGATTCGAGCCAACAGCATTGCGCCGGGCTTTGTTGAGACTGCGGCTACACGGGCGCACATGGCCATTGATCCGGCTTTCCGGAACAAAGTTCTGGCCAAAAACATGATCAAGCGCCTCGGACAGCCGCAGGATATTGCGTTGTGCGCCGTGTGGCTGGGATCAAACGAAGCAAGTTACGTCACCGGAGCCAATATCCCGATTGATGGAGGCACCACCGCCTGGTGAACGGAAAGCTGCCATGCCGTCGATAGTTCCTATTCACGCAATGCGAGTGACTTGTCCTGCATCGCCGACATAAATGAGAGAAACAACAATGCCTGGGGAGGTTTACCATGCGCCACATTCTGCTTGCCACGACAGCTCTCATCATTTCAGGGGGATCGGTCCCGGCCTTTGCGCAAGAGGCTGCTGCTGAGGAGGCAGGTGCGGCAGATATTGTCGTTACCGCGCGAAAGCGGGAAGAAAAGCTGATCGACGTTCCGGTGCCTGTCACTGTCGCTACGCGCGAACAACTGACCCGGGATCAGGTGTACAGCATTACCGATCTGCAGCGCGTGACGCCCGCGCTTGAAATCAGCCAGACATCCGGTGGCGAAGTCAATGGCGGTGCGCGTTTGCGCGGATTGGGCACGGGTGTTTTCAATGCCAGTGTTTCGCCTTCGGTGGCGTTCGTTGTTGATCAGGTGCCGCAAGGCAATCTCACATTCCCGCTATTGTTTGATCTGGCCCAGGTCGAGGTGCTGCGCGGCCCGCAAGGTACGCTGTTTGGGCAAGGTGCCTCGGCAGGTGTGATCAATGTTACCACGGTTGCGCCGACACCGTCTGGCCCGAAGGGCAATTTCGGTATCGACTATGCTGACAAGGGTTCGGCGGGGTCCGAAGTGAGCGAACTGACCGTGCGCGCCGGAGCGAACCTCCCGCTTGGCGAAAATGCCGCCATTCGTGTCGCCGCGCAATATAAGCGTGAAGTTGGCCTTCAGCGCAATACGTTCCTTGGCCTTGACAATGAGATCACCGACTATGGGGTGCGCGCGCGGGTTTTGCTTACGCCCACTGAAAAACTGACGATCAACCTGAGCGCGGAACACACCAAGCAGGACCAGGATGGCTGGAATTTCTTCGCCATCGCCGTCGCGCCGAACGCGACGACGCTAATTGATCCGGACGGCCCCGGCCCCGCGCCAACGCTGCCGGTTTCCGTGTTTTCAAACGGCGCGTTCCTTGATCCTGCGGGATGCAACATTCCCAAGATCAATGCGCGCGCGGAATTCTATTGCGAGGATACGCAGACCCGGATGAACAATTCGTCCAAGGGCTTTTCCGGTGTGTTCGATTATGAAATTTCGGACTCGACGACGCTGACTTCTGTCACTTCGTTGCGCTATTCGGATCGGGAAACGGTTACGGTCAACTTCTCGCGTCGCCTTGGTGTCGGCGCGCGTCAGGAAAATCAGGAAAACGAATCCCGCCAGGTCAGCCAGGAATTACGCCTGACTTATGAAGGGGAGCGGGTCGATGTTGTTGCCGGTGCCCTTTATTCGAAATTCCGCATTGAAACGACACCGATCAACAACAGCCTGCCTTTTGGCAATCCGTTTCCCGGTCAGCGGACAGGCTTCAGCGTGTGCCTGAACGCCGGCTTCTTCTGTGTCGTGCCTGTCGCGCTCGCCTATGAGAATACGCGGAACACAACCAAGGCGGTTTTCGCCGATGCGACATTCAAACTTTCCGATCAGTTCGATCTGTTTGGCGGACTGCGTTATTCGGATTATTCGAACACGACCGGCGTGGGCGTGAATGTTGTTTCCCCAACCCGTACCCAGAAGATCGGTGACAAGGATTTGTCTGGTCGTATTGGCATGAGCTTCAAGCCGAACCGCGACGCGACCTTTTATGGCTCGTTCGCGCGTGGCTACAAGCCACCGGCAATCGTCGTGCCGACAATTGCAACGGATCCGGTAACTCTGCTCAAGCCGGAAAAGGCAGATGCGTTTGAGTTGGGTGCCAAGGTGGCGTTGGGCCGTGTCCAGCTTTCGGCAAATGCGTTCCATACAAAGGTCAGCAATTTCCAGACGCAAACCTCGATTTTCAACGCGGCAGGTGCGTTGATCTCGGTGGCGCAGAATATCGCCAGCGTGAAGTCAAAGGGATTTGAACTGGGCGCGTTCGGCAATGTCACTGAGACGCTTTCGATCAACGCCGGTTACCAGTTCAATGATGTGAAGTTTCCCACAGGATTTGTTGGCAATGATGGCATCAGCCTGGCGGTCACTCAGTTCCTGAACGCACCCAAGCACAAACTCACTCTGTCGGCTGATTTCGGACAACCGGTGAGCGACAGTGCCGAATTGTTCCTGAACGCCAACATTGTTTACAAGAGCAAGGTGCTGCTCGCGCAGAATGGCAATGCAGCGTATCGCTACCCCAGCCATGAAATCGTCAATCTGGGTTTTGGCGTGCGCGATGCAGATGGAGCCTGGAAAGCCTCCGTCTTCGTCCGCAACCTGACCAAGGAGCGTGAACCCACGGCGTATCTGGCAAGTGATTTTGCCGGAAACCCGGATGGCGGTATCCGCGCTTGGCCTGCCGCCGGTCTGACCGCTCGGGTCGTCGGGGCGTCGCTGGAATTTAACTTCTAACGCGTGTTTCGGGAGGTCGTGGCGCTTCACGATCTCCTGAAGACAGCTCCGTTTCCGGGCAATTTTTCCGCCGACATTTCAGAAACAGGTTGTCACCGTTTCGCTATGCTCCACATGGGGCGGGGACGCGAAGAACGGCCCCGCCAGACCGCGCCAGATCTGGAACGCCTCGGAATTGCGGAATGTGATCATGTGGTGATCCACGCTTTCCCACTGGACGCGCAGGCGATACTGGGCCGGATCTTCAATCACCCGTTCAAGGGCCATGCCGTGGCAGCCCGGGGCAGACTGAAATACGGGCGCGGCCTTTTCCACTGCTGCTTCAAAAGCGGCGGCATTGGCGGGGTCGATCGTGATATGGGCAATTTCGGTAATCATCGGGCTGTCATGACGGCCCGGCAGAAGAGAGGCAAGCCATGACAGTCATTGTTACGGGTGCGGGCGGATTTGTCGGGCGCCAATTGGTGGCACGCCTGCTGGCGAAGGGCACCCGTGTCGTTGGCATGGACACTGTCGCGGACGGCATTCCGGCAGGTGCCCGCGTGGTGGCGGGCGATATCGGCGCTGCGGCAGTGCGCGAAGATGCCTTTGGCGACGGGTGCAGCGCGCTGGTGCATCTGGCAACGGTGCCCGGTGGTGCCGCCGAAGCGGATCCCGCTGCCTCTCGCCGGATCAATATCGATGCGATGTATGATTTGCTCGAGGCTGCAAAAAGGGTGGGGAAAAAACCCCGTATTATCTATGCCAGTTCAATTGCCGTTTTTGGTGATCCCCTGCCGGCAGGCGGCGTTGATGACGCGACGCCGCTGGCGCCGAAAATGGTCTATGGCGGACACAAGGCGATGATGGAGCTGGCGGTTTCCATGATGCACCAGCGCGGGGAAATAGAGGGGATCAGCGTACGCCTGCCCGGCATCCTTGCGCGACCCAAGGGGCCAAGTGGGATGAAATCCGCTTTCATGAGTGACCTGTTCCACGCGCTGCGCGCGGGTGAGGAATTTGTTTGCCCGGTATCGGAAGCAGCAACCATCTGGGCGCAATCGGTGCATCAATGCGCGGACAATCTGTTCCACGCGCTGGGCATGGATGCGGGACTGATGCCCGTTACCCGCGTTGTGACGCTGCCTGCCCAGCGCATCACTATGGGGGAATTGGCGGCCGAAATTGCCAGCCAGTGCGGCGTTTCGACCAGTCTTGTCACCTATCGCCCTGATGCGGCGCTGGAAGCCGGTTTCGGCACCCAGCCGCTGCTCGCGACACCGGCGGCAGAACGCGCGGGCTTTGCGCATGATGGCAGCCTTGCTAAGCTCGTGGAAAATGCGCTGGCGGTGATTGCGCGGGACTAGAGGAGAAAAGCCGTGCGTTTCCAGAGGCTGGACCTGAATTTGCTGGTCGCGCTTGATGCCCTGCTCACCGAACGCAGCGTCAGCCTGGCAGCGGAGCGAATCTATCTTTCCCAATCGGCCACGTCTTCGGCGCTGGGGCGTCTGCGCGATTATTTCGGGGATGAATTGCTGGTGGTGAAAGGCCGCCAGATGGTGCTCACCGCGCGGGCCGAGGAATTGGTGGATCCGGTGCGGGCGGTGCTTGAGCAGATCCGCACGACCATCTCCGTGTCGCCGCCGTTTGATCCGGGAACCTCAGACCGCGTGATCCGCATCATGGCGTCTGACTATATCACCGAAGTGCTGCTTGCCTCCGCGCTCACCGGCATCCAGAGTGAAGCGCCGCACATGCGCTTTGACATTCAGCCGATGGCCGAAGCGCTGGTAGAGACGCTTGAACGGGGCTTTATCGATCTTCTGATCACGATTGATTACGCCATTTCCGCCGATCACCCGAGCCATATCCTGTTCGAGGATGATTATGTGGTGGTGGGCTGGGAAGGCAATCCGGCCATGCAGGAGCCGATGACCCGGGAACTCTATTTTCAGCTCGGGCATGTGACGTCGCGGTTTGGCAAGGCGCGCCTTTCCGCGTTCGAGGACTGGTTCGTCAGGCGGCAGAAGCAGCAGCGCAATATTGAGATTATTGCCCCGTCCTTCATGTCCCTTCCCGGACTGGTCGTGGGATCAAACCGCATCGCCACCATGCACCGCCGTCTGGCGACCCGTGTCGCAAAATATCATCCGTTGATATTGCGGCCTGTGCCCCTTGATATTCCGCCCATCCGGGAGGCGATCCAGTGGCATATCTCGAACAACAATGATGCCGCGATCCGCTGGGTGATCGAAAAGCTGCGGGTTGCTGCCAGTGCCGAGGCAGATCAATCGCCCAGCAATGTGGTGCCGATTGGCCTTTCCCATGAGGAGATCACGGCACAGTTCCAGCAGAACCAGTCCACCGGAAACAACCGGAGCTAGGCGTCCCCTTCCTGATGGTCGAACTGCATGCGGGTTTCGCTGATCCGCGTCTGGTGTTTGTGCACCCACGCGATCAGGTGCCGGGTTTCGCTGACAAGGTTCAGCCCCATATCGGTAAGGGCGTAGCTTACCCGTGGCGGGACGTCCGCCGTGATGTGCCGCGTCACCAGCCCATTGCGTTCCAGCGTCCGCAGCTTGAGGGTCAGCACGCGCTGGGAAATCTTGCCTTCAGCACCCAGCCGCCCCAGCGCCCGGCGCAGTTCGGCGTGGCGGAAGGTGCCGATCCGCAGCACAAGCAGGATCAGCGTCGTCCAGCGATCCCCCAGCAGCCCGAAGATTTCGCGCACCGGATCATCGCGCTGGTATCCATGCACGCGCATATCCCCTGCCAGCGCGCGCAGGCCCTCATGCAGATCCGCGTCAATCCCCGAAAGATCGATCAAGTGGCTCCCCCGGACAGGCACAAAAAAGTGCCGTCTTCACATTGTTGCGCAACCTCTTACGCAGGCTTGAGGAGGGGATCAAATGACAGATGCGATCAGACTGGATGGCAAAGTGGCCATCATCACGGGCGGTGCTGGCGGGATCGGTTTTGCGAGCGCCCGGCTGATGGTATCGCGCGGGGCAAAAGTGGCGATTGCCGATATCGCGGGTGATCGGGCAAAGGCGCTGGCAGCGGAACTACCCGATGCCTTGGGCGTCACGCTTGATCTGGCCGACGAAGCGTCGATCAAGGCCATGATTGCCGAAACCGTGGCGCATTTCGGGCGGTGCGACATCCTCCACAACAATGCCGCACTGCTGGGGCCGGACATCGCCCGGCGCGATGGCAATGTCGAGGCTATGGATACCGCGCTCTGGGATCAGACCTATGCCGTCAATGTGCGCGGCACAATGATTGCCTGCCGTGAAGTCTTGCCGCATCTGCGGGCATCGCGCGGCAATATCGTCAACACGGTAAGCAATCTGGCGCTGCAGGGCCATATCATCCAGGCGGCCTATGCCTCTTCCAAAGCTGCCATCATCCAGATGACGCGCGCCATTGCGGCGAGCCACGGCAAGCAGGGCGTCCGCTGCAACGCCGTTGCCCCCGGCATGACGATGACGCCCGCCTTGCGTGATGCCTTCCCGCCGCCGCTCCGCCAGTGCGTCGAGGAGGAAACCCTGCGGGATCAACTGGGCGATCCGGAAGATATTGCCGAAGCCGTGGCGTTCCTCGCGTCACCAGCCGCGCGCAACATCACTGGGCAGGTGCTGGTGTCAGACGGCGGCTGCGCCAGCCACGTGCCGGGCCTTGCCGGGTTTCGCAAATTCTTTGGAGATGAGGAATGAGCACTTACGATATTGTGGTGATGGGGGCGGGGCACAATGGCCTCACCGCTGCCGCCTATATGGCCAAGGCGGGCAAGAAAGTGCTGGTGCTGGAACGCAAGCCGCATTTCGGCGGCGGCGTATCCACACGCGAACTCATCACGCCGGGATACTGGCATGACGAGCACAGCAACGTCCATATCATGATCCAGGGCAATCCCATGATCCGGGAGGATGAGCTGGGCCTGATCGGCAAGTTCGGGCTGGAATATATCTATCCCGAACTGCCGCACGCCAGCATCTGGGATGATGGCACCGTCGTGCGTAGCTGGAAGGATCTGGATCGCACCTGTGCCGGGATCGCGGAATTCAGCCCCCGCGATGCCGAAGCCTATCGCAAGTTTGTGGGCATTTCCCAGTCGATCCTGCCGATGTTCATGGCCGGGCTTTACGCGCCGCCGTTCCCGATGGGCGCGTTTGTGGCGATGATGGATCAAAGCGATGAAGGCCGTTTCATGCTGGATTGCATGCAGCGTTCCGCGCTGGATCTGGTCAACCAGTATTTCGAGAGTGACCGGCTGAAAATCCATATCGTCCGGCTGGTGACGGAAAATCTCCAGATGCCCGATGAACTGGGTACCGGCTTTGGTGCGCTTCTGATGCCGGGCATCATCCATACCTATGGTGTGTCGATGCCCAAGGGCGGATCGGGTGAGCTTTCCAAATCGCTTGTTCGCGCCATTGAGCATTTCGGCGGCGAAGTGCGCTGCAATGCTGAAGTGAAGCGAGTGATTGTTTCCTCCGGCAAGGCAGTCGGGCTGGAACTGCTGGATGGCGAAACCCTGATGGCGAAGGATGGCGTGATCGGCGCGATCCATCCCGCTGTCCTGCGCAAGTTCGTGGCCGAAACGCCCGAACCCGTGCTGGAACGGGCCGAACGGGTGACGCCTTCCACTTTCTCGATCAACCTGCTGCACATGGCTCTGAAGGAACAGGCCAGGCTGCGCGCGCCTGAAGGGGAGGGCGCCGTGATGACCGAGCTGCTCCAGACCCACACGATGCGGGATATGCTGCTCGATTATGATCATCTGCGCCGGGGCGTCGTGCCGCCGCGCCG
>JANOAJ010000166.1:0-2679 GCA_031411035.1 Sphingomonadales bacterium
ATGAAAGCGCGCGGGCGCATCCCAAGCGCGTGGTATTTGCCGAAGCGGAAGAGGAAGTGGTGCTGCGCGCGGCAATCGCCTTCCGTGATGGGGGCTGCGGAACGCCGGTGCTGATTGGGCGCGATGATGTGCGTGACAAGCTGCGCGCCCTTGGGGCGGATGACGCCGACAGCTTTGAGCTTCACAACAGCCGCATTTCCCCGCTTGTCCCCAAAATGGTTGATATCCTGTATGAACGCATGCAGCGGCGCGGCTATCTGCGGCGGGATTGTGAGCGGATGGTCAACACGGATCGCAACGTGTTTGGCGCGCTGCTGCTCAAACTGGGCGAAGCGGACGCGATGATCACCGGGGCCACGCGCACCTATGCGCAGACGCTGCGGGAAGTGCGTCGGGTAATTGATCCAGAAGTAGGGCGGACGCCGTTCGGAATCCATTTGCTGGTCAGCCAGCACCATACCGTGTTCATGGCCGATACCACTGTGAATGAACGGCCAACGGCATCGGAACTGGCGGATATTGCCGAAGGCACGGCCGCCGTGGCGCGGCGCATGGGGCATGAGGCGCGGGTGGCGTTCCTTTCCTATTCCACCTTTGGCAACCCGCCGGGCAACTGGCTGGGGCCGATCCGCGAAGCCGTGGAAATACTGGACGCGCGCGGGGTCAGCTTTGAATATGAAGGCGAAATGGCACCGGACGTGGCGCTCAATCCGAAGCTGGCGGAAAATTATCCGTTCAGCCGCCTGTCCGGCCCCGCCAATGTACTGGTGATGCCGGGCCTGCAATCGGCCAACCTGTCAGCCAAGCTGCTGCGCGAACTGGGCGGCGATACCGTAATCGGGCCGATGCTGGTAGGCATGGAAAAGCCGGTGCAGATCGCCACCATGTCCAGCAACGCGTCCGAACTGGTGACGCTGGCGGTTCTCGCGGCGGGCGGGATTGCGCGGTAAGCCTTTGTGGAAGGGCTGATCCCGGCCTTTATCGCCATCCTTTTGGCGGAAACGGGCGGATCGGTTCAGGCGCTCGCCGGGCGCAACGGCGCGCTTCCGGCGCTGGCGCTTTCGACCCTGATCAGCCTTGGCATTGCCGTGGCTGGCGGGGCCGTGATTGCCACGATGATCGGCCCGCAGCCGCGCCTGCTGCTTGCCGGGCTGGCGCTGCTGTTTGCAGGTGGCCCGATGCTGCTTCGCATGAAGCCACCCCGTTCACAGGGTGACGCGCCGGGTTTTGCCAAAGCCTTTTTCCGCTATCTTGCCGCGCAGCTTGGTGATGCATCCCAGTTCATTGCCTTTGCCATTGCTGCACGCAGTTCGATGCCGCTGCTCGCGCTGGTGGGGGGATGGGGCGGGGTGATGCTGGCCGGGGCATTGCCGGGCCTGCTGGGCAGGGACTGGCCCGAAGCGGAGAAACTGGGTCTGCTCCGCCGTGCGTCGGCGCTGTTGCTGACGGGCGCTGGCGTCTGGCTGATCATTTCGGCGCTTCGATTGATTTAGCGCGTCAATCACTCAGTCCGAAACGATTGACGTGCACGGCGGTGCCGCCTTTCCTATCTGCGGGCAGTCAAGATGATTCATGAGGAGTGTTCCGTGCCCAATACCAATGACCTTACCAATGTTGCCGATGCGCTGAACCTTGTGCTGGCAGACAGTTTCGCCCTCTATCTCAAGACCAAGAATTTCCACTGGCATGTCTCGGGCCCGCACTTCCGGGACTATCATCTTCTGCTCGATGAACAGGCCGCCCAAATCCTGCTTTCCACCGATCTGATTGCCGAACGTGTGCGCAAGATTGGCGGCACCACGCTGCGCTCCATCGGCCATATCGCCCGCCTCTCCGAAATCGCGGATAATGACGCGGACAAGGTGGACGCGCAGGCCATGCTCACCGAATTGCGCGCCGATAACCAGACGCTGATTGCTGCACTCAAAAAAGCCAAGGAGCTGGCCGATGAAGCCAAGGACAATGCCAGTTCCGGCGTGATTGACCAGTGGACAGACGAAGCCGAACAGCGCGCCTGGTTCCTGCTGGAAGCGCTAGACTAAGGGGGCTTGGCCATCGTTCCGCTCGTCGCCCGCCGCTGGTCAGAAGACCACGGGCCTGGACAGCAAGAAGGGCAGATCCGGCGAGGCGATCTTGGATTCGCGCCCATTGGCATGGATCAGCGTGACCCGCCCCACACCGGGTGAGGCGACCACGCCGACAACGCTTTCCACCCAGTCATGCAGTGCCGCGCGTGCAAAGGCGAGCGGATCACCCTGGGTCAGCGCATTGCCCGCGCTTTCCAGTTCCGCTTCCAGTTCCAGAACGCGCTCCGCTGCCTTTTCCACGGCCTCATTCTTGTCCATGCCGGTCGTCCGTTCCTTGTTTGCCGAATGACTAGGCCGGGCCTGTGCCGGAGGCAAGACAGGCAGGCGGTGCAATGCCGTGGCGATACATGCGGTGCCATCGCGGGCGCCAGGATGATCACAATTGCAATCATCTTTGCCGCGTGCATGATGGGATGCGAGCCGCATGAGCAGGGAGAGAGCGTGATGAGTGACCAATCTAGTGCCACGATCGCCGTCGCGCGGCGGGATTGGAAGACCGATCATCTGGGCATGTATCTCGATTCCGGCGGCGCGGAAGGCCATATCGTCGATGTCAGCGACATTGGCGGGCATAATTTCACCACCACATTGC
>JANOAJ010000167.1:0-2197 GCA_031411035.1 Sphingomonadales bacterium
CCCACACCACCGCAATGTCGGCAATCGGCGAATTGGTGATCCACATTTTCGCGCCGGTCAGGCTATATCCGCCCGGCACAGCCTTGGCGCGCGTCTTCATTCCGGCAGGGTCGGAACCCGCATCCGGCTCGGTCAGGCCGAAGCAGCCGACAATCTCGCCGCTCGCCAGCCGGGGCAGATATTTCTGGCGCTGCGCTTCGGTGCCATAGGCATGGATGGGGTGCATCACGAGGCTGGATTGCACGGACATCGCCGAACGATAACCCGAATCGACTCGCTCCACCGCGCGGCTGATGAGGCCGTAAGCGACGTGCGAAACACCCGCACAGCCATAGCCTTCGATGGTCGCGCCGAGCAGCCCGAGACTGCCCAGCTCATTCATGATCTCGCGATCAAAACGCTCGGCGCGCGTAGCGGAAATCACGCGCGGCAGCAGCTTTTCCTGCGCATAGGCTTCTGCCGTATCGCGGATCATCCGCTCATCATCGGTCAGTTGCGCGTCGAGGTTGAAGGGATCGTCCCAGCGGAAAGGAGTAAATTTTGCCATGCCCCGCTTACTGGCATAAAAGAAAAGCTGTTGCACCCCTTGAAATTATATAACAATGGGGCGCAACGAATCATGATAGGACATGATTGCTGACCTATTTGGGAGATGATTGTGCCGGGCCATAACCTGCCACCGCTTTCGCTGCACATTCCCGAACCGCCCGCGCGGCCCGGAGAGGAAGCCGATTATAGCGCCTTTGAGGTGCTTCCGGCCGGAGCAACCCCCCGCCCGGACAGCGCCGCCGACGCCGCGACGATGCGCGATCACGCCTTTGGTCTGGTGCGCGTGCTTGATGACGAAGGCCAGGCGGTCGGCCCGTGGAACCCCCGCCTGACGCCAGATGTGCTGCGTGCCATGCTCCGCAGCATGGCGCTGACCCGCGCTTTCGATGACCGGATGTTCCGCGCCCAGCGACAGGGCAAAACCAGCTTCTACATGAAATGCACCGGCGAAGAGGCGACCTCGATCGGGGCGGCCTTTGCGATGGCCGCTGATGACATGATGTTCCCCTCCTACCGCCAGCAGGGCGTGCTTCTGGCGCGCGGCTGCCCGCCGGAGCGGATGATGAACCAGATCTATTCCAACCGGGCGGACCGGCTGAAAGGCCGCCAGTTGCCGATTATGTATTCGGAACCGGACTACAGCTTTTTCACCATCTCCGGCAATCTGGCGACCCAGCTTCCCCAGGCCGTGGGCTGGGCGATGGCCAGTGCCGCGCGGGGGGACACGCGCATTGCCTCCACCTGGTGCGGGGAGGGATCAACAGCGGAAGGCGATTTCCACGCCGCGCTGACCTTTGCCACGGTTTACCGCGCGCCGGTGATTTTCAATGTGGTCAACAACCAATGGGCAATCAGCAGCTTTTCGGGCTTTGCCGGCGCCGAAGCGACCACCTTTGCCGCGCGGGCGCTGGGTTATGGCATTGCCGGGCTGCGGGTGGACGGGAATGACGCGCTGGCCGTCTATGCCGCGACCGCGTGGGCAAGCGAACGCGCCCGCACCAATAACGGGCCAACCCTGATCGAGCATTTCACCTATCGCGCCGAAGGCCATTCCACATCCGATGATCCGGGCGCTTATCGCTCCCTGGAAGAAGGCGTGAAATGGCCGCTGGGCGATCCCGTCGCGCGGCTGCGCGATCACCTGGTCGCGATTGGCGAATGGGACGCGGATCGCCACGCCGCCATGCATGCCGAACTGACCGAACAGGTCAAAAAAGCGCAGAAGGATGCCGAAAAGAACGGCATTCTTGGCCACGGAATGCACCAGCCTTTTGAAACCATGTTCGAGGATGTGTTTGAGGAAATGCCCGCGCACCTGAAGGAACAGTCCGCCCAGATGATGGCCGAACGGATGCGCAAATGGCCCAATCCCGGGGAGGGCCCGCGCTGATGGCAACGATGAACATGATCGAGGCGATCAACAACGCGCTTGATGTCGCGATGACGCGCGATGCGGATGTGACTGTCTTTGGCGAGGATGTCGGCTTTTTCGGCGGCGTGTTCCGCGCGACAGCGGGCCTTCAGCAAAAGCATGGCAAGACCCGTGCTTTCGATACGCCGATCACCGAATGCGGCATCATTGGCGTTGCCGTCGGCATGGCGGCTTATGGCCTGCGCCCGGTGCCGGAAATCCAGTTTGCCGACTATA
>JANOAJ010000168.1:0-4765 GCA_031411035.1 Sphingomonadales bacterium
GGCAGGGACGTGGCGGAGGATGCGTTCCACCAACTGGCCCAGTGTCGGGCTGCCAGGCAAGTCCGGGCCATAGCTGGTCAGGTCAACGCCGGTCAGGATCACTTCCTGCTGCCCGCGATCCACGGCAGCCTTCACCGCATCGATCACCGCGCCTGCGGGAATGGAGCGGCTCTCGCCGCGGCCGTAGGGGATGATGCAAAAAGTGCAGCGATGATCGCAGCCATTCTGCACTTCGATAAAGGCGCGGGCATGATCGGCGCCCGAAACGGCGGGGGATTGCCACGTCGCCCCGGCGAAGGCCGGGGCCTTTGGGAGAGTTCGGCGCGAAAGCGTCACACCGGCCCCGGCCTCCGCCGGGGCGACGTAATGTTCCGGTGATCGCTTATCCCGGTTGCCCAGCACCAATGACACTTCGGGCATGGCCGCAAACGCCCCACCATTGGTATCCGCCGCGCAGCCCGTAACGATAATCCGGGCTTCGGGCCGACGCAGCGCTGCCTTGCGAATGGCTTGCCTCGCCTGCCGTTCGGCTTCCCGGGTTACAGCACAACTGTTGATGATGATCAGGTCATCCGCGTCTGCCGATGCCGCGCGAATGGCTTCGCCTTCCGCGATGTTCAGACGGCAGCCAAAATTGAGGACTTCAACGCTCAACCGAAATCGTCCCAGTCCGCTTCGCCCGTGAAGACATGCGTGGCCGGGCCGGTCATGCGGATCGGGCCGCCGTCGCGCCAGTCAATCTCCAGATTGCCGCCGGGCAGGGAGACCTTTACCGGAGAGTCGACCTTGCCCGCGCGGATCGCGGCAACCGCCGTGGCACAGGCACCGGTGCCGCAGGCGCGTGTCAGGCCAACGCCCCGTTCCCATACACGGAGCCGGATATGATTGCGGCTTTCGATGCTGGCGACATTGACGTTGATCCGTTCGGGAAACAGCGGATCATTCTCAATGATCGGGCCGAATCTCTCGAGATCGACTGCATCGCAATCAGATACGAAAAATATCACGTGCGGGTTGCCGACATTGACCGCAGCGGGCCGCTCCAGCATGTCCCAGCCCACGGGCATGTCGCGCGTGTCCATCGGCATGGCGAGCGGGATCAGTTCCCACTCGAACGCGGGCATACCCAGCGTCACTGTTGCGGAGGCATCGCCCGGTTCGGTGTGGAGAATACCCGCCATCGTTTCGATGTTGGCAGGGCCATGCATCAGCAGCGCAATGCAGCGCGTGGCATTACCACAGGCTTCCACTTCGCCACCGTCAGCGTTGAAGATCCGCATCTTCACATCGGCCACGGTTGAAGGTTCCAGCAGGATCAGCTGGTCAAAGCCGATCCCTGTCCGCCGGTCTCCAATCGCATGAGCGCGCGGACCGGTCATGTCCACCGGGGCTTCGCGCGCGTCAATCACGACAAAATCATTGCCGAGCCCGTGCATCTTGTGGAACCGCGTCTTCATGGCGCGGCCCATAGCGTAAAGCCTGCGCGGGCGCGACCCTGCTTATGCGCTGCGGCGCAGATCCAGTTGGGTCACTTCATCGGGTGCCCCAGGCACAGGCGCCTGCGGCGCGGCCTTGCCTCGCAGGTCAAGAAGCGTAACCTCATCGGGTGCCGCAGAAGCGGCAATCCGGGGTGCCGGAGCCACGCTGCGCAATTCGGGCAGAAGGTTGCGATCCGCCAATTGCGTGCGGGTCTGCGCGATTGATGTCGGCTTGCCGAAATGCCAGCCTTGGCCCTTGTGGCAGCCAAGCTGGCGAAGCCGCTCCTCAATTGCCCCATCTTCGATGCCTTCGGCCGTCACGGGCAGGCCAAGGCTGTCACCCAGGCGGGTGATGGCATTGACGATGGCCGCGCTTTCCGGATTATCGATGATCGACGTGACAAAGCTCTTGTCGATCTTGATCCGGTCGAACGGCAGCGCGCGCAAATGGGCGAGCGAGCTGTATCCGGTGCCGAAATCATCCAGGGCAAGGCGGATGCCCTGGTTCTTGAGACTGCCCACGATCGACTGGGCCAGTGCCAGATTATCGAACAGCGAACTTTCAGTGATTTCGATTTCGAGGCGATTGGCCGGGAAACCGGTTTCCACCAGCAGCTTGACGATTTTCTGCGCAAGCCATTGATCCTTGAGCTGCGTCGGCGAAATGTTCACGGAGATGAGCAGCGATGGATCCCAGTGCTTGGCCGCTTCGAACGCCTGACGCATGATCGACATGGACATATCTGCAATCATGCCGGTTTCTTCGGCAATCGGGATAAAGACATCAGGCATGATCAGGCCACGCGTCGGATGAACCCAGCGGGCCAGCACTTCAAAGCCGGTCAGCCGCCCGGTCGTGATATCAACCTGCTGTTCGAAATAGGGGGCGAATTCGCCACGCGGAATGCCGGCACGCATGCCGCTTTCCAGCTCGTTGCGCTCACGCAGTTCGCGTTCCATGGACGCGTCAAACCAGGCAAGCCGGTTGCGACCCGAATGTTTTGCAGAATACATCGCGATATCGGCGCGACGCATCAGGGCGTCGATCGTCTCGCAATCGGTCGCCGAATGCGCGATCCCGACCGACACGCTGATATGGGCAAAAATGCCGTCCGCATCAAAGGGCTGGGAAAGGCGCGTTACGATGGATTCCGCCACGCGCGTTGCCGTTTCGCGGTTGGAGAGGTCAAAGATGAAGGCGCACGCAAACTCGTCGCCGCCAAGGCGTGCGGTGAGGGAGTTTGGCGGCATCAGCTTGGCAACTTCGGCCGCAACTGTCTTGAGCAAGGCATCGCCAATGGCATGGCCGTGCAAATCGTTGACGTTCTTGAAATGATCGAGATCGAGCATCAGCATTGCCAGCGCCTTTTCGCGGCGAAGGGCGCGGGAAAGCATTTCCGCGCCGTTTTCGGCGAGCGAGCGACGGTTGTGAAAGCCGGTCAAGGGATCGCGCAATGCCAGCATCTGGGCGCGCTCTTCTGCGGCAGCGCGTTCCTGGACTTCGCGGCTCAGATCATTGTAGCGTCGCCACCCGAACAGGATCAGCGCGACATTGAGGAGAAGCATGACCGACAGGGTCTGGTCGGCACCGCCGCCGACACCGCTGACCATCTTGACCATGTCTGTCAGAACGGACGCGCCTGTTCCCACGAACATGACGATGGCGGATACCACGATGCCCCCTGCGACAAGGTCTTTTTGAGCCAGCCTTGCTGCCGAGCGCTCCCCTGATATGGTGCGCGAAATTATTGTTGCCACGATTGATCGGCCCCTGTTCAGTCCAATGGCGTTCGGTTTAATCCAATCCGGTGAAAATCCCGTTAAGCGCGGAATCGGGCTTCCGGCCGGTTGACGCCGGGGCGTCGATCCCGTATCGGGCCGCCAGCTTTCCATCCGGTAAGCATGAAGAACGCGCCCGAAGCGGCGATGCTGGCCAGCGAGGTTTCGCCCGCCAGCATTTTTTGCTTGGGCGATTGCGGAGCAGATACAGGCATGTTCGAGAGCCTGAGCGACAGACTTGGTGGCGTATTCGACCGCTTGCGCGGACGCGGTGCCCTGAACGAGGCAGACGTGCGCGCAGCGATGCGCGAAGTGCGGATCGCCTTGCTGGAAGCCGATGTCGCGCTGCCTGTTGTCCGTTCCTTCGTCGATAGTGTCACCGCGCAAGCCGTTGGCCATTCGGTGCTCAAATCGATCACGCCGGGGCAGCAGGTCGTCAAGATCGTCAATGACGCGCTGGTGGAAATGCTGGGCAGCGAAGCGAGCGAACTTGATCTTGCCGTAACGCCGCCCGCGATCATCATGATGGTTGGTCTGCAAGGTTCGGGCAAGACAACGACGACTGCTAAGATTGCCAAACGTGTTTTGGAAAAAGACCGCAAAAAGGTGTTGATGGCGTCGCTCGACGTCAATCGCCCGGCGGCGCAGGAACAACTGGCAGTGCTGGGCGAACAGATTGGCGTGGCCACGCTGCCTATCGTCTCGGGCCAGCAGCCTGTGGATATTGCCCGCCGCGCGATGCAGGCAGCGAAGCTTCAGGGCTTTGACGTGCTGATGCTCGATACGGCGGGTCGCCTTCACGTCGATCAGGGGCTGATGGACGAAATGAAGGCCGTGGCAGATATCGCCACGCCTGCCGAAACCCTGCTCGTGGTCGATTCACTCACGGGTCAGGATGCGGTGAACGTTGCCAAATCCTTTGGCGAACAGGTGGCGCTGACCGGCGTGATCCTGACGCGGATGGATGGCGACGCGCGTGGCGGTGCGGCGCTTTCGATGCGTGCGGTTACCGGCAAGCCGATCAAGTTTGTCGGCACCGGCGAAAAGCTGGACGGGTTGGACGTGTTCCACCCCAGTCGCGTTGCTGGCCGTATCCTCGGCATGGGCGATGTTGTCAGCCTTGTGGAGCGCGCGGCGGAATCCATCCAGGCCGAAGATGCCGAGGCGATGGCCGCGAAGATGGCCAAGGGCCAGTTCGACATGAATGATCTGCGTGCGCAACTGAAGCAGATGCAGCGCATGGGCGGTTTGGGCGCGCTGGCGGGGATGATCCCCGGCATGAAGAAAGCACAGGCCGCGATGGCGAACAGCGGGATGGACGACAGAATTCTCGTTCGCATGGACGCGATGATCGGTTCGATGACAGTCAAGGAACGGGCCAAGCCCGAATTGCTTCAGGCCAAACGCAAGATCCGCATTGCCAAGGGCAGCGGAACGACCGTTCAGGACGTAAACAAGCTGCTGAAAATGCACCAGGAAATGTCCACGGCGATGAAGAAAATCCGCAA
>JANOAJ010000169.1:0-9134 GCA_031411035.1 Sphingomonadales bacterium
CCGCCAAAGGTCATCACTTGCTCGAATTCCGCGGCTCCGGCTTCCATCCGCGCCTGCGGGTCCCAGGGTTCAGCGCGGATCGGCGCGGTTGCAGCGTCGGGCAGGCCAAGCTCGGCAGCGACCTTGCTGATTTCCCCGTCAAGCTGACTGCCCGCGCTCCAGCCGCAATAGACGGCTACGTGCAGCGCTGCCTCGCGCAGTTCGGCCAGCGTCAGTTCGCCGGTCGTCAGGCTCCCGCGCGCATAGGCATTCATCGCATGGGCATGGCCCACACAGGCCGCGCCGGCGAGCGCAACGAGGAAACGCGCGCGCCGATCCAGGCCAGGGCGCGACCAGACTTCGGCATAGACAAAATCGCGCCAGCTCTGCTGCATCAAACTGGTCGCTTCGCGTTCCGGGCTGCCCGTCAGTTCCGCCTGAAGCGAAAGGCCAAGGGCGGTGCGGGCTTTGGGGTCCAAGAGGCTCATTGCGACACCGGGCGGGCAAGGTTCATCCAGACATTCTTGACGCGAAGGAATTCGTGCAAGCCTTCCTCTCCGCCCAGACGGCCATAACCACTCTGCTTCATTCCGCCAAAGGGCACACACGGCGTCATCCCTTCGCCCGAACCATTCACCTGCACCATTCCGGCATCCATCTGCGCGGCCATATGGTGGGCGCGGGCGAGGTTCTGGGTGTGGATATAGGCACCAAGGCCATATTCGGAGCCATTGGCAATGGCGATGGCTTCCTCCTCGGTGTCGAACGGCGTGACCGCGAGTACCGGCCCGAAAACCTCATGCCGGGCCAGAGTGCTGCCCTGCTCCACATCGGCCAGCACCGTCAGGCCCATGAAATAGCCATCCGCATGATCGCCATCCAGCCGTGCGCCGCCCGCAATCAGCCGCGCGCCCTGCGCCTGGGCCTCGGTCGTCATGCCAAGGATGCGGGTGAGCGCGGCGTGCGAGATCACCGGCCCCATGGTGGTGGTGCCGTCCATCGGATCGCCCACCTTGATATGGCCCGCCATCGCGCCCAGCATCTGCAAATAGGCGTCATAGATGGGACGCTGCACCAGCAGGCGGGTGCCATTGACGCAACCCTGCCCGTTGGCGCTGACCGCCCCGGAAAGCCCGCGCTTGGCCGCTTCCTGCAAATCAGCGTCGGCAAAGACAATCACGGCGGACTTGCCGCCCAGTTCCAGACCGCAGGGCTTCAGCGTTTCTGCCGCTGATTGCAGCACCTTTTTGGCCGTCGCACCGCTGCCGACAAACTGGATCTTGTCGATGCCGGGATGCGCGACCATTGCCGCACCAACATCCGCGCCGCCCGTAACGACATTGACGACACCGGCAGGAAAGCCCGCTTCGATGAACAGTTCCCCCAGCTTCATGACCGAATAGGGGGCCAGTTCCGGGGATTTGATCACCACGCAATTGCCTGCTGCCAGCGCGGGCGCAATGACCATTGTGGCGGCGAACAACGGGCCGTTCCAGGGAATGATCGCCCCAACAACGCCGTAAGGCTCATAGGCGACATAGTCATGCGCCGGGCCGCCCCATGTGGCGACCGTGCGGCCCTGAATCTTGTCCGTCCAGCCGCCATAATAGCGGAACTTCTGCGCGGCATCGATCGCCATATAGGGGGCTGCCATGCTGATCGAGCCATTTTCCGCCGTAACGAGCGCGCCGAGCGCCTGCATGTTGGCTTCGCACAAGGCCGCCAGCCTGAAGAACAGATCGCGACGCTTGTCCCCATTCATGGCCCGCCAGGCCGGGGCTGCCGCCCGCGCCGCAGCAACGGCTGCATCAACATCAGACGCTGACGCCAACCGGACTTCCTTTGTGACTTGCCCGGTGGCGGGGTAGAGATGGGCGTGCAGCGCACCACTGCCCTGCCCCGCCTGCCCGGCGATGATCAGCGACGATGTCGGCAGATCCGCTGCCCGGGGTGTCTGAAACATCCTGCTCCTCCTTCATTCCGCCACGATATCGCCTCTGTGCGAGGCCGAATCGCAAATTACGGATACTCTATGACGTATTTTTTGCTGTTTACCCAGAATAAAAATCCATTAGAGTATTCTTTATGGCGCAAAGCCGGGCGGCAACGATCCGGCTGGCAGGTATCGCGACAAGTGAGAGGCACACTGATGGCACGTAGCAAGACCAGACCCGCCAAGGCTGCCTCGACGCTGGATTCGTCAGCAGCGAGATTGCGCAAGATTGTTCTGGCAGAGCCCGAAGGCGCGCTGCTGGGCAGCGAAGACACGCTGCAATCCATGCTGGGGGTTTCGCGGACAACGGTAAGGCAAGTGGCGCGGCTGCTGGAGCGGGAGGGGCTGCTTCGGGTCAAGCGCGGCATCAATGGCGGCTATTTCGGCGCGCGGCCCGATCTTGGCACTATCGAGGCGTCAGTTGGAGCCTATCTCGAAATGCTCAACGTCGAGGTTGAGGATCTGTCGATGGTTGCCTCGACGCTGTGGGTGGATGCCGTGCGCAAAGCCTGTGTGGCGGACAGGGCGGCAGCCAAAGCGTTGAGCGTCCGCTTCATGCCCAAAGTCATTGCCCTGCCCGAAAGCGCGCCGTCCAACGAAGTCAGCACTCTGGAAGCGGAATGCCGGACGGCCATCTTCAATCTGATCGGCAGCCGCTACACAGAGCTGATTTTCCAGATCAACATTGCCTTTTCGCTGCGCAAGATTGAAACGCTGCAACCGGCACAAGCCGACACACCGGAACATCGGGACTTTGTCCGCAACTGGCGCAAGGCCAAGCTGATGGAACTCGAAGCCATTGCCGATGGCGATCCCGAACTGGGTGCCATGGCGGCACGCCATAATCGGAACCTGCTGCACAAACGCTTCTGGGGCCACACCCCGCTCTGATTATGGGGCGCACAAATCCTGCACAAAATATTTTCAATCTTATGAAATTGCCTATTGTATATAGGATTTATCCTCCCATATGACATTTATGGAACTCGCCGCTTTCATCATCACCATCGTCATTCTGGCAGTCATTGCCGGGGGCAGCGCATGGCGTGCGGCGGCAGCCTACGCCGCACCACCGGGAGGCATCGCGCCTGCGCTAATGTGGCAGCAACCCCTGTGCCCCAGCAATGGGCTGGACTATCAGGAAGGGGAAGCAGGGAGCCGGACTGACCCCATGAAGACGGATGAATGTGAGACGCGCAGGCTGACACCGGGCGGATGGCAGATCAGGTGGAATGCGGACCTGGCACGCAAAGCCTATGCCGAAGGCTGGTGGCGAGAGGAAACCTGCGCCGATGCCCTGTGGCGGATTGCCGCCGAAACGCCAGACAGAATTCTGATTATCGATGGTGACATCCGCCTTTCCGCCAGCGAGCTTGGCAGCAAAGCGGAAAGACTGGCCAAATCCATGCTGACCCGCTTCCCACCCGGAAGCGTCATATCCTTCATGTTGCCCAACTGGCACGAAGCCGCCGTGATCTACATGGCGGCCACTTTGGCCGGGATGGTCGCGCACCCCATCCTGCCGTCACTGCGGGATCATGATCTGCGGTTCATGCTGGCCGATATTGGCAGCCGCATGATCTTTGTGCCCGCCGCATTCCGCAATCATGATTATGCCGCGATGATGGAGCGTGTATCTGCCGCTCTGGACGCGCCGCCCGAAACCGTGGTGCTGCGCGGCGATGCCGGTTCGCACACGGCCTATGAAAGCCTGCTGGCGGAATCCGCGGATGCACCCCTGCCCTTGCTGGACGCTGATGAAGTCCGGATGGTGATGTACACCAGCGGCACCACAGGCAGCCCCAAGGGCGTGCTGCACACCCATAACTCCCTCAACGCGCTGATCCGCCAGATCGGCGCGCACTGGCTTGTGGAACCGGGCGACCGCTTCCTCGTCCCCTCCCCCATCAGCCATATTGGCGGCTCCATCTACGCCTTTGAAACGCCACTGATGCTGGGCGCGACCGCGATATTGATGGAAAGCTGGAACCCTGACGAAGCTGTCCGCATCATGACGCGCGAAGGCTGCACTCATATGGCGGGGGCCACGCCCTTCCTTCAGGCTTTGCTCGCTTCTGCCCGGGCTGCGGACACGCGACTGCCCCATCTGAAACTCTTCATCTGCGGCGGCGCTTCGGTGCCGCCTGCGCTTATCCGGGAAGCCTCAGGATATTTTGACAAGGCCATTGTCAGCCGCGTCTATGGCTCCACCGAAGTGCCCGTCACCACGATTGGCGTGATCGACAAGGACGATGTGGATCATGCCGCCGATACCGATGGCTGCCCCGGCATTGCGACCGTCAAGATCGCGGAAGATGGCGAAATTCGCGCGCGCGGTCCGCAAATGCTGGTTGGCTATGTCCATGCTGAAGATGAAGCCAAGGTGTTTGATAATGAAGGCTATTACCGCACCGGAGATCAGGGCCGCTGGGTGGATGGCAAGCATGTCGTCGTCACCGGGCGGATCAAGGATATCATCATCCGCAATGGCGAAAATATCTCGCCCAAGGAAATCGAGGATATGCTGATTGCCCATCCCGCCATTGCCGAGATCGCGATAGTCGGTGTGCCGGATTCGCGAACGGGCGAACGCGCGGTCGCCGTGATTGTGCCAGCGTCCGGTGTCGCACCAGACGTGGCAGCGCTGGGTGCGTTCCTTGCCCCCTATGGTGTGGCGAAATTCAAATATCCCGAAAGCGTCGCGCTGTGGGATGCATTGCCGAAGAATGACGCGGGCAAAATATTGAAACAGGCGATCCGCGCGACGCTGATCGCGGCAGGCAGTTAGGGCATGATGATATCAACTTGAATCGTCGCCCCGTGCTTGACACGGGGCTAGGCTGCCCTTTCCATCCGGCAGCAAAGAAAAGCCCAGCCCCGTGTCAAGCACGGGGCGACGAAAGTGATATGACCTAAAGTCATCAGATTCTAGACACGGAGTTAAAACGATGCAAACAGCCATCATCACGGGTGCAGGAAGCGGCATCGGCCTCGCCACAGCCAAAATGCTCCATGAACAAGGCATGGCGATTGTCGGCGTCGGGCGGGATACCGCCAAACTGGCGGCGCTCGAATCTGTGATCAGCGATACTGCGCGGCTCGCCACGCTTTCGGTGGACGTAACGGCCAAGGACGCGCCGCAACAGATTGTGAAGCTGGCGCTTGACCGGTTCGGGCGGATTGATTTCCTGATCAACAATGCCGGGATTGGCAGCCCCAAGCCGCTTGATGAAACCGATGACGAGATGCTCGATCATTTTCTGGACATCATGCTGCGCGCGCCGTTCCGCCTGTGCCGCGATGTCATCCCGCACATGCAGCCGGGTTCGGGCGTGGTGAACGTCACTTCGACCTTCGCGATGATTGGCGGGAAACGGGGCGGCGCCTATTCGGCAGCCAAGGGCGGGCTCAAATCCCTGACCGAACATATGGCCTGCGAATATGGGCCGCGCGGCATCCGCTCCAACTGCGTCGCCCCGGGCGTGACGATGACCGATATGGTGCGGCACCGCTTCGAGGATGAAACCTTCAAACGCGTCAATGTGGAAACCACTCCCTATCCGCGCCTTGCCGAAGCTGAGGATATTGCCGCGACGATCGCTTTCCTGTGCTCACCCGGTGGGGAAATGGTCAATGGCCAGTCCATTGTCGTCGATGGCGGCTGGACGCGGACAAAATATCTCTCCCCGCGCGCGCTGATGAGTGAGTGGGTCGGCGGGAATTAAGCCATGCCTGATACAGTAAACCCCTTCGCCGGAATGGTGGCGCTCATCTATGGCGCGGGCAAGGGGATCGGACGCGCGGTCGCCCAGGAATTCGCCCGGCGCGGTGCGCGCGTGGCGATTGCCGATATTGATCTTGCCGCTGCCGAAGAGACGGCAGCATTGATTGGCGGCGATGCCATTGCCCTGAAATGCAACGTGTTGAGCGACGACTCTGTCCGCGAAACAGCACTGGCAGCACAAGCCTCGCTGGGCGAAGTTGACATAGTGATGAACAATGTCGGCGGCATGCTCAACGGTCATCCTGAGGATATTCCGTTTGCCGAATGGCAGCGGATGATGGATCTCAACTATTTCGCTGCCGTCCGCAGCGTACAGATATTCCTGCCCAAAATGATCGCCCGGGGTTCGGGCCATATCGTCAACACGGCAAGTTTTGCGGGCCTATATCCCTATGCCGCCAGCCGTATCCCCTATGCGGCATCCAAGGCAGCGGTGATTGCGATGACAGAATCGCTGGCCATCTATCTCCAGCCATTGGGGGTCAAGGTAAGCTGCCTCATTCCCGGGCCGGTGATGACCGGCGTGCTCGATACGATGACCAGTTGGACGCCCGATGCGCCGATGCGCGGGCCCGGATCGGAACTGGAACTGAAGCTGGTGGGTGATGTGGCAAACACGCTGGCAGACGGAATGCGCGATGGTCAGATACTTATCCCCTCGGACGAGCGGGTGTGGGACATTGTCAGGCGCTGGGCTGAATCCCCCAACACCTTCATCCAGACCAAGATTGACGAATTTGCGCGCGGCGAAAGCGGACGGCCGATTGTTCCGGATTCCCTGCGCCAGACAATGGGAAGCGGATCATGAGCCGTCTGGGTATAGAATTGCTGACCGTCCTTGGCATGCCGCCCGTTGAGCATGTAAAGCTGGCGGCGGAATTGGGCTGTTCACACATTTCTACCGGGCTTGGTGGCGTGCCGATGCGACATATGGGCGTGCCGGACTGGATCATGTTTCCGGACTGGTCACTGGAAGGCAATCCAACCCTGCAACGCGAAATGAAGGCGGCGATGCGCGATACGGGTGTCCGTATCTCGCTTGGTGAAGGGTTTCGCGTCCGTGAGGATGGCGATGTCAGCGATCGCGCGAGCGGCCTCGACCTGATGGCAGAGCTTGGCGCGGAGCGGATCAACGCCGTCAGCATGGAATATGATATGGCGCGTACGCATGATCAACTTGCCATTCTGGCCGCAATGGTGATCGAACGCGGGATGACATTCACAGTCGAGTTTGCGCCGCCCAACGCGATCAACTCGCTTGCAGGCGCGGTGGCGGCCATCGATCATATTGGTCGCGGCAAATGCCGGGTGCTGGTGGATGCCATGCACTTTTTCCGTTCTGGCGCGACGGTTGAGGAACTTGGCGCGCTAGATCCCGACCTGATCGGCTATGCCCAGTTGTGTGATGCGCCGCTGGTGTCGGCAGGTGCCCCTTATATGCAGGAAGCGATGTTCGGGCGGATGATTCCGGGAACGGGCGAACTGCCTTTGCGTGACTTTGTCGCTGCCCTGCCTGCCGACATGGATATTGGTCTGGAAGTGCCGATGCTGGTGGAAACGCTCGCAGAAGCCAGTCCGAAAGGCGTTGCCACTCGCGCCGTGGCGGGGGCCAGGGCCATTCTGGAAGGGCGTTAGCGCCTCACGCGGCCACGGCCCCCTGGCAGAACGCCCAGATATCCTCCGCCAGTTGCGCGCGGCGCTGGCGGTTCGGCCCCACGCCTTCTTCTGCCAGCAACTCGCTATGCACTGTCGTCGAGACCAGGTTGTAAACGAGAACGGCCAGACGTTGTGGCGGCGCGCGGCGCACCTGTTCTGCCGCCATGCCGTCAGCAAGCTGGTTGGCGATCAACTCGATCAGCGGGCCGATAGCGGCCTGAAGCTCGGCAGGACGGGACTCGCCCAGGCGCAAATGCTCCCGGCTGAGCGCCGCGCCGCGCTTGCTGCCCTGCCCTGCTCGCCCGGCTTCCGCTGTCTCCTGCCCCAGCACAATGGACATCACTATGTGCCGCAACCGGGCAAGCGGATCAGGAAGTGCGCGCACTTCCTCCCCATAAAGCGCCACGGCCATACGGATCGTCTGTTCGAACACCGTCAGAACCAGATCGTCCTTGCCGGCAAAGCGGTCATAAAAAGCCCTGCGCGCAAGCCCCGTTTTTTTCAGGACAGCCCGGATCGTCAGCCCTTCAAGCCCTTCCTCTTCCAGCAGATCATAGGCTGCCGCAACAATCTGTCCGACACGGTCAGGCGCTTCGTCGCCAGAATAGGCTGGCTCTGCCGTTTGTCGCGTGTCCCGCGCTGATTGATCTGCTGCGTCCATCCTGCCCGTTTCACAATTGAGAACAATGTTCTTTCCTTTTACCGTATTCCAGATATAAAGCCAGCGAAGAGAACGCAGTTCTCAAAACGATTCTGGCGCACGAAGGAGAGGTTCATGGCATCCGTTACCTATGTTGAAGCGAACGGCGCGCAGCATGTTGTGGATGTGCCAATCGGCGAAAATGTGATGCGCGGCGCGCTTTACAACGCGGTTGACGGTATCCTTGGCGAATGCGGCGGCGGTCTCGCCTGCGCCACCTGCCACTGCTATGTTGACGAGGCCTGGGCTGACAAGGCGGGCACACCGACATCGCAGGAAGAGCGGGAGATGCTCGAATCCGCGGCAGCCGAAGTCCGTCCGAACAGCCGGCTTAGCTGCCAGATCGAAATGAACGACGCGCTGGACGGCCTGATCGTCCATCTCCCTGAAACCCAATACTGAACCGGCAAAGGACCGCACGCATGGCAATCGATCCCGCAAATCCCGTTGCGCCCGTGATGGCCCGCCTTGCCGGGCATGACCAGATTCCGGCGCATGTGCCGCCCGAACTTGTCCATTCCGCCGGCATCACTTTCGGCCCGGAATTTCTGGCAGCACCCCATGATTTCATGGCGAAGATGCACGAGAAATACCCGCCCATCTATTATGATGTCAGCCCCTTCGGCAATGCCTGGCAGGTCACCAAGCATGAAGACGCGCTTTACGTGCTGCGCCATGCCGAGCTGTTTTCCAACGAAGGCGCAACCCCCTTTCCGCGCGACCCGGACGACTATTTCTACTTCATTCCGATCGAGATCGAGCCGCCACAGCACCGCAAATATCGCAACATCGTCGATCCCATCATTTCACCGCAGGGCGTGCTCAAGCTTGAGGGCCGCATCCGCGCGCTGGCCAACGAGTTGATCGACGAGTTTATCGACAAGGGCGAATGCGAATTTGACGAAGCCTTTGGCCGCCCGTTGCCCGTGCTGGTGTTCCTCGATCTGATGGGCCTGCCGCGCGACATGTGCGATACCTTTGTCGAATGGGCGATGGCGCTGCTCCATTCAAACGACCGGCAG
>JANOAJ010000170.1:0-2801 GCA_031411035.1 Sphingomonadales bacterium
ATGACCGCGATCAAAATCGAGTCAAGACGCGCAGGGTGTGTTGCGAGTTTGCAACAAACTGCTCCCTTTTCCGTGCAAAAGGACATGAAATGTGCGCAAACCTGCCCGCCAATCTTTAGATAGGTGCGGGGGTGCTGACTGCGGCGGATGAGGCAACCGTCGTCGAAATTCAGTCAGTTCAGACCGATGTCCGGCGGCAGATATGTATTCGACATTTACCGCAAGCTCGTCGCGCAACGACACGAGATTTGGTTCTTTTGGGGAGGATAGCATGAAAATGACTCATGTCCGTAACGTGTTTCTGACAACCACGGCTCTGGCGATGGGCTTGTGCCTTGCAGCACCTGCGCAAGCGCAATCAACTGCACCAGCCGAAGCGGACGCCGACGATGCAGGCGGGCTCGCCGAAATTGTGGTGACAGCGCGCAAGGCCAATGAAAATCTGCAGACGACCCCCGTAGCTGTTACCGCGCTTGGGACAGAAGCGCTGGAATCCCGCCAGATTTTGCAGAGCTTCGATCTCCAGCGCGTCGCACCGGGCATCAGTGCCCGGGGTGCCGGCACTGGCCCGTCATCCATTCTGACCTTTGCCATTCGCGGCAACGCCCAGAATAGCCCCAACTCGGCGTCTGACTCGCCCGTCGGCATCTATGTTGATGGCGTCTATCAGGGACGCGCCATTGCCAGCAACCTTGGTATTCTCGATCTCGAAAATGTCGAAGTGCTTCGCGGCACACAGGGAACCCTGTTTGGCCGGAACACAACGGGTGGTGCGGTGCAGTTCACCACGGTTCAACCCGGCGGGGAGCTTGCCGGCTATGTGAAGGCCGGGATTGGCAACTACAAGCAGCGTGTTGTGGAAGGGGCGATCACCGTTCCGCTGCAGGGCGATCAGTTTTCTGTGCGGCTGGCCGGTCGTTATACCGAACATGGCGCGTATATGATCAACGTGCCGCGTAATGCGCCGCTTGGTGATCTGAAATCCGACGTATCGGCGCGCGCGACTGTCAAGTGGGCACCGGACTCGATGCCCCTAACCGTCACGATCAGCGGTGACTATGTGAATTCCAAAGACAGCGGCACCATGTCGATCCTGAAAGCCTTCAATCCGACAGGGCCGCTGGCCACTTTGTTTCCGGGGCAGTTTTCACCGACGCAGGTTGCGACCAACGCCACTTACTACAAGAATTACGGCAACCCCCATTCGGGTCTGTCGCAGATTGATACGCCTTTTAACCGCAACGAGGCGGGCGGCGTTTATGGCACGGTAACCTATGATCTGGGCGACGTTGCGCTGAAATCGATCACAGCGTGGCGCAAATCGACTTCGGCCAATGCCCTTGACCTTGATAGCACGCCTGCCGAGGTGATCGGGTTTGTTTCCACCTACAAGCAGCATCAGATCAGTGAGGAACTGCAACTTTCTGGCAAGTCCGGCGGTTTTGAATGGATCACCGGTGCCTATTATTTCCGCGAAGCAGGTTCGGAGCAATCCGATTCCGCGCCGCTGCAATTCTCGCCTGTCTTGGGCGGAGCCGGTCTCGCGCCGACAGCGCGGAGCCTTGCTGATTTCACTGCTTCATCCAAGGCCTTGTTTGCCCAGGCAAACTACCAGCTTTCCGACAGGCTTCGGGCTACGGGCGGGTTCCGCTACACTTGGGACAACCGTTCCATCAACCGTCATGGCGTCAGGGGGCTGCGGGGCGTGCCCGAAGTCTTCCTGATTTTCGCGCCGGGGCCCACGCCGATTGTTGTTCAGCCCTTGACCTGCACTGTGGGCGTCACAGCCGGCACGGTTTCCGGAAACAATTGCAATGATCCGAAGTCTGCCAAGTTCAGCTATCCCGCATGGACTGCCGGACTGGACTATAAGGTCACGGACAACATATTCGCTTACGCCAAAACAGGCGGTGCGGCGCTGGCGGGTGGCTTTAACACACGCCCCACTCCTGCGGGGCTGGACGCGTTCAGCCCGGAAAAGGTGAAGGACGTGGAACTCGGCCTGAAGACCGAATTTTTTGACCGGCATCTCCGGACAAATATTGCAGGGTTCCACGTTTGGCGGAATGGCGCACAGAATATCGTCAACGTCTTCGCGAACGGCGTGCTGAGCCAGTATGTCCAGAACGCGGGCGATGTTCGTTCCTATGGTATCGAAATCGAAGCAACTCTTATCCCGTGGCAGGGCATGGAAATCACCAGCGGGTTCGCGACGCTGCATTCCAAATATGCCGCTGGCAGCTTTGTGACGCAAGGCAAGGGTGGTCTTGTGGATCGTAGCGGCGAAACCGTCAGCCAGGCGCCGCGTCGCACCTTCAACATTGGTGCAACGCAAAAGTTCGACGCACCTTGGGGGGGCGTGTCGTTCCATATGGACTATGCCTATCTCTCCTCACGCGCGTTCGGGCAGGATACGCCGGATCTGACTGATCCAGCCCTGACTGCCGCGCAAAAGGCAACGCTGGTGGCGAACTATGCAATCGCCAACAAATTGACCACGCTGGGCGGTTATGGCCTGTTCAACATGCGGATTACGGCCAATCTCAACAATCCGAATGTGGAACTGGCTCTCTGGGGTCGCAATCTTGGCAGAACCAAATATTCCCAGAACCTGTTTGAAAGCTACAATGCGCTTGGCTTCGTCTCCAACAACCCGGGCGAGCCGCGGACTTACGGCGCAACGGTTTCATTCAAATTCTGATCCGTTTGTGATCAGGGCATAAAAGGATGGCCGCTCCCTTCAAGGGAGCGGCCTTTTTTTCTGAGTTACACAGCGCCAGCCCATTCCGAGTTCAGAAATC
>JANOAJ010000171.1:0-28498 GCA_031411035.1 Sphingomonadales bacterium
GCCCCCGCGAGCTGGCGGTTCGCTTCACCGACGAGAAGCGCTACTTCGTGTCGGAGGCCAGTGTTTACCGGCTTCTCAAGGCCCATGACCTGATCACCAGCCCGGCCTACGTGGTGATCAAGGCAGCCGATGCGTTCCACACCAAGACGACGCGGCCGAACGAGATGTGGCAGACCGACTTTACCTACTTCAAAATCATCGGTTGGGGCTGGGTGTATCTGTCGACCGTGCTCGACGACTTCTCCCGCTATGTCATCGCCTGGCAGCTTTGCACCACCATGCGCGCCGGGGACGTCACCGACACGCTGGAACTGGCGCTTGAAGCCTCGGGCTGTTCGTCAGCCAGGGTCGTGCAAAAGCCCAGGCTGCTCAGCGATAATGGTCCGAGCTACATCGCCGAGGAGCTGGCCCAATGGATCGGTGCCAACGGTATGAGCCATGTCCGCGGCGCCCCGATGCATCCCCAGACCCAAGGCAAGATCGAGCGCTGGCACCAGACCCTCAAGAACCGGATCCTGCTGGAAAATTACTTCCTGCCCGGCGATCTGGAGACCCGGATCGAGGCCTTCATCGACCACTATAATCACCGCCGATATCACGAAAGCCTCGGCAATGTGACGCCCGCCGACACCTACTTCGGCAGGGCTGGCGCCATCATCCAACAGCGCGAAAGGATCAAACGGAAGACCATCGAACACCGACGCTTGCAGCACCGCAAGCTCGCCGCTTAATATCAACCCCAGGACGAGGCCCGCGCTCCGCTAATCTACGCCGCGATCTGCGCCAAATGTTCTGACGACAGACAACGCACGCTATTCCGCCATCCTGAAATGGACGACGCTGACGCTGTTTACGTATGTTGCCGTTGTGGCTGTTGCCCATGTGCCATGGTCTCACGCGCTGCGCTCGCTCGTGGTTCCCGAACTGCAATTCAACGCCGCCTATGCTACTGCCTTTGTTGCTATCCTCGGCACCACCATAAGCCCCTATCTGTTCTTCTGGCAGGCAGGGCAGGAAATTGAGGAACAGCATCGACACCACGCCAAACCGCTGTGTCTGACGGCAGCCACCGCCGGGCCTGAACTTAAGCGCATTCAAATCGATACGCTCACTGGAATGGCGTTCAGCACTATCATATCGCTTGCGATCGTGTTCGCCACGGCTGCGACGCTTCATGCCAATGGTGTTCGCGACATCGCAACATCTTCGCAGGCAGCCGAGGCTCTTCGCCCGATTGCTGGACAATTTGCTTTCGCAATGTTTGCCGCAGGCATCATCGGCACTGGCCTGTTGGCTGTTCCAGTGCTTGCCGGGTCGGCAGCCTATGCCGTTACCGAAATGGCCGGAATTGCAGGTAGCCTGGATGCAAAGCCGCTCTCCGCCCGCCTGTTCTACGGGACGATTGCTGCGACTACGCTCGCGGGGGCATCCTTAAACGGAGTTGGCATTGACCCTGCACGTGCACTTTATTGGGCGGCAGTGGTCAATGGTATTCTCGCCGGCCCACTGATGGTCGTCATGATGTTGATCATTCACAATCCCCGCGCGATGGGTCGTTTGACCGTCTCACGTTGGCAGTTGATCTTTGGGTGGTCGGCGACTCTCGTCATGATCGCGGCCTCAGCACTTTTCTTGGGATTTGTGATCACGGCCTGAATTTGAAATGCGCTACCAATCGAATGCTTCTGGACAGCTTGCCTTCGGTTACGGCTCGGCAGCCAGCGGTCTTCTCCTGCAGATCACATGAAAATTCCGCTAACGGCAGTTAGCTCCAACGTTCCGGCCAGGGTGAAGGATGTTAGGCGGCTGAAACCGGACAGTTGGCGAAAGATAACAGAATGCGCAACGCTTCAAGGCTGTCGATTGGCAGACGGCAGTCGTCGAGTGAATCCCTTTGACACTGTCTGACGCATCTCGCTTTGTCGGCGCCCGCTGTAAGGTGCCGGCAGCTGATTCATGAGTTCCCGATGCGACCCGGATGTTCTGGGACAGGATTAAACTCCGCCTATTCTCTCGGTCAAGATTGCCAGTTCATCAAAATCCGGCAATGTTGTCTGGATGCTGCGTAGCGGGGATGATTCTGTTAGCGAAAAATCTGCGGGCGGTCTGGGGCCGATTCCTGCGGAGGTACTTGCCCGCTGCTATGGCGAGATGCGGCTTATGGCGCGGCGGATTTTGGGCGGAAACGCCCTTGGTCGCGTGCTTCAGCCTACAGAATTGGCCAACGAAGCAGCAATCCGCCTCATCCGGGCCAACCTGTCCAACGCCAAGGATGAAGGCCATCTGCTCGCGATTGCCGCGCGGACGATGCGGCAGATCCTGGTAGATGAAGCGCGAAAGGCATTGTCCGCCAAGCGTAATGCGCCCGTCCTGATGACGGCTTGGCCGGGCGCCCCCTGTGAGCCATTAGTGAACATGGCCGATCTGGATGGCGCGCTTGTGGCACTGGCCACAATCTCCCCGGAACGCGCCCAGATTGTGGAACTGCGCTTCATGCTGGGGATGACAGTTGAGGAAACCGCCGTCGCCACAGGCATTCCCGAGCGTACCGTAAAACGGCACTGGCAGGCGGCAAGGGCGTGGTTGCTGGCGTGGCTTCATGAAAATGCTGACGCCTGAAGACGAACTCCGCGCGCTTGACTTATTCGAGCGGCTGCTGGCCTATCCGGGCAATGACCGCTTCCGCGCCCGTTTGCTGAAACGCGAAGTGCCCAGCGTGCTGGTAGCGCTTGCCCGGATCGAGGCTGGCCATGCGGCGCGGGCAGCGATGCAGACTGAGTTCCCCGAAGCACTGCCGGGTGCGCAGCTTGCCCCGCCCGAACGGATCGGCCCGTTCCGTCTGACAACCCGAATCGGCCAAGGGGGCATGGGCGATGTCTGGCGCGGGGAGCGCGATGACGGACTGTTTGAACAAAGTGTCGCCATCAAGCTGATCCACGCGAATCTGGGCAGCCGCGCGCAGGAGGCGTTTGATGTCGAGCGCCGTATACTGGCTAGGCTCGACCATCCCGATATTGTTCGCCTCACGGATGGCGGTGTCACTGAAACCGGTTTGCCGTATCTGATCATGGATCTTGTGGAAGGCGTGGCCTTTGATGAGGCAGTGGCATCCCTGAGCTATGCCCAGCGCATCCGTTTGATCATTCAGGCCTGCAACGTTGTGCAGTTCGCGCACAGCCGCTTTGTTGCGCACGCAGATCTGAAGCCATCCAACATTATGGTTGATACGCAAGGGCGCGTTCGTTTGCTCGATTTTGGTATTGCCGGTCTGCTTGGTGGTGAAGGCGAGATGCGTCCGCCGCCCGGCGCGATGACTCGCGAGTTTGCGAGCCCGCAACGCATTGCCGGTGCGGCACCATCCATTGCTGATGATGTCTATGCAATCGGGCGGATGCTGGAGACGATAACGGCAGACGCGCCCGATAAAGATATGGCCTCAATTGCCGCCAAAGCATCGGCACATGAAGAGGCTGACCGATATGACACAGTTGCCGCGCTCATCAGCGATCTGAGCCGCTGGCAAGAAGGTAAGACAGTCACTGCACATGATGGTGGTTTAGCCTATCGCGTTCGCAAATTTGTCGCCCGGCACCGGTTCGGCGTTGCTGCGTCCGCTATTGCGATCAGTGCCTTGCTGGGCACTACGGCCTACGCTGTAGTCAGTGCAAACCGGGCCGAGCATGCCCGTGCCGAAGCCGAGCAACGCTTTGGTGAAGTGCGCAGCATGGCAAAATTCATGCTGTTCGATCTCTACAATCAGGTGAGTGGCATTCCCGGCACAACCCGCGCTCGCGCGGAGATGTCGCAAGTCAGCCAGCAATATCTCTCCAGCCTTGCACAGAATCCGGATGCGCCTTTCGATCTCAAAGTGGAAGCTGCAGAGGGCTTTGTCCGCGTGGCGGAAATTGCCGGAGCCACAGGATCACCCAATCTGGCGGATGCCAAACTGGCTATCAGCTATCTGGCACGCGCGGACAAAATGACCTCCGATATGCTGAAAACCGCGCCGGACAGCCCCATATTGAAGCAATTACTGGGCAAGGTTGCGGCGCTTCAATGCCAGATGAAACTTTACGGAGATCATGATGCCAAGGCCGCCCTTGACCACACGGTCAAAGCCGAAGCGACGATGGGTCCGGTGTTTGTCGCCGGCCCGCTGAACGAAGGGGTCTGGCGCGCACGGCTGTGCCACGGCGATGCGCTCGTCTGGCTCAACAGATCGGACGAAGCCATTCCAATTTTGGCAGGCGAGCTGGCACGCGCGGAGAAAACTAGGGCAACCAGGCCTGCGGCAGTCGATACGTTGCGCCTCGCGTACAATTACCGTCTGCTTGGTGAGGCTTATTACTACAAGCCCGATATGCCGTCCGCCGTGAAGCAGCTTGAAAAAGCTTATGCCATCTTGTCGGATGCGCTTGATCAGGAACCAACGAATGTCCGCTACACCGGGTCATTTCTGAATGTCATCGATACGCTGGCATCGGCTTACACGCATACGGGGCAGTCGGCAGAAGGCCTGAAAGCTTCGGAAGCAGGCTATCGCTTTGCGATGCAGTCCTATGAGCGAGACAAGGCGGATATGAACTCGCTGAAAAGCGGTTTGGCGCTCGCCCGGCTCGTCGCTAATTTCAATGCCCGGCTTGGCAAATTCGGCACCGCAAAGTCTCTTATGGCCAATGTGGAAATGCGCTGGCAGGCATTGTTGCGTCAGTCACCGGATCAGGCGGCACTTTACCGCCTCTACATCCTCTCGCTCATTCCCCATGCACAGGTTTATCGGTTAAGCGGTGATACGAAGACAGCATGTAGCTATTTTCGCCGGGCTGCACAGGAATGGGCGTATTTTGACAGGCGCTGGAAACTCTCTCCGTCCGACAAGACCGAAGATGTGGCGTATGCCGAACAGGCGGTTCGTGCGTGTGAAGGCAAAGGCAAGCTTCCCGATCCATAGCACTGGATTCTGTCCCAGTCCGGCACAGCGCAAATTTCCTTAATTCCTACTTAAAAATCTGGCCCGCTTTCCGCTGCCATTCCGTTTTCGCAAGTGATGGTGGTGTTGCTCCACCCAAACGGTCGCATCGCATTGCGCTCAGATTCCGGAACAGGAGTCAGGCGGAACAGGAAATTCGCTGTGCTGTCGCATGGCCTGAACAGGGGTAGAGTTATGAAGATTCTTAAAACGGCTTCCGCTGCGGCGCTCGCATTCGCGACTGTTGGGCATGCACAAGCCTCTACGGTATTTGAGTCCTTTCCGAATTTTGCGATCGCTGGCGACCCAGTGATCGACTCATGTTCCAGTTGCGGAGGCGCTGGGGCGCTCTTTGGAAGTTTCACGCTCAGTTCTGCTGAGACACTAAACAAGGCATTCGCTCTAGTCAGTAGTTTCACGCCAGCCGGTGCACAAAACTCCATGACTATCAGCATTTTCAATGATGGTGGCAATGATCTGCCCGCCACGAACGGCGGAGGGGGGATCATCAATCCCTTCTTGTTCCTGACCTACACAGACCCGACTTCGGTAACACTCGACCCGTTTCGCACCAGTGGTGGGCTTACCAACTATGTCGCGGAATTCGCACTGCCTGGTTGGCAACTGGCTGCGGGAAAATATTGGATCCGGTTTGCAGGCTCGTCAAATCTCATGCCACTCTACTCAACGACCACGCCCTCGCACAGCCGCGCCATCGGTACCGACTTTTTTCTTGAGGGTCGCATTCCTGGCTTCAATCCGCCAAACTATGCTATTGGCTTCTCACTCAATGGTGTCGACGTGACGCCGCCGGGCGGAGTCCCCGAACCAGCAAGCTGGGCGCTGATGATCTTAGGCTTCGGCTTTGTCGGTGCCGCAACGCGTCGGCAGTCTAAGGTGTCAGCCTCCTGCGCCTGATCAAGTTCCCGATGCGACCCGGGGTGGCTGGGGCGGGGTTTATACTCCGCCCCATTTTTTGTGCGATGACCGGTCACGCGCACGCAGCAGCACGCCACCCTCAGATCCATTTCGCCATCGACGTCGGCTTCCCCCAACATAACTGTTAATCGACGGCGCATTGCCTGCTCCTGAAAGCAGCCATTGAACGACGGCACGAGAAACCATAGTCTAAGGTATGAACCGGCTAAAAACCGACAGGCTTAAGCGTCTCGCGGACGCCTGGCATAACGACACATCGCCCAGCGATGGGATGGGTCTGCTGTGGCATTTGGCTCTGCGGCGTTATCCTTCGGCCATGACCGAGTTGAGTCGCCGCATTGGAGAGGACGGCTTGCGGGCGGCTGATCCATTTTCAGCTTCGGGCCTCGCTTGTCGAGCGTCACGGCAAGGCGATCCCGCAGCAGCATACAATCTCGCGATGTCGTGCTTCAACCGACGCAATCTGCGTGGCTACCGATATTGGCTGCGAGTCGCTGCCAGAGCTGGCGATGAAGATGCTCGTGAACAGTTTCGCCGCTTCGAGACCCGGCTTCCGCATGGTGCTGCTTTCGACATTGGAAGGGGCCGCCCACGGCGCGGATCTGACTGAATTGCTAAATGTCGGCTATGACGAGGCCACGACGGAAAGCCGCCAGTCTGAAAGCCCCAACATTTTTGCCGAATCGCCTGGGCAGCGAACGATGCCCTTGCGGACATAACGCTTGCCGCTCAAGATAAGGAATGACCGCATTCTGGATCGCCTTGGGCTTGTCCGCGTGGACTAGCGCTACGTTTTCGCCGATCTATTTATCTATAGTCTTCCAGGGGAAAGCGCGTCGGATGCGGTCACGCTGGGTAGTAGACTTACTATTTGCTCCGGTGTCTGTTGCTATCTGGTGGGTGTCGGCCTTCCTCCTGACTTTAGCGGACGGTGATCAAGATCGCTCACCGGATGAAAGGGGGCTTGGCCTTTTGCTGTTGCCAGCCGTGCTCATCCTTTTAGCTGCCCTAATCCACTATTATGCCAAGCTTGCTTTACGGTTGTTCAAAACCGCACCTAGGCAATGAGCAAACGTCCGCACCCCCCAACATCTGAGCCATTCAGGGAGCTTCATGCCGTCCTTGCAAGCGGCCATTAGACCCCGAGCCACTCTAGGCCGCCGGGAAGATCTTCAGCCGCAAAGTCGAGTTGCAACACGCGTCGACCTCTGGGGCTTATCGCGAATTCGGAAGCATGCAGGATGGGGGTGGCATAGGCCCACACGTCTCCAGCCTCCGCGACACAGGCCAGAGTGCCACATCGCCCAACGACTGCTTCAATCGCGTTGACCGGAACTCGACCCTCGGTGTGCGATCCGGGAGCGATCAAGAGCGGCGCGTTAGTCGCTGGCACGTCATCAAGGTGAATTCGAAGTGTGACCATCCGCGTGAGGATGTCGAATGGCGGGGCAACATGCTGCATGCCCCCCTTTATCGTCCATGGCTCGAAACCGCCGATATCGATCCTCTGTTTGACGCAGATTGTGCGGTCCTGATGCCATGCCAGAGACCAGTTCGTAGCCGCCGTCTTGTCGAACAGGATTGCTCTCACCGCGCGGCTCGCAGGCCCTAGAACATCTGCCGCGATCGAGCCGACCGACCCCGTAGGCTGCAAGAACGGTTGCAGGCTCTCGATGCCGCTGATGCGCACGCCAGCTTGATCGGTCGGCAGGTGGTCCAGTGTGGCGCGAAGGTCGGCCAGGTCGCAAGCGACTGCACCCCGAAACCATTTTGCCCCGTGATCCTGAAGGTTGATGGCGGCGGGATCATGTGAGTGTTCCATCAGACCATCTAGGACAACCGTTGTCCGCTTGCTAGGAATCTGGCTTTGTCTTAGTTTGAATTTTAATCGGGGCCGCCACCGGACTGATAACCTGATGTGCTGTCCTCATTCCTATTCGACGGCGGGCCGCCGCCCCTGAAAAGCTGGACAGCGCACCAGAGCATGAGAGCGCCGCCCGGAATTATCCACCAGAGGTTGCTCATGCGCACACTCGCTTCTTGTATGGCCCACACACTTTCGGAGCCGGTGCCAATTCATCGATCTTAGTAAACATATCGTCAAGTGAACACAGCCGATCACGCGCGACCAACGATCAAATTTCGAACAGAGACACTACCTCCGCTCCCCCCAACAATCCAGCCATAGCGCGGGATTCCGGGGTTGATAAAGACGAGCATTGCGGAGACGACTACGTTGCGGATTGTGAACCCAGACTCCTCGAAGAACTGGCCTTTTCTTGAAAGATTCCGGTTTGCCGGGATGCCGCGGCGTAATGGCGCGGTATACCGGGTCGGCCTTCCGGTGATTTTGGTGCCTTTCTGGCTCATTTGGGGCCGTTTTGCATCAAGCAGGCGGATCGGGTTTGACATTCCTGGCATGTGGCGGAAAGCTTGCCGCTGATCGGAGATAAAATGTTCGAGCTGCTCCTGACCCCTGCTTACATGCCCTTCGCGGTTGCGTTTGTGGTGATGCTCGGCGTCGGTGTGATTGAGGCGATTGGCCTCGGCGTTGGCCAGTTTGACGGCCATTTTGATCTGGATGCCGACGGCTCGACTGTGCTCGACTGGCTTGGGATCGGTTCAAAGCTTCCCATTCTGGTCTGGCTCACGGCCCTGCTTGGCTGCTTCACAATTTCGGGTATCGCTTTTCAGCAAATCTCGACAGCCCTTTTGGGGGCGCCGTTTACCGGAATCATCGCATCAGGTGTCGCCTTGCTGGTAGGCGGTTTCATCAACAGCTTCGCGGTGAAGGGTCTGTCCCGGATCATGCCCTCCTATGAATCCAGCATCATTTCAACCGATGATCTGATCATGCGGCGCGCGACAATATTGGAAGGCGCGGCGCGGCGGGGCCATCCAGCACGCGCCAAGGTGGTCGATCAGCACAAGCAGGCGCACTATGTGATGGTAGAGCCACATAATGATGATGATGTGATCGCGCAGGGCGAAACCGTGATGTTGGTGCGCAAGCAAGACACTCTCTTCTTCGCCTTGCCAGAAGTGCATCCCACGCTAAGACCTGTCTGAACAATAGAATCCGCAGGAGTTTGGCCGTGCCGCAATCTTTGATGACGATATTGATCTATGCGGGAATAGTCCTCGTCTCACTCGCGGTTATCGGGATTATCCTCACGCGACTCTATCGGCGGGCCACAAAGGACGTTGCCTTGATCCGCACGGGCTTTGGTGGGGAAAAGGTTGTCCTGAACGGCGGCGTGATGGTCATTCCCGTGCTGCACGAATTGATGCAGGTGAGACTGACAACGGTGAAGCTCGAAGTTTCCCGCCTCAACAAGGATGCATTGATTACACTGGATAAATTGCGCGTCGATGTGGTTGGCTTGTTTCACATCAAGGTGAAGCCGGACGCTCAGTCGATAGCGGCGGCGGCGCAAACCCTGGGTGAATCCGTCAACAGCCCGGATGCGGTGAAGTCGCTTCTGGATGGCAAGCTGGTTTCCGCCCTGCGCTCGGTTGCCGCAACGATGACAATGGAACATCTCCACGCCAACCGGGCGGATTTCATCCAGAAGGTTCAGGAAGCCCTGATGACCGATCTGGACATGAACGGGTTTCAACTGGAATCCGTCAGCATCACGCATTTTGACCAGACTGCCTTCGAACATTTCAACGAGAACAACGCCTTTGACGCGGAAGGCCTGACGGTGCTGACCCGCACCATCGAAGAGCGGAAGAAGATCCGCAATGACATTGTTGCCACAAATCGCGTCGAAATCGAACAGCGCAACCTCGAAGCCAATAACCAGTCTCTGGAAATTGCGCAGGCAGCAGAACAGGCGCGATTGACGCAGGAACAGACGCTAGCCGCCCGCCGCGCCGAACAGGCGACTGCCATTGCGACGGCTGAGGCCGAACAGACCCGTCTTGCGGAAATCGCTCGCATTACGGCGGAGCAGGCGCAAACCGTGGCCCAGACAGAGGCAGACAAGGTAATCCAGACAGCAACCATCGAGCGTGATGGTGCCATCCAGACCGCTACGATCGAGCGTGATCGCAATATCGAACTCGCCCGGATCACTACGGCCGTGCAGACGGCGCAAAAGTCGGAAGAGGAATCTACTGCGACAGCAGCAGCGAACGCCGCTCGGGCGCTGGCGGTGAAGGCAGAGGAAAGCGTTACAACAGCGCAAGCGACCGAAATTGCCAACCGGACAAAGAATGTGGCGGTTATTGCGGCCACGCAAAAGGCTGAGGAACAGGCGGTTCAAATCACTGTGGCGGCCACCGCCGAGAAGGAAGCCGCAGAAGCCCGCGCCGTTGCTCTGCGGACTGAGGCGACAGCGGAAGCTGACGCAGAGAAGTCCCGCGCGGAAGGCCGCGCCGCTGCATTCAAGGTTGATGCCGCTGGCCAAACCGCGCTCAACGAAGCGACCAACATCCTGAGTGACACCCAGACAGCATTGCTTGTTCGTAAAGCGATGCTTGAAGCCTTGCCCGGTATCATCACGGCAGCGAGTAAACCGATGGAGCAGATCGACAAGATCAGCATTCTGGATGCGCGGGGGCTACATGGACATTCAGGGGCGGCTGAAGGTGCGGAAGGCGCCGGAAATCTTGCTGATTCTGCGGTTGCGGCGGCCATGCGCTACCGGGTGGGTGGCCCCCTGATTGACGCCCTTATGGCTGAACTGGGGATGAGTGGTGGAACGCTGAACGGGATGCTCGCAGGCGCCGCCGCACCTGTCCCCAGCGCTTCCGAGACAGATCCTGGTGAAAATGACGCGCCGCCATCAAAGGCAAGACGGGACTAAACACCTAGTCTCGTTCATTCCTGATGTTCCAACGACGTGGCGTCCACTTTCCCCAACCTTTCAGCCATAGCCGGGCTCATTTGAGGTGGTTGTGACCTGACCCCCACTTTCATCCAGTTGCGACTAGAGCCTCGGCGTCATTTTCGCCCACATGGGCAGGTGCAGCAAGGGGCTGCGTAGCGTAGCCTCCGGCTTTGCGGAGCGAAGCAGCCCCTTGCTTCTTGAGTTCAGCGGCGAACGCCGCCGGGGTGGCATAGCCGAGCGAGGAGTGCGGTCGCCCGTTGTCGTTGTCGTGTGCCCACGCAGCGATCTTCTCACGGGCATGGGCAAGACTGGTGAACAGCGTCGCGTTGAGCAGCTCATCACGCATCCGACCATTGAAGCTCTCGGCGAACGCATTCTGCGTGGGCTTGCCCGGCGTCGTGTAGTGCCACTCGATCCTGGCTTCACCGCACCATTCGAGAACCGCGTTCGAGGTCAGCTCGGTGCCGTTGTCGCTGACGATCATGCCGGGCTTGCCACGCACAGCGATCAGTTCGGTGAGTTCGCGCACCACTCGCTTGCCCGAGATCGAGGTGTCCGGCACAGCCGCCAGGCATTCGCGCGTCACATCGTCAACGACGCTGAGCACCCGGAACCGGCGACCCGTCGTCATCTGGTCGTGCACGAAGTCCAGGCTCCAGCGCTGGTTGGGCAGCGCCCACCGCGCGTTTGCGCCCCTTGCGTCGCCGAACGGTCAAGCCCTCCTCGCGATACAACCGCTGGGTCTTCTTGCGGTTGATCAGCACCCCGTCGCGGCGCAGCAGAATGTGCAGGCGGCGATAGCCGAACCGTCGGCGCTGGTGCGCCAGATCACGCAGCTTCTCCCTGAGCGCACTCTCGTCATCACGGCGCGACTGGTATCGGATGACCGTCCGATCTGCCGCAATGACCCTGGGCGGCGTGACTGGGAACACCATAACTCTCAGGCGCATGGATTGAACCTCATGTGAACCTTGTGGACCAATCCGTCTGCGAACCACTGACCGAGCATCTGGCCAGCGAGCGCCAGGCCGTCTTCCTTCCCGCGCATGCCAACCAATGTAGCGCAGAGGTCGGCAAAGCTCGCACCGGCATCGGTCAACTCGATTGCTTGTCGCTCTACCGCCTCGATCGAGCGGAAGCACGGCGTGAAGTTGTGTCGCCATATCAGCATGGAAGCCGGTTCTGGCAGCGACGCAGCAGCTGGCGGTGACCCGCCTTCGGCCAATTCTGACAAGATCGCTCCGGCATTGGTAAGCGCGGGAATGGTACGCAACGTCGGTACGAAAACGATCACCGCATTGTCCCAGTCGATTCCGGAAATTACGCTAGCCGGCAGAGCGTCTGCATCCTCTGCCTCAAATGCCTTCGACAGCATCCATTCGATCCGCGCCAGTTCAGCGACTTCGGGATCGTCCGGGTAGAGTTCTGACAACGTGCCGTCAAACCCATCGCCATAGGCACCCAGCGTCCAGCTACTCGGCGGCATGCGCTGGACATGGCTGCGGGCAGCATCGATGAAGGTCTCGCCGCCAAGCCATGCCCGCGTTTGCACGAATGTCTCGCCCAGACAGTCTGTGAGCTGGGCGCGATAGGCGTTGCGATATATGCTCAAGCCACTGCTGGCGCGCGCGCTGATCCGCGCCTTGAGTCCGCTGGACGCGTCAACCAAGTGCGCGTGAAAATCGCGCTGGAGAGCGATCAGGCTCACGCCGCGAGCCGGTTCCGGGCTGCCGCCAGTTGGCGAGCGATGCCGAGTTCGGCGAGCAGATCGGCCAACGGCGGGATATTGTCGTCCCGCTCGATCATCGTCGCGACCGGGCCGACGCTTGCCAGCACCGCTTCGTAGAGTGTCCAGACGGAGGCAGGGATGGCACAATCATGCGTGTCGATCAGCATATCCTCACCCTGACTGTGGCCCGCGAGGTGAATCTGCCGCACGCGGTCTAAGGGTACACCGCGCATATATTCGAGCGTGTCGAAGCCGTGATTGCTTGCGCTGACATAAATGTTGTTGATATCGAGCAGAAGGTCACACCCTGTGCGCGCGCACATTTCCGCAAGGAATTGCCATTCAGTTGCGTCAGCCTCGACAAATGTAACGTAGCTCGACGGATTCTCGATCAGCATCGCGCGGCCGAGTACGTCCTGCGCGTGCGATATGTTCGCGCATACCACGTCCATCGCTTCCTGCGTGTAGGGCAGTGGCAGCAGATCGTGCGCGTTGAAGCCGTCGATCCGTGTCCAGCAAAGATGATCCGAGACGAAAAGCGGCTGGATACGATCAACCAGCGTTTTCAGTCGGGCGAGATGTTCACGGTTGAGGCCGTCGGCCGATCCGACGGACATTGACACGCCGTGCAGCGCGATCGGATGTTTCGCGCGAACGCGATCCAGCACGTCGAGCGGACGGCCCCCGTCGATCATAAAATTCTCGGAAACGACCTCTACGAAATCCACCGGCACGCTGTTTTCCAGAAAGTCCGGATAATGCTGCGCCCGCAGACCGACACCGAAACCGTGGAATGGGGGATTGGCGACCATCGACAACTCCGGAAAAAGGATCGGGCCCGGCCCTTGTCGGGCCGGGCCGGCAAATGCCTAGTTGGCTTCCGTCAGGCTGCCACCAGCCTTGGCACACGCCTTGGCCGAGATAGCCTTGAAGCCCTGGCCCTTGCATTCGTTCTGGCCTTTGCATTCATGTGCGCCCGACTTGCAATCGGACGTGCCCTTGCAGGTATTGATACCGTAACAATGGACGAGCTTTGCGCCCTTCGCGAAGGCAGGAGTGGCGTTGGTGACGCTCGCGACGGCAATAATCGCGGCAGTGGCGGCAAAGCTGGCACCGATGATGCGGGTGTTCATGGAAATCTCTCCGAAATTGACGTGAGCCGGAATGGCATTTGTCAATTCGAAGCAATTTCGGAATTGGTTACATAAGCAGCTCACCACCACCTGAATTTGTAGTAGATGCGCGGGGAGGCATGGCGGGCGCGCCATGTCCAGTTTGTTGTCGATTGCAGACCTCGGATTCCTGCTTTTTGGCGCGCCATGACGGCGCGGGCAAAGGCTCGTTAATCATTGGGGAGTATGGGAGGCTTCCGTCTGATGGGGCAGACGGGAATCTCGCATGAGGTCGCCATGTCTATTCCCCGTAATTTTTCGAAACAGGAACGGCTCTCCAAAAGCAGCCATGACGAGTTGGTCGCTTTGCTGATCGCAGGCCAAGTTCCGATCGCGGTCATGGCGCTCACCGTCGCGGCAGTCGCTTCGCTTGCCTATTTGACACGAGCGGATAGCTGGACCCTTATTCTTGCCGCTGCAATCCTCACGCTCCTCATGGCGCGCTCACTTTTGGTCGCGGCCTTCGCAAAACGACAGTCGAATGAATCCGCTTCCTCAATTGACATGCGGCAATGGGAAATGCGTTACGCAAAGGTGGTTCTGCCATACGCGACGTTACTCGGACTCTTTAATTTCCACGTCGCAACCACGGGCAGTCAAGCAATTCAGCTGCTCGTTGTCGCAGAGACGTTTGGCTTTTGCGCGGGGATGGTGTCACGCGGTTTTGTGCGACCTCATTTGTGCATGATCATGGTATTGATAGGCGCGCTCCCGACAGCGGTTGCGTTTCTCTTCCTCGCCGTCGCTTCTGGTGGCCTCAAGGGGCTGGAGTTGGCCGTGGTTGGCACGTTGTTCGTGGTGTATGCCTTCTCCAGCCTTGAGACGGTCTGGCATCTCTACAGTGCCATGCTGACACAGCTTTTAACGAAGCGCGAGTTAAGCAATTTCGCTCGCATCGACCACTTGACGGGACTCCCAAACCGCTTGGCCTTGCACGAGGCTATCACGCTCGAGGCCGAAGGAAACGGTCGCCCTTTGCTGCTCGCGCTGTTGCTCATCGATCTCGATGGCTTCAAGGCTGTAAATGATCGGTTCGGTCATCCGGTGGGTGACAAGCTATTACGCGAGGTCGGGCAGCGGCTCAACCAGACGGTGCGCTCTGGCGATCTTGCGGCTCGCATCGGTGGCGACGAATTCGCGGTCATCCAAGCCGCGCTTCCAGGGCCGCAGGAGGCCGAAGCACTTGGCCAGCGGATCATACGAGCTCTTGCCATTCCATTTGACATCGACGGGGCCATTTTAGAGATCGGCTCGAGCATCGGGATCGCGCTCGACGATGGCTCAGTCGGTGATATAGACGAGCTCGTCGCGCGCGCAGATGGTGCGCTCTATCGGGCCAAACGGTCCGGAGGAAACGCCCAACGCGTGTGGAAAGCAAACTTGAAGCTCACCCTAGTCGCGTGAGTTGTAGTCTGCAGACCGACAGTCTTCAGCCGCCCCCGAATCGCTCGCTATCGCCGCAATGTTGGGGGAAGCGGACGTCCAAGACTTTGTTATTGAATTTTAGAAATTCTGCGCCGGATGTTGTGGTGCGCCTTATCTGCCCAGATCCGATGGCACACCTGTATCAACTTGGACCAGAACCTTGCTTGCCGGGTGGCTCACCCTAGCAATCGCGGCGGGCGGTTGGTCAAAAATCGCTTCAACGGCCTTTCTGGCCGCTTTATAGCTCGGCCAATCGCTAAAAAGACCGAATGTGGTGACTTGCTTCCTGTCGCTATAAGTCAGGAGAACGTTGTTACCTTGAGTTGTCCCCAGGGCCGAGTTGCGATCGAACTGAAAATACCCATTTCGCCCAGAATCGAGCGCAAAGCCATAACGCGCGTCCCAAAACTCGCCAGTCCTTCCAACGAAGCGAATTGCGGTGACATCTCCCTTTCGGGACTTGAAGGATTCGATCTTGCAATAGTCCGCTGCGCTAGTGACCGGGCTGATCGGGGCAGTCTTGGGAGCGTCCATCACATAGCTTGGAATGATCAGGCTGGGGTTAGCTGCCGCTTTATGAGCGGTAATCCTCAAACTCCCACTGCGACCAGCGGGCAATCTTGCCAGCGATTGTGGGCCAGTCGCTGCCGGATGCTTGGGAGATGCGTTTACGCACATATTCCTCGATGCGCTTGGGGTCGAAGTCCCGCGCTATCAGGAGGAATCTACCCCCGATTATGGCGTGTCTATACAGTTCGGTCTCCAGCCACGCTGGCGAACACACGTCGAAATCGAAGGACTCTTCGCCCGGAGAATTGGATGGGCCGATTAGCGCGCGCAGTGAAATACAGAACGCATCGCTCCCCGGTCGCACACTATCCAATGACTCGTGCTCAACGGTCAGCAACTCTCGAAGTTCGGCGTTCATGCCCTCTTCTCATCGAATTGGGGAACGGAAGCAAGGTTGTCGGGAGCGGTCGTTGGATGCTACAAAGCCTCTCGTCTAGGCCAACCGCCAAAGAGCCAAGCTGAGAGGCGAATCGGCAATGTGGCATTTGACAGTGCAGGAAGTAGCTATCCGGGCGACGGGGCTTTGGCTTGCGGGTCTTTACATGCTTGTTTGGGCTAGTGGTTACTCGGCAAGACCGGGTAAGCGCTCCGAGAAATCCATGTTTATTCTGATGATATTGATTATTCCGGGAAAGATTTTTAACTTCATGGGACCAGCCGGAATTGTGATAATGATCGCAAAACTTATGCATAGTGACAGCAATGACATGTTCAGTTTTTTTGTAAGAGTGGGGGCGTTATTTGTATCTCTTTATGTTAATTCGTTAATTTTGCAGAATTTACAAAATGCCGCCTACAGATATGTAGGGGCAAACACTCTTCCGATCCGATGGAAGCTTTTTGATGGGAAGCGTCGTCCGACAAGAGGTCGCAAAAAATAGCCAGAGTGATGGCGTTTTAACGCCCAATAATAACATGGGTGCGTCTCTCACATATATGTCCGCTTTGTTGTCGTGTCCGGACAGGCAGCTTCTAAGCCGAGAAGTGGCAAAGCGGACATCAGCTCACATTTCACTTTCAACAAAAAGCCCCGCCAGATCATTCCAGCGGGGCTTACGCTCTGCGGTATAGAGTGGGGTTTAGGCGTAGGTGACGCGCACCGACTGACGCCGACGCATGGCTGCGCCCGTTAGGCCGAAGCCTGCGATCATCAACACCCATGATGTTGGCTCTGGGATGCCCGACTGCACTAGTCCAATGCTTCCTCGGAATGTGCCCTCCGACGCAAAGCGCAGACCGATCGCAAAGCGCCCAGTTTCATCCTGCAAGAATCCTGCATGACCGATCCGATAGAAATCTGCAGCAGGCACGGCGAATTCGGCATAGCCGCCGAACACGCCCAGCTGTGTCCATTGTCCATTTGCAAAGAACCAAACCGGGAAATCATCCTTCGGAGAGGGCAAGACGATTCCACTAAGGTCCGCATCGGAATCCAACATAGATATTTCGATCACGTCTCCTATGCCGTTGGGATCGAGTCCAAAAATTCGGTTGGGATCTACGCGCAAGATGAAGCGTTTAAAGGCTGCGGCAGCGTCCAAATCCCCCAGAATGGGAAGATCGTGCGTCTTTACAGAATCAGTTATCCCCGGCTCAAGCAGACGCCCTTCCTCGAGAGCCTGTCGCAAATGATCAATCCTGTGACATTGATAAGCACACAGTCCACCGGCCGCATTCGCCAAATCGATCGCGATCCGAGCCGCAGTGCTGTCCAGACCATCAGAAAACACGGTGGATATATCGCTATACAGGCCGCTGTATGCATCTCCGATCTTGGAAACTTGATCCCCGTACGCGCGAATGGTCTTTAATGAGCTGTCCTGAGAAAAAGCGGCGCTATCAAGATTGCCTTGGGCGATTCCTCGTAACTCATCGCCAATCCCATTGAGCAGTGACCGTGCGCCCGGCGCATTAAATCCGACGGCATCCAAATGCAGTACTTCTGCGAGTGCTTGCGCCAACGCGCCGCCCATAGAATGGCCGGTGAGCGTGAAATCGGCATCGGCGAATTCGGGGTGATCGGCGCGGAGCTGGGCAATCAATCCCGCGATATCCTTGGCGGCATCCTTGAACCCATCCGTCGCGCCTTCGCCAAGAAAGCTGCCATTCCGCAACTCGAAGTCCTCCCTGAAGTAGGAGCCCCTAATTGCAATAACAATTTGATCCCTGCCACCGTTCACACCCCTGCTGACATAGCTTTCGGCGTATGCGAAGGTGCCCTCGCTGGGGCTGCCATTGGTGTCCAAAAAACTGCTTGGTTTCTTGCCAAATGTCCCACCGACAATGGGGTCGGATTGGCCGACACTTCCGATCGGTTCCTCCACACCATTGTATGTACCTTCGGCCATTCGTGCCAGTTGCGCGCTCGTCGCGGCTTGCGCATCGCTCGAGGGTGGTGACTGGTTTGGCGTCATTAAGAAGGTGTGTTGCTCGCCATCGAGATAGCCGATGCCTACAATTTGGCCGGCGTTGTTGAGGCTCATATTTCCAGTGCCAGTCGAGAGCGACCAGCCAGTGCCCTCTCCAATCAGTTCAACCCATGAAGAGACAATTCCGTTTTCGACCAACACCATGCCGGTAGTAGGTCCAGCGTTACTGAAGCCTAAGATTTGACCAGAATTGTTTATGGCGAAAGCTTGATCAACATTTTCGGCCAAATCGGCGAACACACCGTTTTGAAAAACAAACCCCCGGTAATCCCGAATTGCGTCATCAAATGTGGTTCCCACGACTTGCCCAGAGTCGTTTATATCGGTGGCGAAAATTCTCGCAGTTGGCTCACCAAGATAGCGGCTACCTGCGGACTGTGAAGCTAAGGGAGAAATGATCGAATACGGATTGCTTGAAGTCGAATCATAAACGAAGGCGCTCATGAATCCAGTGCCACCCAAAAGATGGGTGTTACCAACGACTTGACCCTGATTATTTATCCCAAGCGCGATAGACGGTGTAAGAAAATTATTCTGCCCCAACCATGCCGGAACTCCCACCGTTGCCGTGCCAGTTCCGATATCTTGTATGTTTCCAGCCCCATAGACGAAGGCAGAATCGTACCCGAGCGACGTGTTTGAGCTCCCTGCGACCTGTCCCAAGTCGTTGATGGCATAGCCTTGGCTCTGATTCCCTCCCAGCGTTCCCAAATCCGTCCTGACATTATTTCGATATATGAATGCGGTATTCAGACTCGAACCGTTCTGGGTGAAGCCTGTTAGAGCGCCAAAGTTGTTGATGCCACTAGCATAGGCCGAGGTGCCGCCTAACGTGCCGAGATTCTGCAAGCAGTTGGCACTGCATCCTCCCTGCCACTGTACAATTTGCGATTGTCCCCCGCCCAAAAACATGTTTCCGAGGATCAACCCGTGATCGTTGATACCTGTTGGCTGCCAACCAGTTCCAAGATCTTGAATCTGGTAAGTTGTTGCGGCAATGCCATTCGAGGGCACCAGGAGTGAGAACATTCCAAGAGTTGCGGCTCTACAGAGCAATCGTGTATGCAGGCTCACAGTCTCCGCCCCCCAAACAGATAGATTTCTAATTTACGATGACTTCAGTGGAATGCGAGTCATTTGATGCATGCGAAATCCATCCCAGATCGGGACACTGAGCCAGCCAGTGTTAGATGGCTGGGGCATCTCAAATTCAGCGGTTTATCTAACAAGGTTTAGGGAAATTGCCGGTCTCACCGCCGAACTCACGGATCAGTTGAGCGACACAGGCTTTGACGTCATGAACCGCGCCCGGGTTGCCGGAGAATCCAAATCCTATGAGGAAGGGCTGGGAAGCGGACGTCGCCGATGAGCGCTTTGGCAGCGCAGTAGCACGGCTTGGAGTTCGCTGAGACTGAGACGCTTGAGTTCATCGTGGCGTTGGGGCACACCTGATCGTCTACCCATCCGTGCAATCTGAAACTTTCCGCAGATGACTGCAATGTTGTCGATTTCAGCCATTCAAAAGAGCCGCCTGGCCAATGGGAGGCCGCTTACTAAACCCATTACCATTCACTCCGCCACGGATCCATCCTGCCCCAAATGTCCCCGGCATGCCTCTTCGACCAGCGACAGCAGGATAGAAACCCGCTCACCCAACCAGCCAAGCTCTTCATCCGTAATTACAAAGTGCGGAGAATAGCGCGCATTCACGTAGGCCTGACGCAACAGCTCAAAGCAGCGCCGCTCGAATTTCGCCCCTCGCGGCCATGCCTCGGCCAAGGCCGGAACAATCTGCTCACACTGCGACCGAAGGAAGTTCAGCCTATGGGATTTGGGGCTGTAGAGGGTCAACGTCAATAATAGGCAATGATAGGCATGCTCGGACGCTTGATGGAACAGAAACGCGGCTTTGCTTTGCCAACCCTTTTCAACCGAGAATTGGGCAGCGCCCAAAAACTCCCTGGCGCTGCCGAACCAGTGATACAAGTGCTTCTGCGCTTCGACCCGCGCCTCTTCAGGCGCAAGCCGACGCGGCGAAGCAAAGGCGAACCCCTCCGCCTCATAAAGCGCGACACCCTGTTCCACGATATCAACAAAGAAAGGCCGCCCGCGCTCCAGCTGGGCATTCACATCCGTAAGAGTATGAACAATGAAGCTGACCGGGGCTGCCAGCGATTTGTTGATCGTCACATCGCGCATCAGCCGGTCTTCGGCGGCTGACCAGAACTCAAAATCAACCAGCCGCTCGTCATTGACCACGATAAGGATGTCATAGTCGGACTGGTATCCGCCAACCGGATCAGAGACCCAGTCACCACGGGCGTATGAGCCATAGAGCACGATCTTGAAGATGCGGGCCTGCTTGCTCCACTTGGTCGTGCCACTCTGCAGCGCTGCTTCAAATTCTTCGAACAGCACGCGCACGACATGGGCCAGTTCGCGCTGGGCGGATTGGGGCAAATGATCAAGCTGGTCGCGCATTGATATCGTTCCTAGCGGCGAATGATGCGGTTGTGCAATCTCGAGCGGAGATCACCGCTTCCATTGCGCACCAGCAGGGCATATCGTTCTGCACCATCCTCAGAATCCGGCCCTTCTGCATATGTCTATACCCATTTCCGGGTATGCGCGCGCAAGCGGCGCGGTCGCCACAAGCTACCGCGCAGGTAACAGGAAGTTGGAGCCAGCCTGTTTGCCACCCCGCGGGGGCGGCGCGCGCAAACCCGCAAACGGAAACGAGCGAGCGGGCCTTTCGGCCCGCTCTCCATCCTCATTCCGCTTCTGCACATTCTTCGTCATCAAAAGCGGCTTCTTCACGATCGTTGTCATCGCTGCCATCTTCGACACTCGGCATAGGTTCCTCCTCCGGCTCCGGCTCTGCAATGACAAGCGCAGGCGGCAGCCAGCCGCGCCCGGCCATCCGCTGCGCAGCGGCAGCCGCAAGGTCGCCCTTCTTCATCTTGGCGCAGTTGTCCGCAGCATCCTGCCCCAATGTCTTTGCCATGATTTTCAGGATGACAGGCTTTTTTAGCCGGTCGTAAAAGGCGACCGGTGCCTGCCACTTGACAGCCATATCAATGCCAGCGGCAAAGGCGATCTGCTCGAACCGGTTGTGGCGACGGTCAGGGCGCGAGCCGGATGATTGCTCACCATTGATCTGACGCGCGACAAGCAAGGCAAGCAACTGGCCCTTGGCCTCGGTATCCATCGCCTGAATGGCTGCGAACCGGCTGACCTCGGGCAGTGCGGCGAAGTCGCCGCTGCCAATCTCATCGACCGATGCGATGTTGCCAAGTGTCATCATGTCGTCGGGGACGGCAGCATTGAACCCTTCAAGCCGAAGTGACAGCGGGGAGTAAAAGGACGGTTCGCTGTGGATGCCCTGCCCGACAAGACAATCCAGCAAGATGTCGAGCGCCAGCGCAGGATTGGTGGCAACCGCTTCCTGCACGGCCAGCGTCTTGATCTTCGATAGCGTCTCGATCATCGCGCCCGAAAAATCTGGCTTGATCGCTGGCGCATCGCCGGTGCCACCCTTGGCAATCCGCTTGGTGCGGATGGCCTTGGCCTCGATCTCGCCGCCATTGCCGACGAACAGCACCAATGCACTGTCGGCCTTCTGCGCGTCGGTGAACACGCACAAGCGGTTTTCAAGGATGCGGGCTTCGCGCTCCAGCCCGTTGAACACCCTGTCGCCCCACTGGTTGCCCTTGCCAAGCTCGACAAGGCGCGCTTCCGCCGCGTCCTGAATACGGGCGCGCTCGGCCTGTTCGGCTTCGGTCGGCTCCCGCTTCCCCTCGGCGTGGACAGTGACAAGGTTGTAAAAGTCGTCCGGTCGTTCGAGCGATGCCCGAACATCGCTCCATCCTTCCGCACGATGGCCCGCCTCAATCTCCGCCATTTTGGCGGTTGCCAGCGTCTTGACTAGTTCGGGGGCGTCGGCATACCCATCGCCATTCTCGGCAAACAGGTCGGTGGTGATCGTCCCGCCTGCTGCGGCATACACAGCCACACCGTTCGCAAACATCTTCATCAATCCGGAAGCGTATGATGACGACGTGCGCGACGAGCTGTTCCCTCGCGATTTCATCTACTGCCTGGATGCGCCGACTACCTATTTCGGTCCCGAAAAGGTGTTTCTGGACGACGAGACAAGCGCCACGATTCTCGAAAAGATAGAAGATTGCGAAGATTATCTTCCGTTCTCGCACAAGAAGGACGACCCGGTTCCCGAGCTGCCTCCCAGTCTGTACCGGGCGCTGGATCAGTTCATCGTTGCTCGCGCCGTCCGCAATCTGCGCGGTCAGACGAACAAACACTGTTCGATGATGATAAACGTGTCGCGCTTCGTCGCCACGCAGAAGTCGGTGCGGGACTTCATCAGCATTCGCGAGAAGAGGATCCGCGAGGCCGTAAAAGCCAATTACGCGATGCCGGAAAATGTCTCCTCAGCGAACGCCTATATGCAGGCGCTCAAACGTGCATTCGACAAGGACTACGCAAACTGCGGATACACCTGGATCGAGGTGAAAGCAGCGTTGCGCGGGGTATTTGATAACCTCAGAATCTTTGTCATCAACAGCAAGAGTGACGAAGTTCTCGATTATAAAAAATATCAGGATGAAAGCGTTGGCCTGACTGCCATTGCGATCGGGGGTCTGAGCCTGTCGCGGGGCCTGACCATCGAAGGCCTGATCATCAGCTACATGTATCGAAACACCAAGATGTACGACACGCTGATGCAGATGGGGCGGTGGTTCGGCTACCGACCCGACTTCGAGGATATCTGCCGGGTTCATCTCCCGCAGGATTCAATCAACTGGTATTCCCACATTGCCAATGCCGCCGAAGAGCTTGCACAGCAGGTCAAGAGAATGCGCCGCGACGGCATGAGCCCGAAGCAGTTCGGCCTTTATGTCAGGGCCCATCCTGACAGCCTTCTGATCACAGCGGCGAACAAAATGAGGACCGGTCAGAAAATTGTGGTCCGGCAGAATTTCAGCGGCAGGCTTCTTGAAAGCTATATCGTCCCCACCGACAGGGATATCAGCGTTCAGAATGAAAAGCTGATCCGCTCCTTCTGGTCCGATAATTTCGGCGGCGTCAAACAGGAGCTGACGAAAAAAGGATGGATATACCGGGACGTACCGGTTGAAACCGTTGAGGATTTTCTGACCAGATTCAGAGCGCACGATCTGTACAGCGATCGGAAAGCCGATATCGTCACCTACCTGCGGACACTTGCGGAGGCCCATCCGGTTGCCGATGTGCTGCTGATCTCCACCGGAAAAGGCACCGAAGCCTTGGCACCTTTCGAACTCGGCACACAGGAACGCGTCGTCGGGACACTTCTGGGCGGTGGTGCGTGGCAGCTTAACAAAGACAGGGTGGCGTCACGCGGGGATGAGCGGCTCGGGCTGAGTGACACCCAGATTGCGAAAGCGGGCTTGCTCGCGAGCGAAGACGAAAAAAGCAAGAGCAAAAAACCGTCCGACACCCACTTCCGGGAGATGCGCAACAAGCCGCTCCTTATGATTCACAGTCTTCAGCCGCATGGCAATGATGCTGTCACAGGTCCGATACCCGCGTTCGGCGTGAGCTTCCCGCCCGGCCACTATGAAACCGAAATCGAAGTCGTCGCCAACCGTGTCTGGATGGACCGTATGCACGGCAGCTTTGATGACGATCCTGACGATGAGGACGACTATGACGAGTAGACCAGTCCCCTGGGATGAAATCCTAAATCCGGATTCGAACGCTGACTATCGCGTGAGGCTTGTAGCGGGCACTGAAAATGTCCCGGCTTTCTGGGGGAAGGACGGCGGAGGGCACTGCCTCCTGATTATAGAGCTTGCGGGCGATCACACCCCCCAGTTTCGCAGAGACCGCGTTTCCGTGCGCGGGATCGACGTTGACCTCAAGAGAGCAGACCGGGCTGATACCCAGAATCTCGTCCTGACGCTTGAAAAGCATGTGGATCGCGACCTGTTCTTCGGTCTGTGTCAGACGCTGGTCGCAAGTCTTGCTCCTGTGACCGATGCGGCGGCGGCCCTTGGCATTGCCCTTATGCACATCAAACGGTGGAAGGCTTTCCTCGCCGGGCGCGATGCAAGAATTCTGACCTCGAACGAAGTGCGGGGGCTCTTTGCCGAACTTCAGTTTCTGCGCGAACTCTACGGGCAGCATCTGTCCCATGCTCGCGCCGTCGATTGCTGGCTGGGGCCGGATCGCTCCCAGCAGGATTTCATTTTCGAGAATACGGCCGTCGAAATCAAGTCGCTTTCCGGCCGCGAACGGAACTCCGTAAGGATTTCGTCCGAGGACCAGCTCGAATCGCTGTCTGATCGCCTGTTCCTGAAGATCTATCGCCTCAGTGAAATGCCGGAATCCGAGCAGCCCGTTTCGCTCAACGACCTGGTGCGCTCCATTGAAGCCGACCTTATCGACCCGGACGCGCTACAAAACTTCACGGCCAAGCTGGCCGATTACGGCTACACTCCTATTGCCGAATACGACACGCCCGGATTTATTGTCAGCGGAGCGCTGTGTCATCTGGTCACCGACGGATTTCCCCGGCTCGTCCGGTCGGAGCTGCCCGACGGTCTGGTCAGGGTTTCGTATGACATTGAACTTGAAGCGATCGCCGCATTCGCATGCGAGCCTTCGCTGATATTCGAGGGGCAGTGATGGAACAGACCGTAGAGGATTTTTTCCACGACTTCCGGCAGGAGCTGCTGGCAGGCGCCGAAGCCAACGGCACATACCAGCTCTCTGAATTCATGGATGCGGTATCCAATGAACTCATGGAAACCGGCTTCGTCGAGGGCTTCGAGCCGTGCAACTATAAAGCGCCCAAAGGTATGCGCGTTGACGGCTACTGGTTCAATGACGAGGGTGCTCTCGATATCTTCGTCGCTGATTTTGACTGCCGCAAAGAGCTCGAATCCCTCACCCGAACGGAAGTGGATGCCGCCTTCAAGCGTGTCGTGAATTTCTTCGAGGCGAGTCTCGCCAACACGCTCAATCTTGAGATTACCACACCCGAATACGGCCTTGCCAGGCAGATCGCGGATCGGAAAAACCTGATCCGTCACGTCAATTTTGTTCTCGCCTCTGAGCGATCTCTCAGCGGCAGAATCCAAACGCTTGAAGACAATGCCGTCGCCGGCGTCCCGGCAAGCTACCATATCTGGGATATGTCCCGGCTTCAGCGGCAGCAGAGCTCCCGAGGGCACAAGGAACCGCTTGATCTGAATTTTCAGGAGATGTTCGGAAAGGGCATTTCCTGCCTCCCGGCACATCTGGGCGAAGACTCATTCCAGTCCTATCTGATCGTCATGCCCGCTGAAATCTTGGCGACCCTTTACGACAAGTTCGGCGCGAAGCTTCTTGAGCAGAATGTCCGCTGTTTCCTCCAGGCCCGCGCGAAAGTGAATCAGGGTATCCGCACGACAATCCTCACCGAACCAGGAATGTTTTTTGCGTACAATAACGGTATTACAGCGACGGCTCAGGAGGTGGAAACCACGCTGACCGATTCCGGGCTCCAGATCACAAGGATCATGGACCTTCAGATCGTCAACGGCGGCCAGACGACCGCTTCGCTTTTCCATACCCAGCGCAAGGACAAGGCTACCCTTTCCAACATTTTCGTGCAGATGAAGCTTTCGGTTATCGACAGTTCCGAAAGCGACCTGATCGTTCCGCGAATATCAGAATATGCCAACACTCAGAACCGGGTGAACGCCGCCGACTTCTTTTCCAACCATCCGTTTCATGTCCGCCTTCAGGATTTCTCGCGGCGCATCTGGGCACCCGCTCAGCAGGGCGCGCAGCGTGAAACCAAGTGGTTTTACGAGCGGGCGCGGGGCCAATACGCGGACGATCAGGCAAAGCTCTCACCAGCAGGCCAGAAAGCCTTCAAAGCTGAACATCCGAAGCCTCAGATGTTTACTAAGACCGACCTCGCGAAATTCGAGAATGTCTGGGACGACCACCCCAAATGGGTCAACCTGGGGGCGCAAAAGAATTTTGCCCGTTACGCTCTGCGCGTGGGGCGCGAATGGGAGAAATCGCCCGACGGATTCAACGAGTTTTACTTCAAACGCGCTATCGCACGCGCGCTGATATTCCGGGCGTCGGAAAAGCTGGTTTCAGCCCAGCCCTGGTACAATGGCGGCTACCGGGCAAATATCGTGGCATACAGTCTCGCAATCCTGAGCGAGATCACCCAGCGTCAGAAGAAGAGCATCGACTTCCTGAAAGTCTGGAGCGCGCAGGGCATCGACGCCATTCTCGAAAAGGCGCTGGCTGTCGTTTCAAAAGCGGTGAACGATGATATTGTGCAACCGCCACAGGGAATTTCCAACATCTCAGAATGGTGCAAGCGCGATGCCTGTTGGGCGCGGCTTCTTGTAAAAGTCGAAGAGATCGAGAAGCTTCTCCCCGATGAATTCAGGGATGCCCTGCTGTCCTCCGAGGACAAGGCAGTCGAAGTCAGGACCGCGAGAAAGACGCAAAAAGTCGACAACGGGATTGAGGCCCAACGCCGCGTTCTTGAAATTCCGGCCGCGCACTGGAACCGGATTCAATTGGCCCTTTCTGCAAAACGGCTCCTGTCACCCAAGGAAATCGGTGTTCTGAACATTGCCACGCAGATGCCTTCGAAGATTCCAACAGAATTGCAGTGTGGCGTGCTGCTTGCAATTGCCGACAAGGCCCATGCAGAAGGCATAACGACCGAATGAAATATCCTCGGAAGCTTATTCCGATGTGCTCCACATGTCTTCGAACCGAACGGTCATATCGCCGACTTCGATAGAACATGGCAGCGGCTTTCGATCCAGAATCCGCGACTTCTCCAACAGAATCCGAGCGTGAATTTCGGAGAAAACGATATCCGCAGGGCCGATTTCATAACGCAGTCGAACAAACTGGTCCCAGTTGCAGGCCGCGAGTTTAGGATGCACAAGATCATACCCATAGCTCGCGAAGCGGGCATTGGATTTGCCGATGGCAAACAGCCTGATCCCGGTCAGGGAAGCGCCTTTCGGTAATTTCACTCGAAGGCTTCGACATAGCTCGGCTTCGCCGAATTCCTCAATCCAGCCTTCTGTATGGTTTGCCCAGGTGGTCACCTGATCAACGAAGTTTTTTGCCCTGCTCCTGATCTTTCGCAGGAGATTTGATCCGAAATCCTGCCATTTGAGCTGGAAGATCGCCAACTCTCCGGTCGTCTTGTCAAGGATTGCGGCATCGATATCGGTGATAGTGACGTTGTTCCTTTTGAGCCTCGTCGGGGTATCCACGATTTGATAGCGATTTCCCTGAAACAATCCGCAAAGATCGGAGATCATCCATTCTTCCCTCGGTGCCCTGATCGACGGGCCGATTGACGGAAATCGATGTTCGTTCAGCATTCTGATCGCCTGCAGAGGATTGCGAAAAATGCTGCTGACGGGTGCAAGCCAGTATCCGTCGGAGATTTCCAGAAGCAGCGGCATGAAGGGTGTTCCTTCGTGGCCAAAATAGCCCGCGTCATCCTTGGTCACGAGCACCGTTTTGAGCGCGGCTTCCACCCGTTCGACACTGATGCTTGTGAAATCGGCGATTGAATCGACCAGATCCTCGGGCTTTTTCCAGATTGTCAGGCTCATGCAGTAATTTATGCCTTCCAAGCGCTTGCTCCCAACTCCCACGAACCAGATGTGCTTGAGGTAGAAGCTGATCAGCATCAGCGCGACGGCGGCAACGTCAGCGCCGTCCAGTCCCGAAGCTTGGACACCGGGATGTATGCCGGCCTCTGTTCGCCATTTCATGGTTCGCTCACCGACCAGTTCAATAAAATGAGCATCGAGCCTGGGATCGGCATCATATCCGACCATCGTTCCATGACCGGTTTCGAACGGAAAAACGAGCGATGCGACCAGCTCGTCGACTTGCTCCCGTGACAGTCGATTGGGTGTTTCCTTCCCCTCATCGCCGCCGTTCAAAACGGCTTCAAGTTTCTCCTCTTCCAACTGGTCCAGAAAGTGATCGCTGTCCTGAGCGAATGTCATTCTAAGGCTGAGGATGTTTTCGATTTCCGTTCCGACTATCAGACCATGACGGGCCATATCGGCTGCCTTCTGAAGAACGGCGCATTTCCCGAACGCGTGCAACAGGGATCGTGCCCGCGAACGACTTTCCGGTGTGCTTTCCTGAATCGGTATGCCGACGAGCTTCGGCAGCCGGGGTAGCAGGCAGCTCATCAGAGGATTCCAGCCCCGGCACATTATATCAAATTCCGGATAGGGAAGATGATGCCTTTCGTCCGCGCTCGAACCCATTAGCACGTTCTCATAATCAATCACACGCACGGCCTCGATCAGGATCAGCACGCAGACAATGTCGTCAAAATCGCGAAGGCGTTCTTGAAGCGCCTTCAG